>JAZRRC010000121.1:0-25408 GCA_045650355.1 Candidatus Avispirillum sp. | reverse complement strand
ATAGGTCTTATAAAATCCATAAACACCTTTAAACCTGACAAAAAAATCAAGCTTGCTACATATTCTTCCCGTTGTATAGAAAACGAAATTCTGATGTATTTGCGAAAAAACAGCAACAGGCGAACAGAGGTTTCCATAGATGAGCCTCTGAATGTGGATTGGGACGGAAATGAGCTTCTTCTTTCGGATATACTCGGCACCGACAGTGATATTATATGTCAGAATATGGAAAATGAGGTTGACAAACAGCTTCTCAAAATAGCTCTTGCAAGGCTCAGCAAGAGAGAACAACGCATTATGGAGCTCAGATTCGGTGTAAAATCCGGTATATCAAAAACTCAGAAAGAGGTGGCGGATATGCTCGGTATATCTCAATCATATATTTCCCGTCTTGAGAAGCGAATTATCACAAGACTCAGGGAGTCTATCGGCTCAAAAATATAATATTCGTAAAATTGCCAAACTTTTTTCAAAAGGCTATTGACTTATGCGGTCTTTTATGTTAAAATTCCTTGTACTGTAAAAAACCAAAACCGCAAGGAGTGAGATAAAAATGAAGACTGGAATTCATCCCGATTACAAGGAAGTAACAATCCGTTGCGCATGCGGCGAGACTGTTGTTACCCGTTCTACAAAGGGTGATGCTAACGGCGAGATCCGTGTTGAAGTTTGCTCTAAGTGCCATCCCTTCTTCACCGGCAAGCAGAAGTTTGTTGATGCAGGCGGAAGAGTTGACAAGTTCAAGAAGCGTCTTGAAGCAGCTAAGAGATAAGAAAGCATCTATAAAGATCCGGATAAGAGCGGCACGTTCTTATCCGGTTTTTTCGTTCACTTAATTTGTGAGGTTTTATGGAAGAAAAAGATTTTGAGGGACTTCCCTTTTATATTGAAATAACTGAAACCGTTGTCCATCCCGAGGAGGAAGAAGAAAAGGCGCCCCGTGAGAAAATGCACGACGTTACCCCCTCTGATAACAGAAAGGCTGTTACCGTTTCTATTTTTGAAAAGGGACAGGAGGGCGAATGTCTCAAGGGACTTGAGGAGCTTCGCCGTCTTCTTGATACTGCCGGATGCGAGGTTTCTGCAATTATAACACAGATGCGCTCCGCGCCCGACAGCCGCTACGGCATCGGCTCAGGTAAGATCAAGGAGCTTGAGGATGCCTGCAAGAATACAGGCGCTGAGCTTGTTGTTTTTGACTTTGAGCTCTCCCCTTCTCAGATCAAGTCTATTGAGGACGCGCTCGAGTGCGACGTGTCCGTGCTTGACCGCAGCATGCTCATCCTTGATATCTTCGCTTCCCGCGCACAGAGTGCCGAGGGTCGACTTCAGGTTGAGCTTGCACAGCTGAAATATACAGCCCCCCGTCTTATGGGTAAGGGACGTGATATGTCCCGTCTCGGAGGCGGTATCGGAACCCGTGGCCCCGGTGAGACAAAGCTTGAAATTGACCGCCGTCGCTTAAAGACACGCGTTGCTCAGCTTGAAGAGGAAATTCGCAAGGTTGAGAAAAACCGTAGCGTTATCCGTGCATCCCGTGACCGCAGCGGCATTACAAAGTGCGCTATCGTCGGCTACACCAATGCAGGAAAGTCCACCCTTCTGAACCGACTTACCGATGCGGGTATCTTTGCCGAGGACAAGCTTTTTGCAACCCTTGACCCCACAACCCGCCAGTATATTCTCCCCCACGGTGAAAAGATACTTCTCACCGACACCGTTGGATTTATCAAGAATCTGCCCCACCACCTTATCAAGGCCTTCAAAAGTACTCTTGACGAGGCAGTTTTTGCAGATATTCTTCTCATCGTTGTTGACGCATCCGACGGAGAGTTTGCCTCTGAGCTTGAGGTTACGGAGGACCTTCTCCGTGAGCTTGGCGCTGTTGGCAAGCCCACCATCTATCTTTTCAATAAGTGCGACAGAATTGTTGACTCGGAAAAGCTTCTCCAGATGAAGAGAATCGCATCCACAAGCGGCGCGAAATATGCCTTTATTTCAGCAGCTACGGGTGATGGCATCGATGACTTTGTTAATATCCTTGAAGAGCTTTGCTCCGCAGGCAAAAAGACCGTTCATGTTACTCTTCCCCAGTCCGAGGGAGGTCTTCTCGGTCTTATCTACAAGGACGGAGAAAACGTTGAGGTTGAATACACCGCCGACGGAATCGACGTTACCGTTACCTGCGACGAAAAGCTTCTCGGAAAGCTGAAGAAGTTTATTAAAGAATAAAGAATATAATCAAGTGCGAGGAGGTTTACAAATGAACGTTATCTGGTCAAAATACGTTCAAGGAACAAGAACGTTATATTATACTCGCAAGCTACGCTTTGATGATCTGTTTGCAGATCAATACAGACGACTGTTTGATTTAAACGAAAATCGTGCATTGAAAATACTTGAAATAGGTTGCGGTCCCGGTGCCCTCGCAGGTGCTCTCCACCGTTGGTATCCGAATTCTAAAATCACAGCAATTGACCGTGATAGTGAATTTATTAGATTTGGCTCTGAACACGAATCGGGCGTGAATTTTATGGAGGGAGATGCAACAGCACTTCCCTTTGAAGATAACACTTTCGATGTAACAATATCTAATACGGTTGCAGAGCATATTGAACCGTCAAAATTTTACGGTGAGCAATTAAGAGTTTTAAAGCCTGGTGGAATATGCCTTGTGCTCTCCTCTCGAAGAGGAATCAATATCGATCCGAGCTGCATCACATTCAGCGAATATGAGCAACAGTTTTGGAAAAAGGCTCAGGAGCATGATGATACAATAGATAGGTTCTCCGTATGCAAGTATCCGATGAGCGAATCAGAAATGCCCGTTTCAATGGCAGAGTACGGTTTTTCCAATATCAGCACCGGTTTTGCTACGATCGATCTGACACCGGACAATCCGAGGTTTTCAGCCTCATTAGCTCTTGATATGATCAATGCCAACAGGCACACGGCTTTGGACGGAATCGAAGCCGTACTACATACAATGCCCGAGCATTTCACAACTCAAGAAGTCGAAGAAATGAAGCGACTTACTAATATAAAGTACGACACTCGCATAGAACAGTATAAAAGCGGAGAAAAACAGTGGGATACCAACGTATCGATCATTATGATAGTTAGAGGTATCAAGTAATAGAGGAATACATGGACAACGAAAAAAGAGTGACTCTTGCCTCTATAGGCGAGATCGAATACGAAGAGAAAAAGTCAATATTCATAGGCTATGCCGCACCTGTTCGTACTGAGGAGGAGGCAAAGGCCATCGTTGAAGAAAAGAAGCGAGAGTATAGCGATGCAACCCACAACGTGTGGGCATATTATATCGACAACGGCGCAAGAGCCCGTTATTCCGATGACGGAGAGCCTCAGGGCACTGCAGGAATGCCTGTGCTGAACGTTCTCAAAATGTCGGGAGCTACGGATATGTGCGTTGTTGTTACCCGATATTTCGGCGGCACGCTTCTCGGTGCGGGCGGACTTGTCCGCGCATATTCCGCCGCCGCAAAGCAGGCAATTGACGCCGCAGGAATCGCTGTCAGCGAAGAATTCGGCATCTACTGTCTCTCCTGCTCCTATTCCGAGTATCAACGCCTCACCGTTCAATTAAAGGCTATGGACGTTTCCGAGGATGATACGGAATTCGGCGAGGGCGTTACCGTCACCGCCGCAATCGAAGCCGACCGAGGCGAGGAGCTGACAAACCTTATCCGCGAGATAACAAACGGAAAAGGCTCCTGCACCCTCCTTCGCACAGAGGAAAGAGCAAGTAAGAGATTTTCAAATTAACACTTTTATTCCCTTAAACCAATGGTTTAGGGGAATTTTCTTTTATAGGTTGACACGGCATTTTTGTTATGGTAAAATCTATTCACAAATTTCAACAAAAGGAGGCGAAAATCATGACAACAGTATACATTTTCAGATCGGATGTCATAAACTTCGCCCCTGTCAATTTCTTTTGACAGCCCATTAAAGTTGATTGCATCCGAAAGGGTGCTTTTTTATCGGACTTGCGTCCTTCGCACCCATATGGGTGCTTTTTTATTTTCCGCGGCACCGTCCTTAAAAAGCCAGAAAAGGAAAAGTTTTACGATGAAAAGAATACGCATTTCAGAAAAAATCAAAGAATACCGACGAAAAATGGGTATATCTCAGGCGAGATTCGGAAGTTTACTGGGAGTTTCGGCACAGGCTGTCAGCAAATGGGAACGGGATATGAGCTACCCCGATGTTTTTCTTCTCTCAGATCTTGCAGAAATTCTCGATTGCTCAGTTGATGACTTTTTTGTTTCAAGTTAAAGTGATACGTTTCAATAATTTTCAGGAGGTTTGAATGACTAATAGTTCAAATGAAATAATCTTTAAAACTTTTGGAACAAAGCTTAAAGATGTTTCTTATTACGACAGGATAGGTGCTTATCTAATTTGTATTGAAGATAATAAACTTGCCGTTATACGTGACCCTCAAGGATATTTTCTTCCCGGCGGAGGAATTGACGATAACGAAAGCCTTGAAGAGTGTTTAAAAAGAGAATGTATTGAGGAAACAGGATTTTTTGTTTATTTAGATAAGCATATTTGCAGTGCTGATATGTATGTTTTGCATCCCAAGGTTGGCTATTTCCATCCTATTCAGCATTATTACTGCGGAAAACTTATTGAAAAAGTCTGTGCACCAACAGAAAAAGACCATAACCTTGAATGGATTGCAATAGATGATGTTGAAAGCAAACTGCATCTTGAAATTCAAAGTTGGGCAGTAAAACATTACATCGATAACCATATTGATAAATAACAGGAGGCTAACGTGGCAGATCAGATTATTTTTGATAACGAACAGTTTTTTGAAGGGTACAAAGCTATCAGAGCCAGAGAAACCAATCTTAACGATCTGTTAGAACAACCTGCAATGAAACGCCTGCTTCCCGATGTAACGGGGAAAGCAGTTCTTGACCTCGGTTGCGGTTACGGGCATAACTGCACGGATTTTATTAAGCTCGGTGCCGAAAAGGTAGTTGGAATAGATATTTCCAAAAAGATGCTGGAAGTGGCAAGGCGTGAATCATCCCACGAGAAAATTGAATATATCAATATGAGCATGACGGATATTACCTCCCTGCCCTACAAATTTGACCTTGTATACAGTTCCCTTGCTTTTCATTACATAGAAGATTTCGAAAAGCTTACTGCTGATATTTATTCATTATTAAACGATAACGGCTGCCTTCTCTTTTCTCAGGAGCATCCCATAATGACGGCTACAGTAACCGGACTCGGACATTGGAATAAGGACGAAAACGGGAATCGCATCTCCTACACGTTTTCAAACTACAGCCAAGAAGGTAAACGCGAATTTCATTGGATTTGCGACGGAGTTATAAAATATCATCGAACAATCGGAAGATTGATTACAACACTTGCAAAAACGGGATTTATTATTGATACCGTAGAAGAGCCCACGCCCGAAGAATGGGCAATTGAAAAGTACCCTCTCATTACAAAAGAGTTTTTAAAGCCGAACTTTATCATTATCAAGGCATATAAAGGATAAACAAACCAACGTAGGGGCGACCATTGGTCGTCCGCTTATCTGCACACGAACTGTCTATCAAATATAGGTTATCTATATTTCAACTAATCGTGCTGATGAACGGACGACCAATGGTCGCCCCTACTGTTGATTGGGTGAATTCAACCTAAGGTTGATTTTCTTTTCTAAAAAATGACTGTTTGATATGTTGGCAATTCTTCTTAGCGATGATATAATTATGACAGTGATCACTGAATAATTTTTTAGGAGAAAAACTATGAGTATAGGAACAAACATATACACACTTCGTAAAGAAAAGAAGATCACTCAGTCTCAGCTTGCTGAAAAGCTCGGAGTGTCTTGTCAGGCAATATCCAAGTGGGAAAACGATCAGTGTGCACCTGACGTAAGCCTTTTCCCCGTTATGGCAGACCTGTTTGAAGTCTCCATCGACAGGCTTTTCGGCTATCATATGAACAGCTATGCCGATGAAGTAAAGGAAATAATGAAAGCCGCTGATGACAGCATGGATACCTATAAAGAAATCGAGATCATCAGCGAAGGACTCAGCAAATATCCCAACAGCCCCGATCTTAAGATCTATCTTGCTTTTTCCCTTTCAATGGTCAATAGAATGTCAAATGACGAAAATGAAAAGAGTGAAGCTATTAAAAAGGCAATAAAGCTTTGCAACGAGGTAGTTGATTCCTGCGGTGACATAAAGCAGGTAGACTCAGCGCTTCATATGCTGACACGTATTTACAACGAAACGGGAAAATACGATAAAACGGAGGAATGTATTAAAAAAATCAGTGCAGACGCCTATGAATCACGTATTGTGGGTACTGTTCATATGCTCGGACATAAAAAGTGTTTTGTCGAACAGGAAGAATTCGGTGCAATGTCATTATGGAAGATGTACTGGACCATGAGCCATGTTTTTGAAAGCTTGATATGTGAATTTGTAAATAACAACAAATTCGAAAAAGCTCTTGCTTTTCACAATGCACACGACAAGCTGCTCTCTATATTTGACGACGGTTGCTCTGATTTTTTTGCAACCTATAAAATACTTTCTTGTGACAGCCGCGCAAAGACATATATGAAAATGGGTAACAAAGAAAAGTGCCTTGAGGAGCTTCGCCGTTTCTGGTCACTTGCAGAGCAGGTAAAGAACGTTGCAAAATGTGAAGACCTCAATATAGCCGCACGTAATCCCATGTATTTTTCTGCCTTGACCGAAGAAATAGGAGAAGAATATATGACAAACATTTATCCCGAAAGAGCATTATATAAGTATGACAGCTTTTTCGGTGATTATGAGGAATATCTGCGATTCAAAGAAGAGGTAAAAGCTTAAATTTTGTATTCAGTCTAATTAATGACAAATAATTAACTATTAAAAAACGAAACGTAGGGGCGAACTGTGTTCGCCCGCTATGTTTAATCTTAATTTATCGTTACGGGCGCACACAGTGACGCCCCTACGGGTAAATCGTTTACGTTTATTTTTGCATAAAATTGTCGTCTGCATCGTGTGTAGATGTGCGGGAGCGGCAATCAGCTTTCCTACGTTTTCTCTCCTTCGCAAGGAAGAAAAAGCGAGTACGAGGTTTGAGCAGTATTTAAATTTTAAAACCCCGACATTCTGTCGGGGTTTTGTTTATTTTCCGTTGTATCGCTTTTCCATCTCTTCTATATCATAGGATAGAAAATATGGTCTGAGTTTGGGGTAAAATTCTTTCATTTTTTCGTGGGTGGCAAAGACAATATCACAGCCCCTATCGTCGTAAATCGACAAAATACATTCGTTTTGAAACGATACAAAGCTTAAATCAAAGCCAACGTTGGTTATTGAATTATTTATAAATTTCTTATGATCAAATTCTTTTTCATCGCGATAACATATAATACGATTTCTGATTTGCTTTCCTTCGGATTCATCATCAGAATCATCATACGTTTCCAAATTTCTTACCGTATGATGTCTGTATTTGTTTTGGTTTTCCAAAAGAAATTTCAGTTGTTTCGTTTCCCATTCAATACTGTAACTGATATTATTGTCAATTTCATCTTCTTCGGCAGGTCCGCACTCTGAATAATCGCATACCCAATAATTGAAAATTATTGCATCAGCACCGAAGGGACATAATATATCGTATATTTCATTGGCTCGCTTATTTGCATTGGAAATATACTCCAAATCATCACCAATCCCAAGCTCACATCTCAGTGCAAAAGGATTGTTATAAAAATATGGATGTGAATATGAAAAATTATTATCACATATAAGCTTTTCTATTTTACTCTGTTCCATATTTATCTCCCTTCTAAGCATATAGGTTGATTTTATAGTTCATTATATCACAAAAACGGCAGAGATACAATATCTCTGCCGTTTTGTATATATCTCGAAAATTATTCGGGCTTGAAGCTGTCCTTGAGGGATACGATTCTGTTGTATGTGCCGGGCTTCTTGGAGTCGCGTACAAAGTAGCCTGTACGAACGAACTGGAAGCGTGTGTCGTCGCCCTTTGCAAGTGCCTTTTCTACCTTACAATCTGTGAGAGTCTTTACGCTGTTGGGATTGAGGTAATCAGCATAGGTCTTATCCTCGGGGATATCGCCTGTGTTGCGGATAGTAAAGAGAGGCTCATAGAGATTTACCTTTACTGTATCGCAGATATCAGCGCTTACCCAATGGATAGTTCCCTTGATCTTTCTGCCGTCGAGGGGATTGCCGTTAGCTGCCTCAAGGTCTGCTGTGCAGTGAATCTCTGTAACGTTTCCGTCCTCATCCTGAACAACACTGTTGCACTTAACTATATATGCGCCCATGAGTCTTACCTCTCCGTCGGGCTTCATTCTGAAGAACTTGGGGGGAGGAACGAGGGCGAAGTCCTCACGGTCGATCCAGATCTCTCTTGTGAAGGGGATCTGACGTGTGCCCATCTCAGGGTTGCCGGGATGGTTTGCAACCTCGAAATACTCTACTCTGTCAACAGGATAGTTATCGATTACAACCTTAATGGGATCGAGAACTGCGATTCTTCTGGGTGCCTTTGTATTAAGCTCCTCACGAACGCAGTACTCAAGAAGTGCTACGTCGATAAGGGAGTCTGTCTTTGCGATACCTGCACGGGTGAGGAACTCCTTAATGGAATCGGGAGTATAACCACGACGACGAAGTCCGCAGAGTGTGGGCATTCTGGGGTCGTCCCATCCGTCAACAAGGCCTGTTTCAACAAGCTCACGGAGGTATCTCTTACTCATTACTGTATTTGTGAGGTTAAGGCGGGCAAACTCGATCTGGCGGGGCTTCTTCTCAAAGCCGCACTCGTCTACTACCCAGTTATAAAGAGGTCTGTGTGCCTCATACTCAAGGGAGCAGAGGGAGTGTGTGATGCCCTCGATAGCATCCTGGATAGGATGAGCGAAGTCATACATAGGATAGATGCACCACTTGCTGCCTGTCTGATGATGTCTTACGTGCTTGATACGGTAGATAGCAGGGTCACGCATATTGAGGTTGGGGCTTGCCATATCGATCTTTGCACGGAGGGTATGTGTTCCGTCTGCAAACTCGCCGTTCTTCATTCTCTCGAAGAGATCGAGGTTTTCCTCAACGGAGCGATCACGGTAGGGGCTGTTCTTACCGGGCTCTGTAAGTGTGCCGCGGTACTCTCTCATCTGATCCTTATCAAGGTCGCAAACGTATGCCTTACCCTTCTTGATAAGCTCAACTGCAAGCTCATAGCACTTATCGAAGTAGGAGGAGCCGTAGAGGCACTTGTCCCACTCGTAGCCGAGCCACTTGATATCCTCCTGGATAGCATCAACGAACTCAACGTCCTCTTTTGTGGGGTTTGTATCGTCGAAGCGGAGGTTACACTTACCGCCGTACTTTACGGCTGTGGAAAAGTCGATGAAGAGAGCCTTTGCATGGCCGATGTGGAGATATCCGTTAGGCTCGGGGGGAAAACGGGTCTGGATCTTGCCCTGCTCGTGCTTACCGAGGGCTATTTCATCGTCTATAATATCGTGAATAAAATTGCTTGCCATAATTAGCCTCCAATTACTGCATTGATTCTTGCGAGGACTCTATCCTTGCCGAGGATGTTCATTACCTCATAAAGGTCGGGAGAGTTCATCTTACCTGTTACTGCAACTCTGAGGAACATGCTTACGTCTGCGATGCTGCCCTTATACTTCTCGGGCTCTGCCTTATATGCCTTCATATCGGAGCAGAAGCCGAGTCTGTCAGCGATTGCCTTGAGGTTATCAAACCATACCTGCTGCTCTGCTGCGCTGTCATAGGACTCGCAGAATGCTGTGAGAACTGCGTTGATATCCTCTTTTGCAAAGGTTTCGGGATACTGATCTACGATCTCGTAAATGCTGTCGTAAATAAAGCCCATATAGTTCTTTGCATCTGCCCAGACTGTGAGGTCCTTACGGGGCTTCTTGCCACCGCGACCGATAGCGAATGCCTTGACAGCGCTATCCTTATCAGCCTTGAGAGCCTCTGCAAAATCAGCGTCGAACTCCTCTGCCCAGTCGAGAACGCCATCGTAAACCTTCTCAGCTGTCATTCTGGAAACTACGTTCTTTGATACGTCGCAAAGCTTTGCATAGTCAAAGAGGCTTCCTGCGGGGTTCATCTTCTTATGGGAGAACTTGAACTCGTCAACGGGAGCATCGGGGTTAGCACGTCTCCACTCCTCGAAGTTGGAGTTAAGAACTGTCATGATATACTCATAAACAGACTCTACGGGGAAGCCCTCGCTTCTGTAGTATGTGAGAGCAAGCTCGGGGTCCTTACGCTTTGAAAGCTTACGCTTTGACTCGCCGTCCATCTTCATAAGAGGTCCGATATGGAGATACTTAGGTGCGCGCCAGCCGAGGGCACGGAAGAGCTGGAGGTGGAAAGGAAGAGTTGAGAGCCACTCGTCACCGCGAACAACGTGAGTTGTTCTCATGAAGTGATCGTCAACTGCGTGTGCGAAGTGGTATGTGGGGATTCCATCAGATTTCAACAGAACGTGGTCAATATCGTTCTCTGTTACCTCAAGGTTACCCTTGATAAGGTCTGTATGCTTGATCTTATTTTCAATAGAGCCTGTAGAGCGGAAGCGGAGTACCCAGGGCTTACCCTCTGCGAGGGCTGCCTTGATATCCTCGATGCTTCTGTCACGCCAGATAGCCCACTTGCCGAAATAGCCGAAGTTTGCCTTCTCTGCTTCCTGCTTATTATGGATATCTGTAAGCTCCTCCTCTGTGCAGAAGCAGGGGTATGCCTGTCCCTCCTCGAGAAGCTTCTTTGCAAATACGTGGTAAATATCCTTACGCTGTCTCTGACGGTAGGGGCCGTAGTTGCCGCTGTCGCCGTCTACTGTAGCACCCTCGTCAAACTGGATGCCGTAGTGGGAAAGAGACTCGATAAGTGTTTCAACAGCGCCTGCAACCTCGCGCTTTGCATCTGTATCCTCAACACGAAGATAGAGAATACCACCGGACTGATGGCACATTCTCTCACTTGTGAGACCCTGAACAAGGTTTCCAAGGTGAACAAAGCCTGTGGGGCTGGGTGCCATACGGGAAATTACCGCACCCTCGGGGAGTCCCTCACGAGGGGGGAACATCTTTTCGCAATCCTCCTCTGTCATTGTGACGTCGGGGAAAAGGAGAGCTGAAAGCTCTTTATAATCTATCATAAGTTACCTCCATAAAGATATGGGTTAAATTTAATTTGCTTTGAAATTGTTGAAACAGAGCCGTGACCGGGGTAGATATTATAATCACCCTCAAGAGCTATGAGCTTGCGGAGACTTTCCTCAAGCTTTGCCTGGTTGCCGCCCACAAGGTCTGTTCTTCCGATACTGCGATCAAAGAGCGTATCGCCTGTATATATGTTATCTCCAACGAAGAAGCACACACTTCCCTCAGTATGACCGGGGGTGGATACGACCTTGATCTCGTTTTTGCCGAGAGTGAGAACGTCTCCGT
This sequence comes from Candidatus Avispirillum sp., assembly GCA_045650355.1. Lineage (GTDB taxonomy): Bacteria > Bacillota > Clostridia > Oscillospirales > CAG-272 > Avispirillum. The sequence goes on along the minus strand of JAZRRC010000121.1, from coordinate 13,869 downwards.
CACACAGAATGATCTCAGCAGGGCGCATTATCAGGTCCTCGCGGAAAAAGTATTTGTATGCGTTTTTATCGGTTGTGAGAAAATCCGCATCCGCCTCATGAATTGCAAGAGGAGCGCCGGATATATCTCTTATCTCATCCGCACCTGTGATATGATCGAAATGACCGTGGGTGAGGAGTATATACTTTAAGTTTTCCTTTTTCAGTCCTCTTTTTTCAAGGAAATCGAAAAAAGCCTCTCCTGTGGGAGAAGGATCGATCAGCGCAAATTCTGAGCTTTCCTCATCAATGAGCACCCAGCAGTTTGCACCGTAGCCCTCTGCCTGAATTCTTACAGTTTTCATTTTACCTCTTTTTAGAACATATATATTCAGTATATTTTATCACAGTTTTTTTCAATAGTCTATATATTTGGGAGAGATTTTTTGATTTTTTTGGTTTATTCAAGCTCAGGTTTATAGGTGATTTGAGGTTGACCGAGGACGCACCAAACAAAAGCCTCCACATCTCAGCTTGCTGTGAGGGGGAGGTGGCATCGGTGCAGGGAGAACTTTGAATTTTTGATTTCGTAGGCACCGATGACGGAAGGGGTGCCACATCTGCACGAGAACTGTCTATCAAATAAAATTAAGCGGTATTTGGTATATCAAACAATACTATTTAGCTATCATTTAACATAAAACATATGCAGTTCGTTCGGTTCTCTTGCTGATGTGGCAACCCTTCCACCGCCCCGATATAGGCAGCTATAACCGTTCTTGTATCTACGCGGCGGTCCCCCTCCCCTTCACACCTCCTTCGTCGGTGAGAAGTGGAGGCACAATGTATAAACTTTCACCGAACAAATTTCAACATCAAACTATTTGACAAACTGAAATTATGGATGTTTTTAATAACAAAAAGCTGTCACACTAAAAGTGCGACAGCTTTTTGTTATATTCTCTCGATTTTGCCCTCGAAAAGAGCTTCAAATTCTTCAAGCGTACCTTGTGTCAGCAAAGATTTCTGGCAAATAAATTTCTCACTTGCCTTGCCAAAAGGATAAACGAGCTCATAAAACTCACCATGATCTCGAAGGGCAATCTCATCTCCTATGAGTTTGCTTTCTACATACTTTTCTGCAATACAAGTAATGCTTTCAGAGTCTGTATAAATTCTTTGGGGCAATATCCCAAGCTTGTTTTTCTTAGTCATCGGAATGTAAGTAAGCAAAGGAATTCCAATAAATCCAACAGCACAAAAAATCAAAGCAGGCCAGTAGCCATGCTTTATGCCTAAAAATGCAATCGGCAAAAGCACCAACACCTCACTGACAAGAAAAATCTTTATAACGATCTTTCTTGACAATGCAAAAAAATATTTTTCCGCCGCGCCAGAAATATATCCTTTGAATTCAATCATAATAAACTCCTTTCAAACACTTTATATATTATATAAATAATACCACAGTATTTTTAATATGTCAACCTTCTGTTAATGCCTCTCTAACGAGTAAAAAGTCAATAAAAAAAGCAACCGTGAGGCACCCTCCTTGTGGAGGGTGCCTCAGTTATATTCGCCTTGCAAGTTTTATAGGCGAATTTAATATCACTGAAACTGCAAGTTTCAATATTGATTTTTACACAATATAGATGTATAATTCAGTTAAGATACTTAAATGAGAACTGGAAAGGTGCGATGTCACAATATGATTCTCGCAATCATTATATCTGCTGTTTCATTTTTAATCGGATCATGGAATCTCATGATAGCCATACTCGGCCTTTTCCCAAGGTTTCGCGCTAAATCTATCGGAGTGTTGACCAAGCCAAATGTTCACAGAAATACAAAAAGCAGACACGGCCACATAATTCCGATTCTGACACGGTACGGATACGTATATACCGTTAACGGAAAACAATATTGTTACTCCGCTGAAGGTCGTTTTTCCGAACGACGATTAATGCCGAGAGCTCCCATAATTTATATAAAAGGATTTCCCCGCCATGCCTACCCGAACAAATTCAGAGGAACAAAGGAGTGGGTATTGGGCATAACGTTTTTGCTTTTAGGAATCGTATACCTTTATCTGTTTTTGTTATATATGCCATAACAAATAAGAAAAGCCTCCCTTGCGGGAGGCTTTTTCTTTACATCTTAACTGTAACAATATGCTTCTTTCCGTCTCGGGGGTTGGGGATAACAGAGGTGCACTTCTCGCCGTCGAAGGTATACTCTGTCGCCTCTGTGGGACGGGCAAAGCCGAGGGACTTTTCTACTGTAATATCAAACTCTGTGCCGTCAACACGGACTACGTAGTTTGCGCGCTCTGTATCAAAGGGGAGAACGGGCTTGAGGTCAATGCCGCCGTCCACGTGGTTGATACCGAGGAATTCATATACTGTGAGAGAAAGCCAGCTTGCAGTACCGGAAAGCATAGGTCCGATATTTTCTCCCGTTTCGCTGTTATTATACTGTGTGCAGAAGCGGGGGTTACCCTTTGTGATATAAGGAGTTTTGAGAGTCTGATAAGGAAGAACGAGGTCAAGCATCCAGAATGCCATTTCGGCAAAATCTGCGGCAAGCTTTTCGTCCTTGATGACCTTACAAGCCTTGAACATTGCGGCTGTTGCCATCATTGTTGCATGCTTGAACACCGCTCCGTTTTCACGGTCACCACGGAAATAGTGGTCCATTGCTGTGGTTTCGGAAACCTTATCAAGGTCGCAGGGGGATGTGAGAGTAAGACCTGCGGGGGTCTTGATATACTTGTTTACGGAATCAAGCATGATTCTCATCTGCTCCTCAGTTGCACAGCCTGCAAGAAGCGCCCAGGAGAAGGAATTGAGCCAGTATGAGCCGGGGAATTCGGGATTGAGGGAAAGTCCGTCTCCGCCTGCACCCAGATATGTATAGCCCTTTTCGGGGTTATTGATAAGGCAACGTGCAAAGAAGTCACCCTTCCATGCATGAGCCTGGATGTTTTCGCAAAGAGTAGCGCACTTTTCTCGGAGCCACTTTGCCTCTTCTACTCTACCTGAAAGGTCAGCAAGCTCTGCCATATTATCATAAGCAACCTTAAGAAGGAATGCGTTCATTACGCTCTCGCAGTAGTAGCTCTCAAAGCGATCGCCCCACTTCTGACCCTTCTCTTCTATCTGCTTACGGTAAAGCTCCATCTTTTCGGGAGCGCTGATTGAATCGTAGTCAAGCTTCAAACAGTCGTTCCAGTCAAGGTGGTCGAGGAGAGGAAGTCCGTGGTCACCTACTGAAATACATCCTGAATAGAATACGGATGCCATCATTGTATCAAAGATAGTTCTCTTTTTATCCTCGCATCCTGCAATGGGGAGCTCCATGTTTACAAAATCAATATCGCCTGTGAGCATTACGTATCTGTAAACTGCCTGCATAAGCCAAAGCTGGTCATCACTTCCGACGCCGATACCGTCGCCGCCCCAATAGAAGTTATGGTATGCATAACCATCCTCAAATACGTTTTCAGCCCATCTTGAAATCATATCACGGGCAAGGCCTGAATTACCCATTGCCGTCATATAATACATGGATGCGTACATATCCTGGATCTCTCGGAAGCCTACCTTACGACCGCCTTTGTTTGTCCATGCGAAGGCACGGGTTACAAAGGACTGATAAAGCACCTGGAAAGGAAGGTTCTTTGAAATATAGGAGGACATTCTTCTGTCATCGGAATTGAAGGTGATATAAGAGGAATAGCTTTCAACAAAGTCTACAACGCTCTTATAAGCCGCTGACAGCGCCTCGGGATTGCGGTATTTTTCGATAAAATTGTTAGACTGACGGAGGAATATCTCAGTTACGTCATCATCGTGAGAGCAGATGCCTGCATAGGAATCGGCAATGCCACACTCTCCTGCCTTGACTGTGATAGTCTTTGCAAGAGCGAAGAATGCCGCATCCTTTCTGTTCTGACGGCTGGAAAGTCTGCCACCGTTTTCGGGATGATAAATATCGCCGCTACCCATAAATTCACGGTAGTTTACGCAGTATTCATCGAAATAGTCACCATTTGCAAGCACTGTTGCAAAGCGGCGGCAATATCTGCCGTAGCGGGGATGGAGGCGGGGAGAAACGCATACTGTGCGTCCCTCATCGTTAGTTACAACAGCAGACTCGTGAACGATATTGGCATACACGATATCACCGAAAATACCGTCGGGAGCGAATACGGAAAGCATACCTGTAAATACGATACGGATATCGCGGTCGCTGTCGGTTGTGTTTTCGATCTCAACTCTCTGCGCCTCTACTGCCTCGGGCATATCGTGCTCGTGAGGAACGATAAAGATAGTTCTTGTGATCTTGAGACCGCACTCGGTTTCATATGTAATAACAGTTCTGTTCTGGAGATGACGGCATACTGCAACTTTTACGTTTTCGTTTACGTTTGCGGAATAGAAAATCTGCTTGCCGTTCTCATAAAGATAGAACTGACGGTTTACAGGCTCGCCGTTCTCTTCCATTCTCCAGACGTAGCGGGTTGCAAGAACCTGGTTCTCTGCCTTGCCTCTGAAGGAGCCTCGACCGAGGGAGTCAAGAGCGGATTTAGGAGTTGTGAGAAGAGGATTCTCAAAGCCTACTCGGTTTCCGAGAAGAAGGTTTACGTCAAAGTGAGGGCCTATGGGGATTGCCTTGAGGTCGATAACGTGGGCGCCGTCCTCATCGATATCACCTGCGCTTACATCAAGGCGCTGATACATTGCAAGAAGTGCTGCCTCAACCTCTGCAGGGACCTTTACCTCGCCCTCCTCTGTATAGTGGGTAATCTTTTCGCCCTCGAAGACGAAAAGATGGCTTGTTTTATTATTATCCCAGAGATAGTCCTCAAATACGGGGGTATTAAGAGCATAGAGGCAAACGGGCATATAGTAAGGAAGTCCTGTTGCGCCTACTGCCTTCTTTCCGTTATAGGTGAGAAACTCGCAGTCAGTAAAGCCGGAAAGCATTCCGGGAAAGTGATTTTCAAGAACGTCTATAGGGAGATCCTGTCTGTCTCGTGATTTAATATTGAAATACATTTTTGACCCTTCCTTTAGTCTTCTACATCGAAGAGGTAATACATAGAATTTTCAAACTGTCTTGACCACATATTTACATATCGCTCAATGGTTGAAACGCCTGATACTGCGTTTCTCACAGCCATAAAGGTTGCGGAGGGGATAGCATTATAGCTGGAAGCAAAGGAATATGCAAAATCATATACGGGATTGCTTACAATATGGTCGAGCATTCTTATTGATTCATTATCTCTGAGATAATAATAAGTTGCGTTGGCTACGTATGCATCCTTTGTGTAGCCGTAGGTTACGATATTAAGACATGCAATAACGTCCGCTGTCATTGCATAGTTGGGAGCTGTGGGGACTGCGCTGATGAAAAGTGCATCCTCATAGGGGGCAAGAGTTATATACTTTTCCTGCTCTGCAGAGTATTTGGGCATAGGGAGCATGCCCCAGTCCACGTTGCCGGAAATCGACTTCATTGTTTCGATCTTATCGATAAGGAAAAGAGTATTTCCGCTGTTAAAGCTGTCAATTGCGAAAAGGGCGTTTCCTGAGGATTCTGCCCCTACTGTTGCAGCTCTTATTTTTTCAATCACAGTCATTCCGTTTCCGGAGTTTACCATTATCTGAGGATAGTAGCCTGAAGCACTTTCAGTAAGGCGTTCACCTGCTCCGAAAAAGAAAAGATCGGACAAATACGTTGCAGTATTCTGAGCACCGTAGCCATAATAATCCCCTTCAAGCGCTCCGCCTGCAGTTACGTACTGAGTATATTTATCAATAGTCCACTCACCGCGGTCAACGAGGCTGTAGGGAGATTCAAGACCTGTGGCTTCTATCATCTTTTTATTGAAGAAAATACAAGGAAGAGTATCTGCATCCAGAGAAGCAGGACCTGCTACAGCATAGATCGCATCTCCGCCGGTGCCTGCGGCAACACCGCTTTTATAATAATATCCGCCGTCTGTTTCAAAGCCGGGAAGGCTATTGAGATTGAGTACTGCACCGCCTGTTACAAATGAGCCGATATAGCTCTGCGGATACATTATAATATCCGCATAATAATCCTTTGATTTAACTGCAGCTCTTATTTCCTGAAGCATTATGGAAGCATCACGTTCATTGCTGACAAGGCTGATTCCGAGATTTTCCTCAACCGCCTCGTTTCGCTCTGCAAGGTCCTCGGAGATCGTTTTGCTGGTGCTTTCATCGGGAAGGATCATTGTTCTTTTTGTAGTTACTATCCTTGCAACCGCACCTGCATAATCCGTACCGGAAAGGTCCTTCATAAAACGGTCTACCTCTGTACCGTAATCTCCCTCAACCACATCAAGAGGTGCGGGAGCCGTTGTTTCCTCCTCGGGAGCTGTTGTTTCAGGCTCACCATCGGAGGGGACGTTAAAAATAAAAACTCCGCATCCGCAAAGAAGCAACGTACAAAAGGCCAGAGCCACGCAAAGGATGCGGCTTATATATCTTTTTATTTTCATAATCATATCATATTTATCCTTTCTCGGAAAAGATTCATATTTTGCAGCATATTCACATATATATTACTACACTCTGCCCGAAAAATCAATGACTACCAAAATTTTTAACCCCCTTTTCAGGTAATATAAGGAAGGGATTCCATGGAAATATCTGTTTGTTGAATAAGTTGCGCCGTAATGTTAAAATAATATCCACGGGCAAGGATGGAATCACACCTGAAAAGCCCGAGCGGCGATGCCGCGGAAAGGAGTTCAGTATGAAAAAATGCAATAATCTTCATGCTCGTGCATTGCGTACAGCGGCTTTTGTTTTATCCCTTGCGCTTTGCTTTTGTTTTGCAATCGGCATAAAAGCCGAAAATGCCTACGATTCGGGACAGGCTTATCTGTCTGCACAAGCCCTTGAGGCGGCCCGCGAAAGAACTGTTACAGTTTACGTAAACGGTGCCCGCTACGGCGGACGGGCCTTTATTTCAGGCTCTGTCACTTACGTTGGAATACGGGAGTTCTCCATGCATATGGGAGTTAACTCCGTCAGCTGGAATTCAGAAAGGAAAACTGCTGCAGTTGAATCGGACACACTCTCACTCTCTGCAAAAAACGGAAATCTATACATCACGGCAAACGGCAGATACTTATGGGCAGGCAGCGGAATAATCATCAAAAGCGGAACCATGTACGTTCCTCTGCGAACTCTTGCAAAGGCCTTCGGCTGCAGCGTATCGTGGAATGACAGAGAGTTTGCCGCATACGTTTCGGGAGGCGGTACTATTGAAAACGGCAAGACCTATTACGATAACGACAGTATATACTGGCTCTCCCGTATTATTCACGCAGAGGCACAGGGCGAGCCCCTCCTCGGCAAGGTTGCCGTTGGCACGGTTGTATTGAACCGCGTTAAAAGTCCTGAATTTCCGAACACCATCTACTCTGTTATTTTTGACAAAAAGAACGGAGTTCAGTTCACCCCTGCAGCAAACGGAGCAATAAACTGCACACCCTCAGAGGAAAGCATTATGGCGGCAAAGCTCTGTCTTGACGGTGCAAGCATTTCCGATAAGGCACTGTTCTTCATTAACGAAGCCCTTGCAGAAAGCTCATGGGTTTCCGACAACAGACCCTTTATCGTGGCAGTTGGTAATCATAAGTTTTATGCGTAAATAACAAAGTAAAAAGGGGCAGGAATGCCCCTTTTTACTTTGCAATATTTATAACGATCTTCCCCTTTTTTTCTGCAAATTCTTTAAACCTCGCTGCGCCTCCGCCTGCACGCTTAACATATGTAATCACGTAATCAGATTTCTCTATCATTCGTTTGTTTCTCTCTATAATTGCATATTTTGGCAAAACCTTTTCCATCCCCTCAAAAATAATCGTATCAGAATAATCCTCATATACGGTGCCGTTATTTCTGCCGGGCATATATGCAAGAACCACTGAATAATCAATATCGGGGAATTCGTTTTTTACTTCCTTCAAGCATTTTCTGACCAAGCTGTCGAATTCTCCATTATTACCTACATAAAACCTATTTACATTTTTATTTACTATCATATCAACAATAGCAAGTTTCAGATCTGTTTCATTTAATTGTATCACTTTACTATGACCAAAAAAAGTACAAACTGCCATTACAGCCCTCTCTTTTGACCAATATAGCGGTCAATATCTTGGTTCAGTATAGCATACAATAGTTTCAGTTGCAACCTATACTGGTCAAAAGGAGAACTAAATGGAGCAAAAGATTCGCAGAGATTTAAATTTAGGAGATAATCTCAAAAGATTAAGATACAACTCAGGACTATCTCAGGAAAAGCTTTGTGCCGAGCTTCAAAGACGTGGTTGTGACATTGGAAGAACAACCTATGCAAAATACGAAGCGGGTGAATTAAATATTAGAGCAAGTGTTATTGTTACCCTCAAAAAGATTTATAATTGCACCTACGACGATTTCTTTTTAGGACTGGAATAACCCATTTATATTAAAAAAGGACACCTTGCGGTGTCCTTTTTTTAATTTACTGCTTTTTCTTCAACTCTTGCTTTTCTGTACTCGGGGGTTGACCATGCCTTATAGCTTGTTACTGCCTTGATGGTCTCTCCGTCGATCTGAAGAGCTGTGGGCTTATCAAATTCAACCTCGATCTCATAGCCCGTAAACTGCTCTACCATCTCAGTATGCTTAACGTGCTCGCCCTTGAAAATGCTGGGGAATACCATGAGTGTCTTGAGCTTTGAGCGATGGTGCATTACCATTACGGAAACCTTGCCCTCATCGTTAAGACGGTCCTGCTCGGGGCATGCCATCATACCGCCGCCTACAAAGCGTCCGTTCATTGTGGGAGCAAGCCAAACGTTCTTATAAGTTCTTGTAACGCCGTCAATGGTGACCTTTGCGTTTACTCTCTTATATCCGAAAAGAAGACCGCCTATAGCAATTAAAGTATAATTGATCTTCTGCTTTCCTGTTGCTCTCTTCTTATCTCCTATCTCACAGCAGTAGCCGTCGATACCGAAGCCTACGTTGTTAAGGAACTTAAATCTCTTTCCCTTAACCTCTACCATGGGAAGATTTTCTATGTACTTATTTACGCGGACAAGGTTGCCCTTTTTGCCGCCGATGTCTGTGAGAAAATCGTTGCCTGTGCCTGTTGCAAAATAGTATACCTCATGGGAAACCTCATATCCCGCAACAAGGTTTGCAAATCTGTTAATGGTGCCGTCTCCGCCGCAAACAACGACCTTGACGTCAAGAGGAAGCTCCTTGAGAAACTCCTCCATATCGGAAATCTCGATCATATCACCGTAGGTGATCTCGGCATCGGGAAGGATCTTTTCTACAAGCTTTGCTTCATCAGCGCCTCTTTTATTATTAGAAAGAGGATTATAAAAAACGAAATACTTTTCCATAAAACTATCTGCTTTCATATTCATTATGTATTTGCAGGGGATTGATATTCGCTACATTTCCATCGTATTTATTATAGATGCTTTTGAAAATTTGTCAAGAATTCGACCGAAATATCAACAAAAGTTGATTTTTGGATAATTTTTCATATGTTAAAGTTTAATGTTTTTTCGGCAATTATCATTTTAAATTTGTCCAATTTAAGAAATTTTACAAAAAATCGAAAAAAAGACTTGTATATTTAAAGGTTTTAGTATAAAATGTTAATTGGTGTGGATTAGTACACCAACAAAAGTCCAAAATAAATTTATATAAATCAAACGGAGGACACTAAAATGTCAGTTAAAGTTGCCATTAACGGTTTCGGTCGTATCGGCCGTCTCGCATTCCGCCAGATGTTCGATGCAGAGGGTTATGAAGTAGTTGCTATCAACGACCTCACAAAGCCCGAAATGCTCGCTCACCTTCTCAAGTACGATACAGCTCAGGGTTCTTACCTCGGCTACATCGGCGAAGGCAAGCACACAGTTGAGTCTACAGAGGACTCCATCATCGTAGACGGTAAGGAAATCAAGATCTACGCTTGCAAGGACGCTAAGGATTGCCCCTGGGGCGAGCTCGGCGTTGACGTAGTTCTCGAGTGCACAGGCTTCTACTGCTCCAAGGACAAGTCCATGGCTCACATCGAGGCTGGCGCTAAGAAGGTAGTTATCTCTGCTCCCGCAGGCAACGACCTCAAGACTATCGTTTACTCTGTTAACGAGAATACACTTACAGCTGATGACACAATCATCTCTGCTGCTTCCTGCACAACAAACTGCCTCGCTCCCATGGCTAAGGCTCTCAACGATTACGCTGCAATCCAGAGCGGTATCATGACAACTGTTCATGCTTACACAGGTGACCAGATGATCCTCGACGGCCCCCACAGAAAGGGCGACTTCAGAAGAGCACGTGCTGGCGCTCAGAACATCGTTCCCAACTCCACAGGTGCTGCTAAGGCTATCGGTCTCGTAATTCCCGAGCCCAACGGCAAGCTCATCGGTTCCGCTCAGAGAGTTCCTACTTGCACAGGTTCCACAACACTCCTCGTTGCAGTAGTTAAGGGCGAGAACGTTACTAAGGAAGGCATCAACGCTGCTATGAAGGCTGCTGCTTCTGCTTCCTTCGGTTACAACGAGGAAGAGATCGTTTCCTCCGACGTTATCGGTATGCGTTACGGCTCTCTCTTCGATGCTACACAGACAATGGTAGCAAAGATCGACGACGACACATATCAGGTTCAGGTTGTTTCTTGGTACGATAACGAGAACTCCTACACAAGCCAGATGGTTCGTACAATCAAGTACTTCGCAGAGCTCAACTAATTTGTTCTGTAAAAAAAGCCCTCCTCACGGAGGGCTTTTTCATTGCATATCGAAAATGCCCTCCCGAATCGGGAGGGCATTTTTTATATCAATTCAAATCTTTTCATTACGTTCATCAGGCGATCTGCTCGCATTCTCAAGAATGAATGGTCAATATCTCCTAATTTTTTATACCAAAGTATTTCTGAATAAAGAGCATACAATTCTGTCTTTACGTCGCAATACTTTGATGTTTTAACCCGGCTTTTATAAAGCTCGTAAAGTCCAAGCTCTTCCCCGTAGCCTACGGCAAGGGCAAAAAGCTCGTATTCGGGGTCTGCCCACATTATATTAAAGGGGTCTACCACCGAAAGAAGCTCCGCTTTTTCGGGATCGACAATAAAATTAGGCATCCAATAATCGCCGTGAATTAGAGTTGGGCGAAAATTCTCTTCTCCGAATATTTTATTAAAATTACCGTAGGATTTCTCTACTGCTTCGAGAACGTATGAATCAAGCTGATTTTCTGAATGCTTCATTCTTGAAAACTCAAGTATTTCATCTGCAAAGCCCTTATAATACTCATTCCATGTATCGTATTCGGCATTATCGTAGGGACCGAATTTATCGCCTGTAGCTTGATGAATAGCTATAAGGTTATCTACGATACTCTCGCAAAGATTTGCCTTATCGGTAATATTTTTAACAGCCTCGCTTGCACCGCTGATACCATTGATATATTCCATAGCGATGATGCCGTAGCCGTCCACTGTATCAAAACAGAAAACTTTCGGTATTTTGCTCTTTGTATTTGCTTTCAGAAAGGAGAGCATTTCATATTCCTGCTTCATAAGAGAGGCATGAGGGCTCAGCTTTACGGCAATTGTTTCTGAGTTTTCAAGATCCACCCGATATACCGAGCCGCTGGCGCCGCTTCCGATTCGGGAAATTTCCAAAACCGATGCTTTGAAATTTTTCTCAACTGAGTTTTTTATAAGCTTATCTGTATCCATCAGAATATTCCCTTATTATACTTTATCATTGCATAAAAGCTGATTCCAAGACCGATGACAAGACCTGCAATAAGGATAATTCCCTACCCCACAAGCCTTCCGGAGGTGAGGATTTTTCATTTTCTTTTTATAAGCCTTGGCGCCTTGGAATAAGCATATACCAAATATACAAAAAGCGAAGCAAAGGTTGCAACCACTGTTCTGTACTGGAACCAATAATGGATAACCGTGGGCTGTGCCGCTACGGCAAACCATAATAGAGGCAAAACAGCAATAAAGATAAATACTGTCTGCGAGAAGAATTCCTTTCGGGAATTTGTCAGAAAGCTTATTATTACCGCTGTTACTGATACTATTGCAATAGCAAGGAATATGATATTGCCTGCTGTATCAACAAAAATATTGTTATAAACAAGCCTCAAAGCTTCCACAGAATCGTATTTTTCTTCCATGCCTGCCGCCTTTGTTATACCTACTCTTCCCGCAAAGGAATTGAATGCCTCTTTAAATCCGTTCTTATCCGTGAACAGCGTTGTGCACAGCATTTTTACTACCCACATCGAAGCATAGCCGTACATCCACGTTGCCAAGGATACAAGTGCTGTGCTCCAGCGCTTGGTTTCATATTCCTCTAATGTAAGAAGAACGATAAGAGGCAGCGCATAGGTAATGAGCGGCGTTGTATAAAAATCAAAAAGCTGTGTCAGCACTCCGAAGGCGCAGAACATTACGGGAACGCTGATCTTTTTACCGTCCGTTATCAAAAGGAAAATGATAAAGATAAACGCCAGGATGAAATCGCAGGAAAACTGCAATGAATGTGAAATAATTGCAGGATTCATTAATGCTATGGGAACAGCAAAGCAAAAAGCTATCTTTATTCCCTTCTTTTTGGCGATAAGCGCTGTTGTAAGAGCAAACAAAATAAAGAATACAGCGGAAACTATTTTTCTGATAGTATAATAATCAGCAATCAGAAGAAGGGGGCGAACTATCATTCTGAAGCCCATCCAATATCTGGTGTAGCTTCTTTCGTTCTGAGCATCACCGTTGACAACTTCGTCCATTGCCATAGCGGCATTCCATTCGTTTGCCCCTGAAGTATGCATGGGATTTTTGAAAATGGAAGAAATATCCTCCGTATTCAAATTATATGATTCCATCATTATAATGGAATCGGTATAAAGATCGAAGGTGTATGTAGGATCACCTTTATTAAGAGCAATCTCCCATTGATGATGGGAAAGGAGCTGCTTTACCGTTGACTGTGCATTTTTCTGAATAGCCTCTTGGGGAATGATCGCAACAAGCAAAAAAAGCAAAGCAGCCACTACCGAAACGAGGAAAGGCAACAAAGCAACCTTTAAGATATTTTTCATATTTATACTCTTTTGAGTCAGCACAGAAATTTCGATCACGTGCCTTATCAAAATATTCCTTTATTATACTTTATCATTGCATAAAAGCTGATTGAGAGACCTGCAACGAGTCCTGCAATGAGGATTCCCGTGGCAACGAAAACCATAATATCATTTTCAAGAAAAGCACCTGCAAAGGAGAGCACTCCGTTTATTATAAGAGAAATTCCGATAACGATCATGCCGAGACCGACAAGCTTTCCGAAAGGGACTTTGTCCTCCTCACGAACTCTGCTTCTATGATAGGAATGTAGTGACTTTATGTTTCCCTTGCTGTTTGATATTCCGATAATAATACAAATAATACCGATAATTACGGGAGTAAGTAAGCCGACCATAATAATGCCTCCTTTTTTATAATAATTTTATCATATAAGGTTTCTTTTATCAAGAGATTTAAATTCGAATTTAAATTTATGCTTGACAAATACATTCACGTAATATAAAATAAAGCTGTTCGGAAGCATAGCTCAGCTGGTTAGAGTACTTGCTTGACATGCAAGGGGTCACTGGTTCGATTCCAGTTGTCTCCACCAACGAAAAAGGAACTTTCGCTTTGCGAAAGTTCCTTTTTCGTTATCCAAGCCGCGGCTTGGTATATCATCCGCCGCAAGGCGGTATATCATCAGCCCGAAGGGCTGTATATCATCACGCGCCAGCGTGCATCATCC
>JAZRRC010000120.1:0-3734 GCA_045650355.1 Candidatus Avispirillum sp. | reverse complement strand
AGCTGATTTTTGAAAATCTGGAAAAGGGCGTCCGCTATTTCTGGGTAAAGCCCTCGGATATTGCAATCTACGTTGAAAGAGGTGCTGCAGATATCGGCGTTGCGGGAAAGGATATCCTTCTTGAATATAATCCCGACGTATACGAGCTTCTTGACCTTGATATCGGAAAATGCAGAATGGCAGTTGCAGCGAAAAGCGATTTTCGCGATGACCCTCAGAGAACACTCCGAGTTGCAACAAAGTTTTCCAATATAGCAAAGACTTATTACGCATCCCTTGACCGTGATATAGATATTATCCATCTTAACGGTTCAATTGAGATTGCTCCTATCCTTGATCTTTCCGACGTTATCGTAGATATCGTTGAAACAGGAAAGACTCTCAAGGAAAACGATCTTGAGGTGTTTGAGACAATCGTTCCCATAAGCGCCCGTCTTATTGCGAACAAGTCAAGCTTCAAGTTTAAAAACGAACAGATAGAAAAAATAGTGCGTGAAGTATCTGCACAGTTAGAGGCCAAAAAATGATTAAAATATATGAATACGGCAAGGTTGCAAACGAGGATATATTCGCCCGTGTTGAGCCTGAATTCGACGTTGAAGCCGTAGTTTCAGAAATTATAGATAACGTTAAGAAAAACGGCGATAAAGCGCTTTTCGAATACTGCGAAAAGTTTGATAAAGCAAGCCTTACAAGCCTTCTCGTAACAGAAGAGGAGATTGCCGAGGCAGTAGCGGCAGTTGAGCCTGAGTTTCTTGAGATTCTCAAGAGAGCAGCTGCAAATATCCGTAAGTTCCACGAAAAACAGGTAAGAAACAGCTTTATCATTAATGATGAAAGCGGCATTGTAGTCGGTCAGAAGGTAATCCCCGTTGACCGTGCAGGACTTTACGTGCCCGGTGGTACTGCGGCATACCCCTCTACCGTTCTTATGGATTCCATCCCTGCAAAGATCGCAGGCGTTAAGGAAGTCGTAATGGTAACTCCCCCCAATAAGGAGGGCAAGGTTAATCCCGTTATCCTTGCGGCGGCATACGTTGCAGGGGTTGATAAGATATTCAAGGTAGGCGGAGCACAGGCTGTTGCGGCTCTCGCATACGGTACTGAAAGCGTACCCCGTGTTGATAAGATCGTAGGCCCCGGAAATGCTTTCGTTGCAGAAGCGAAAAAGCAGGTCTTCGGTAAGGTTTCTATCGATATGATCGCAGGCCCCAGCGAGATCCTCATCGTTGCAGACGGCAAGTCCAATGCATCCCACGTTGCGGCAGACCTTCTTTCTCAGGCAGAGCACGATCGCCTTGCAAGTGCGGTTCTCGTTACAGATTCCGAGGAGCTTGCAAAGGCGGTAAGTGCAGAGCTTGAAAGACAGATCCCCCTTCTTGAGAGAGCTGATATCGCAAGAGCTTCAATTGATAATAACGGAAAGATCATCGTTGCAGACAGCCTCATGAAGGCCATCGATATTGCAAACGAGATCGCCCCCGAGCATCTTGAGCTTTGCGTTGATAATCCCTTTGATTATCTTGATGCTATCCGACACGCAGGTTCTATCTTCATGGGCAGAAATTGCCCCGAGGCCCTTGGCGACTATTTCGCAGGCCCCAACCACACACTTCCCACAAGCGGCACTGCAAAGTTCTCAAGTCCCTTGTCGGTAGACGATTTCGTTAAGAAAACTCAGTATACCTACTATACAAGAGAAGCCCTTGAACGAGTAGCCGAGGACGTTGCATATTTTGCAACAAAGGAAGGCCTCACCGCTCACGCAAACAGCGCAATTATCAGAACCAAAGGTATTTAAAATGAGCCGTTTTTTCAGCGAAAAATATAAGAGCCTCGTGCCTTATACCCCCGGCGAGCAGCCCAAGGGTATGACGTATATAAAGCTCAATACAAACGAATCCCCCTTTCCCCCATCCGAAAAGGCAGTAGCATATGCTGCCGTGGAGGCAGGGAAGTATCAGCTCTATTCCGATCCCGAGTGCACACCCCTTGTAAAGATCGCTTCAGAGCATTTCGGGATTTCTTGCGATGAGATCCTTTTCACAAACGGATCCGATGAGATACTCAATTTTGCCTTTATGGCATACTGTGATAAGGACCATCCTGCATATTTCCCCAACATCACCTACGGATTCTATTCCGTATTTGCAGAAATTAATAACGTTCCTTACGTTGAAATTCCTCTCAAGGAGGATTTCACAATCGATATTAATGACTACAAGGGCAAAAAGGGCGTAATATTCATTGCAAACCCCAATGCCCCCACGGGAATTGCACTTTCTCTTTCACAGATAGAAGAGATAATAGTGTCAAACCCCGATAGCGTAGTCGTTATTGACGAAGCATATGTAGATTTCGGAGCCGAGAGCGCGGTGCCGCTCACTAAAAAATACGAAAACCTCCTAGTTACTCAGACCTTCTCAAAATCGCGGTCTATGGCAGGCGCCCGTCTCGGCTTCGGTATAGCGTCCAAGGAAATTATAAGAGACCTTAATACTATCAAGTATTCAACAAATCCCTATAATGTAAACCGTGCCACAATGGTGGCAGGTGTGGGAAGCCTTGAGGACGAGGCATACACACAGGATAACTGCAAAAAGATAATTGCCACAAGAGAACGCACAAAAAAAGAGCTTTTTGAGCTTGGCTTTGAAATGACGGATTCTATGGCAAACTTCATTTTTGCAAAGCACCCCGAGGTTTGCGGAGAAAAGATATACCTTGAATTGAAGGCTCGGGGAATCCTCGTGCGCTACTTCTCAAAGCCTCTTCTTTCTCAGTACAACCGCATAACGGTAGGCACGGATGAGCAGATGGACGCTCTCATTTCAGCCCTTAAAGAAATCATCGGAGAAAACAAATGAGAACTTGCGAAATTAAAAGAAAAACTGCGGAAACAGATATTTCCTTAAAACTTAATATAGACGGAAAGGGCATAAGCACCGTTAAAACAGGATGCGGATTTCTCGATCATATGATAACCCTTTTCGCATCCCACGGTCGCTTTGATATTGCCCTCACCTGCAACGGTGATACAGAGGTAGACTATCACCATACCGCAGAGGATATCGGCATCGTTCTCGGTGCGGCATTCAAGGAAGCCCTCGGAAATAAGAAGGGAATCATCCGCTACGGTAATATGATCCTCCCTATGGACGAGAGCCTTATCCTTTCTGCCATCGATTTCTCAGGCAGAAGCTATCTCGGCTACAGCCTTGATATCCCCACAGAAAAGGTTGGCGATTTTGATACAGAGCTTTGCGAGGAATTCTGGCTTGCCTTTGTAAGACAGGCTGAGTGCACACTCCATATTCGCCAGCTTGCGGGCTATAATTCACATCACATTATCGAAGGCGCATTCAAATCCGTTGCCCGCTCTATCCGCGCGGCAGTAAAGATCGATCCCGACTTTGCAGATGAGATACCTTCCACCAAGGGGGTACTTTAATGGTAGCCATAGTAGATTACGGTGTAGGCAACCTCTTTTCCCTCAAAAGCTCACTTGAGGCTATCGGCGCAGACGTTACAGTAACAGCCGATATAGAGGCTCTCAGCCGTGCAGACCAGATAATCCTCCCCGGTGTGGGTGCATTTGAGGATGCGGCAAGAAAGCTTCGTGAGAGCGGAATGTATGACGCGGTTATCGCTCTTGCCAAGGCAGGAAAGCCCCTTCTCGGTATCTGCCTCGGTATGCAGAAGTCGGATCGTAGCCATGTCGTTCTGTGAGCCAA
>JAZRRC010000119.1:0-9565 GCA_045650355.1 Candidatus Avispirillum sp. | reverse complement strand
CGCAGCTCTCTTGTCACAACGGTGTCTCTGTGACCGAAAAAACAGCAGGTGTACGTTTGCATTATTGTTTCACTCCAAGTAAATGATATATCATTTATTATACACTATCATTGACTTAAAGTAAATAATCATTTACTTGTTGAAAGTTATAATTTACTTCGTTTCCCTGTAAACTATTAATATAAAGGGAGGCGTAATGATGAAAACAGAGTTTGCTGATAGATATATAACCTTAGGTTTGAAAATTGCCTATTACCGAAAGAAAGCCGGTTACACTCAAGAATACTTTGCGGAGCTTATTGATAAGAGCGTAAACTTCGTAGGTCAAGTTGAAGGTCCTGGCACTGTGCGCGGTGTTTCACTTGAAACTTTGTTTAAGATTGCACAGGTATTAAAAATTTCGCCTTCTAAGCTGTTAGAGGAAGATTAAAGATCTTAAAACCGCCACATCGTGTAGGCGGTTATCTATTTAACATTAACGGCGGCAGCAAGCCACCGCCCTACGGTGTAAGGTTAGCCAATCCTGTAGGGACCGGCGTCCTCGACGGTCCGTTTGTATGAATAGATGTGCTCGGTATCTATGGTGAAGAAAGTTTATGCAAACATCGTTCAAAAAGATTGTGTTATGTGCTAACATATCTCGGACCGTCGATGACGCCGGTCCCTACAAAGCATATATATGTATACCTAAAAAAATCAAGCCTTTATCACTTTTGTGATAAAGGCTTGTATTATATTCTATTAATAAAGCTTTGCGCCTGCGGGGATACGGTTGGATACCATAAGAAGGTTGAGCTTTTCCTCTTCCTCTTCCTTATGGATAGCGGAGAGAAGCATACCGCAGGATTCGATTCCCATCATCTTTCTGGGGGGAAGGTTTACGATTGCAACGAGTGTCTTGCCTACAAGCTCTTCGGGCTCGTAGAACTCGTGGATACCGCTGAGGATTGTACGGTCTGTGCCTGTACCGTCATCAAGAGTAAACTGAAGAAGCTTCTTGGACTTCTTAACAGCCTCGCAAGCCTTAACCTTTACTGCTCTGAAATCGGACTTGGAGAATGTCTCAAAATCAACTGTCTCCTCGAAGAGGGGCTCGATTACTACCTTAGAGAAATCGATAACCTCCTCCTTCTCCTCCTCTTCAGCCTTCTCCTTCTTGGGAGCATCAAGGCTCTTGAGTGTGGGGAAAAGAAGAACGTCACGGATAGACTGGCTATCGGTGAGAAGCATTGTCATTCTGTCGATACCGAAGCCGATACCGCCTGTGGGGGGCATACCAAGCTCGAGAGCATAGAGGAAGTCCTCATCAGTTGTGTTTGCCTCATCATCGCCCTGAGCGAGAAGCTCTTCCTGAGCCTTGAAGCGCTCGCGCTGATCGATGGGGTCGTTAAGCTCGGAGTATGCGTTTGCCATCTCCCAGCCGTTCATGAAGAACTCGAATCTCTCAACGTAGTTGGGATCCTCGGGCTTCTTCTTTGTGAGAGGAGAGATCTCAATGGGATGGTCCATTACGAATGTAGGCTGAATGAGGTTATGCTCAACGAACTCCTCGAAGAAGAGGTTGAGAATGTCGCCCTTCTTGTGGCGCTCCTCATATTCAATACCCTTTTCCTTAGCAATAGCTCTTGCCTCTTCAAGAGTTTCGATCTCATTAAAGTCAACACCGGAGTACTTCTTAACTGCATCAAGCATTGTGATGCGCTCGAAGGGCTTGCCGAGGTCCATCTCAATACCGTTATAAACGATCTGAGTTGTACCGAGAACTGCGTTTGCAACGTATCTGTAAAGGTTCTCTGTAAGGTCCATCATACCGTGGTAGTCGGTATAAGCCTGATAGAGCTCCATAAGTGTGAACTCGGGGTTGTGTCTTGTATCAACACCCTCGTTACGGAATACACGGCCGATCTCGTATACTCTCTCCATACCGCCAACGATAAGGCGCTTGAGGTAAAGCTCGAGAGAAATACGAAGCTTTACGTCCTCATCAAGAGCGTTGAAGTGAGTCTCGAAGGGGCGAGCTGCAGCACCGCCTGCATTGGATACGAGCATAGGAGTTTCAACCTCCATGAAGCCCTCACCGTCAAGGTAGCGGCGGATAGCGCTGATGATCTTAGAGCGCTTTACAAAGGTATCCTTAACCTCACGGTTCATGATGAGGTCAACGTATCTCTGGCGGTAGCGCATATCTGTGTTTGTAAGACCGTGGAACTTCTCGGGAAGAACCTGAAGGCTCTTGGAAAGGAGAGTTACCTCAAGAGCATGGATAGACTTTTCGCCTGTCTTTGTCTCAAAAACTGTACCCTTGATACCAACGAGATCACCGATATCAAGCTTCTTGAATGCTGCGTATGCCTCTTCACCGAGGGAGTCGCGGCAAACGTAGGACTGGATGTTTCCGGGGAGGTCCTGGATGTTACAGAAGGAAGCCTTACCCATAACTCTCTTGGACATCATACGACCGGCAATTGTTACCTCGCATCCGTCGAGAGCTTCGAAGTTTTCCTTAATATCTGTTGAGTGATGTGTTACATCAAACTTTGTTATAACGAAAGGATCCTTGCCCGCATCCTGGAGGCCTGCAAGCTTCTCGCGGCGGATAAGAACCTGCTCGCTGAGATCCTTCTGCATATTTTCTGCCATTTTATTTTCTCAACTTTCTTTTAAAAGTGCTTTTAATTTTAATCAATAAAGATTCAAAACCGCCAAGGCGGTTTTGAACCTATTTTTTTGAAAAACGATTAGTTCTTCTTTGCTCTTTCAACGGAAAGAACCTCAAGCTCTACGTCACCGCAGGGTGCTGTGTACTTAACGAGGTCTCCTGCCTTTGCGCCCATAAGTGCTGCACCGATGGGGCTGTGGTCTGTGATCATGTTAAGGAATGCATTAACCTCGTTGGAACCAACGATTGTATACTCGCACTCCTCATCAAAGGTCTTATCATAAACCTTTACAAGGCTTCCGATGCTTACAACGCCTGCCTTGAAGTCAGACTCATCAATTACCTTAGCGTGCTTGATAAGGTCCTCAACCTCAGCAATTCTTGCATAGCACTTAGCCTGTGCATCTCTTGCTTCATCGTACTCGGAGTTCTCGGAAAGGTCTCCGTGGCTTCTTGCCTCTGCAAGCTGTACCTTGATTTCGGGAACGCGGACATCCTTAAGATATGCAAGCTCATCGAGAAGCTGCTGGAAGCCTTCTTTAGTATAAAGTGTGAAATTTGTCTCTGCCATTTCTCTATATCCTTTCGTTTCTTACTTATTAAGTTCTTCAACTGCCGCCTGAAGCTGTGTATCCTCATCGTCAGTCAATGTATAAAAGTGAGAGAGTGCCTCCTCGGAAAGCTCAGCCTTCACGTCAGGCTTGATTCCTACTCCGTCGTAATTATCGGAGAAGGGAGGACAATAATAACGGAAAGTATACTTAAATGCTGTTCCGTCGGAAAAGCTCATTGTTGTCTGCATACTTCCCTTTCCATAGGTGGTTTCGCCGACAAGAACTGCCTTTTCGTAATCCTTAAGACAAGCTGCAAACAGCTCTCCCGCGCTTGCGGTATTGCCGTTTGTGAGAACTGCCATGGGTACGTTTGACTCATTTTTATCTGAGGTATACTCAACAGTTTCATTTCCTGCCTTATCCACAGTTCTGATAACAGGTCCCTCGGGGACGAGCATATCAAGTGTGGTGCAAACGGAGATAAGCTCTCCGCCGGGATTGTTTCTAACGTCTATAACAAGCTTCTTGCATCCCTTTGAAAGAAGCTCATCATATGCCTTTTTGAACTGGTTGGGTGTTTCCTTATCAAAGGAGGAGATTGCGATAACACCGATGCTCTTATCAAGAGAATGAACTCTGTAGGTTACGGTATATTCAGTGATCTTTCCTCTTTCGATGGAAAACTCCTTCGTTTCGGAAAGGTCCTCTCCGCGAGCCACGATAAACTCAGCCTTTGTTCCGGCCTCGCCTATCATATGGTTTGATGCCACGGTAAAGCCAAGGCTTGATACGCTTGTCATTTCACCGTCGACCATAATGTGGGTAATAACGTCACCGGGGAGGACTCCTGCCTTCTGTGCCGGAGAATCGGGGAATACGCTGATAATGAGGATACCGTCAAGGTCCGCATCGGATGCAACGCTGATGCCTATACCAACCATTTCTGCGTTTGTATCGCTCATAAGAGCATCGAACTCATCCTTTGTGAAATACTCGGCATAGTTATCGCCGATGCCGTACATATATCCCTTGAGAATATAATCCGCAAGCTTATCTTCATCTATATCGTAAAGATAATAGCTGTCAAGCACGTCGCTTATCTGCGAGAGCTTTTCATATGCCTCCTGGGGAATCCCGTCAGCACCGCTGCCCAAGGGCTTTGATGCTGTGAGCACGTACGTTGTCATAAAGGTTACAAGGATCGCCACAAGCACAATAACGACAGTTGCAGCAACAGGAACACCGCTGCTTCTCTTTTCATTGAATGCGCCTGAGAAATCTACAGTTTTTATGCTGTTATCGGGGACAGGATTTTCCCCGTTTGAAAATCCGTTCTGATTATAATTCATATCTGACATATCTTAATAATAAACCTTTCGTCTGTCGGATAACGTCAGATCAGCAGCCTGCTGTCATATAACTGAGAGGATTTACCTTTTTACCGTTAACTCTGAACTCAAAGTGGAGGTGGTTACCTGTGGAGAAGCCTGTTGTACCAACGTATCCGATGGTGGTTCCCTTGGTTATTGTCTGTCCTGCACTTACTGTGAGTCGTGAACAATGGGCATACAGTGTTGCGATACCGTTACCGTGGTCGATAAGAACGTAGTATCCGTAGCTGTAGTGATATGATGCTGTAACAACGTATCCGTCGTTAGCGGCATAGATGGGGGGAAGTCCATTGTAGAAGCCTGCAACGTCAACTGCATAGTGAGGAGCACCGTTGGGGTCCTTACCGCCAAAGCGGCAGGAGATGTATCCCTGTCCTGTGGGAAGGGGCCACATAAATGCGCCGTTTGCAGTAGCCTGCTGATTATTGGGTTTGCCCTGCTGCTGCTGTTGCTGCTGAAGCTTTTCCTGCTCCTTCTTTCTTTCAAGAAGGATAGCCTCGATCTGGTTATCAAGAGCTTTCTCAGCTGCCTTTGCCTGATTATACTGAGACTGGTACTGAGACTTATCTGCCTTCAGATTGTTGATGTAGCTTTCTGCATCCTTAGCAAGACGCTCGCTTTCAGCCTTATCCTTTTCAAGCTCCTTGAGAGTCTTCTCATTGAGCTCCTTGGAAGCAATAAGGTCAAGCTTCTTCTGCTCAAGATCAGCCTTTTCCTGTTCAAACTGCTCCTGAAGCTTTGTATCATACTCCATCATGGAGTTGACTCTGTCCATTCTTGAAAGGAAATCTCCGATATCCTCAGCACCGATAAGGATCGAGAAGTAATTCTCTGTTCCTGCCTCGTGGTTTGCACGGAGGCGCTCCTTGATCTTTTCTGTTGTATCGGCAATTTTTACGTTGAGCTCTTCAATTGCAGTTTCTGTTTCTGCGATGCTGTTTTTAAGATCATCAATAAGAGCATTTGCTGTTGTGATCTTATCTGTTACTGTATCGAGAAGGTAACCGAGGCTCTGTCTGTACTCCTCTGTTTTTTTCTGCTCATCGGAAAGAGAATTGATCTTACCGAGAAGCTCCTTCTGCTTTTCCTCGAGATCCTTGATCTCGTCCTGCATATGCTGAATAGATGCGCTTTCCGCATTGACCGTAGTTGTTGCAGGAAGCATTATCAGAGTAGCAAACGCCATAACCAATGCAAGAGATGCACAGATTATGCGAGCTAATGCAGTTTTGATTTTTTTATTCATTAATATTTTCATAATTTTATTGTTTTGCTTTCGCAAATAGCTTTACACAAAAGCTTTTCTTTTGTGTGTTTCCTTTCCCGGCAACAAATGCCGTTAAGCGGAGAATTAAGACTTAAGATACTTTCTGAGGGAAGTTACACTTCCGATGATACCTGTGATAATTCCGACAACCACAAAGCCGCAAAGGAGAGGCAATGCAACAGCGGTCTGATCAATGATCTCAACAAAAGCAACACTTCCGAGTGCTGTGCTTCCTACGTAGTTATAGAGGAAGATCTCAATAACGTACGCAATAACGCTTGAAACCACACCGATTATAACACCCTCGAATACGAAAGGCATTGTGATGAAAGTATTTGTTGCGCCTACGTATCTCATTACTGTGATCTCGTGACGTCTCGCAAACACGGACTGCTTGATCGTATTGATAATAACGAACACACTGACCACAAAGAGAATGATCAAAAACCATGAGAACACGAGCATTACACCGTTTTTAAAGTTATCAATGGTTTTTGCTGTCTGGTATACGCTGTTGATATCGCGCACACCCTCGATCTTTTTAAGTTTTGCTTCAAGATCAAATACCTTTGTTTCATCGTCATCGGCATAGGTGATCTCGAAGGATTCACAAAGAGGATTGTTCTCGCCGCTCATATCATCATAAACGCCGGGATTCTTACTCTCTTCCTTAAGCTTTTTGAGGGATTCCTCTTTTGTTATATGCTTGCATTTTTCAACGTTGGGCAGCTTGTTGATCTGCGCCTCAACATCCTTTGTTTCTTCATCTGTAAGCTCATACTCACAGAATACCATGATAACGTTAAGCTTTGCAATATTATCAAGGTTTGAATTGAGGTTTGCTACAAGGAGCACGAATGCACCGAGCACTACGAGGCAGCTCATAAGTACCGCAACAGATGCCGCAGACATAACGCCGTTTCTCCAGATGCTTGTGAAGGCCTGCTTCAGAAAGAAGCGTGTGCTGTATCGGTTCTTCGGAACTCTCTTTTCTCTCTTCTGTGTTGTCAACTGAACATACCTCCCACTCTGTCCTCAACTATCTTACCGCCTTCAAGTATTACTACTCTCTGCTTGTAATAGTCAACGAGGTTTTTATCGTGAGTAACAACGATGACAGTTTTGCCCAGCTTATTGATCTTCATAAGAAGATTCATTATTTCAATACTCATTCTGGGGTCGATATTACCTGTAGGCTCGTCCGCAATAATGATCTTGGGATTGTTTGCAAGAGCACGGGCAAGAGCAACTCTCTGCTGCTCACCGCCGGAAAGCTCGCTGGGGAAGCAGGTCATCTTATCTGCAAGGTTTACCGTTGTGAGAATTGCGGGAACACGACGCTTGATAATAGACTGAGGTGTTCCGATTACCTGCATGGCAAATGCAACGTTCTCATAGACAGTTTTTGAGGGGAAAAGACGGAAATCCTGGAATACTACTCCAAGCTCTCTTCTGTAATAGGGGATATCGCGGTTTTTGATTTTAGCGAGATTATATCCGCTGACAACGAGAGAACCGCTTGAAACAGCCTCTTCTCTGAGAAGCAGCTTCATCATTGTGGTCTTACCGGCACCGGAATGTCCGACGATGAACACAAACTCTCCGTCATCTACGTGAAAATCCACTCCGTCAAGGGCTGCTGTGCCGTTAGGATAGGATTTTTTGACATTTCGAAAATCTATCATAAGAAATTTTGCCTTTCTCAAGTTATCGTCACAGGGATCAATACTTAGAGGGTTTTGTGGAGAGATATCTTCTTACCATGAGAGCTACCTTGAATGTGATAGCATGGTCAAATTCTCTCAGGTCAAGACCTGTGAGCTTGCGAATCTTCTCAAGTCTGTATACAAGAGTGTTTCTATGTACAAAGAGCTTTCTTGATGTTTCGGAAACGTTAAGATTGTTTTCAAAGAAGCACTGGATTGTGAGAAGTGTCTCGCGATCGAGGTTATCAATAGAGCCGTCCTTGAATACCTCCTGCAAAAACATCTCGCAAAGAGTTGTGGGAAGCTGATAGATAAGTCTTCCGATACCGAGGTTTTCGTAGGAAACGATATTCTTTTCGTTATCGAATACCTTACCAACCTCAAGAGCAACCTGTGCTTCCTTGTAGGAGCGGGCAAGGTCCTTGATGTTTTCAACAACTGTACCGATACCGATAGTTACCTTTGCATAGAACTCGGAGTTAAGAGTATCAGCAATGGATTTTGCCATCTTCTCGATCTTCTTTGTATCGTATCCGCTTCCAAGCTCCTTAACGAGAACGATGTCGTGCTCGCCTACGCTGATGATATAGTCCTTGGACTTATCGGGGAAGATGTGCTGAACAGCATCGAAGGGGAGAACGTCTGTCTTTGTGAGGAACTTGATGAGGAATACTACTCTTGCCTCTTCAGTGTTGAAGCGAAGCTCCTTGGACTTGATGTAGATATCGCTGGGGAGAATGTTATCAAGAATAATGTTCTTGACAAAGCAATTACGGTCATACTTCTCATCATAAAGATTCTTGATATTTGCAAGGGAAATTGCAAGGAGAGATGCCATCTTTTCTGCCATCTTATCCTCACCCTCAACAAATGCCGCGTATTCCCACTTTGTGCCGTTGCCGATGGGACGATATGTGTATCCGCCTGCGCAGATGGGCTCGGTTGTATAGGAGAGTTCATCCTTAGCTTCCTGACGTGTTTCACCAATTGTCTGAAGCTGGCTGCAAGCGATGATCGCACCTGTCTCGTCAATAACTCCGATGGTGCGGTCTACAGTATCTGTCATCTGATGGATAATGCCCTGGAACAAACGGTTTGCCATAATATTATATCTCCTTAGTATATTTTCTTCGTGAATTATTGTGTTGTGTAACCTGTACTATATTTTACTATATTATTTGTCAATTTTCAATAGGGAGTTCACATTTTTTTATAAAAACCGCAACTTTTTTTGTGAAATATCATAATTTTCACCAAAAAGCCGCAAAATATACTCAAAACAAAGGTTCTTAAAGCTCCAATTCATAGGAAACACAGGCAAGAACGAAGCTTGATGCCGTTTCCGTACGAAGAATTCTCTTTCCGAGTCCAACGCTTTTAAGACCTGCTTCCTTCGCCCTTTCAGCCTCGGAAACAGCAAAGCCGCCCTCGCTTCCGATAACGATAGAAACAGTCTTTTTGTTTTCGGAGGACTTGAGCACAGAAGGAATCGTATCACCCTCCTCTGCCTCATAGCAGAAAAGAGGAATATCTGCACAGGATGCTTCCTTTACCATTTCATCAAAGGTGAGAAGCCCTGCCACATCGGGAATAATGCCTCTGCCGCACTGCTTTGCCGCCTCTGCCGCAATACGCTGCCAGCGAAGTCTCTTCTTTTCGCATTCCTTTTTGTTAAGACGGACAATGCATCTGTCCGAGATATAGGGGACGATTCTGGACACACCGCACTCAACAGCCTTCTGCACCACTGTATCAAACTTATCTCCCTTAACAAGCGCCTGATAAAGAGTGGCTTCGTAAGGAGGCTCTGTATCACATTCGCGCTCATCTTCAACGTGGAGGAGCACCTCTTCACCTACAGAAGCTACTGTACAGTCATATTCACGTCTTGCCATATCGCACACACAAACAGACTCGCCCTGCTTCATGCGAAGGCTTTTAGTTATATGCACGGCATCGTCTCCGATAATAAGAACAGTTTTCAAGCC
>JAZRRC010000118.1:0-4717 GCA_045650355.1 Candidatus Avispirillum sp. | reverse complement strand
CGTTGCGGATAAAGGTCTTGAGGGCAGCTACAACCGAGGATATTATTTCCACCTTTATACAGATAAGCGATTTTATAAAGAATTTCTCCCGAGATTTATAAGCGAGTTTTCAAAGGAAATTTATAACGATTACGATAAAATAAACCGTGCAATCATTGAGCGGTACGGTGTTGAGATTCCCGAAAATGTAAAGGAAACAGTCAAATTTTGTGATGGAGAAACGAGGATAATTCCCCTTGACGAACTTTTTGAGTTTATAGATTCCTTTATAAAAGCAGAAATATAAGAAAAAGCGGATGCTGCAGGCAGTGCAGCATCCGCTTTTTTAAAGCTCTATTTCGTCAAGAGTGGGGTAGGGAGGATAATCGCAGTCTATTGTATCGGAGTACCAGTATGCAACGGAGGAGATATCGTCCTTTAAGGGGAGGTATCTGCCGTCTCTTCTCCAGCCCAGAGCCTGAACGGTTACCTTAAGGTCTTCCTTGAAGTAAACGGGGTCGGTGATGTGCCAGCGGTACATATCAAAGTATCTGTTTGCTCGGTAGGTAGCATCCGTTGTGCCTACCTTGTTAAGGCCTGCATAGGGGGTGCAGTATTCACGGTAGCCGTCAACGTCAAAGTTGCAGGAGCCGCAGAAATAGTCCTCTGTGCCTGTGCCGCAGATGGTGGGAAATTCATTATCGCCGTCGATATAGAATTTAACCTCGCCCTCGCCCCACCAGCCGTTGGAATTAACGCCCCAGTGGAGGTATGTGCCCACGTAGTGGCCCTGTCCCTTTATCTTGTCAAGGATAACGTAGTTTTCCTTGTAGGGCAGGGGATTAACTCTGTTAAATCTTGCGTGGAAATAAAGAGAATCCGCAGGGATAGTCTTTTCCTCGCAATCGATCTGATAATAAAGATTGCAAACTCTGTCGCTTGTGTTGTCCACTTCAATGCGGAAGGACTCAAAATAGGGCATCTCAAAATAGGAGTTCATGCCCTTTGCGGGGTTTACGCAGATTGCAAGGCTTGAAAGCTGACGGTAGTCGTTTGCATCCGCATTGCAGAAGAAGTCGGAAAGAGGAGCCTCAACTGCGGGAGTTTCGTGTCCGTCAAAATAGATTCTCAGCTGCAGAAGTCTGCCTGCGGGGAGCACCTCTGTGATCCAGATGTGCTTGATTGCGCCCTGACCCTTGATATCTGCAAGGACCGCAGTTTCACCGGGCTGAATTACGAGATAGGGATTAACCTTCCATCCCTGACCGAGCTCTCTTGCCGCCCAGGAGGCGCTGCCCTCCTTAGCCATACCGCCCTTGCCCTTTTCGCCTGTAAGGTTTTCGGGAGTAACAGCAAAGGAGCGGATATCCTTTTTAGTTGTAAGAGAAGATAACATGATCGTACTTACCTTTCTTTTCGTTTGGTGCTTTATTTGCCGATTGACTCAATTTATTGATGCACCTATTATATCACAGCAGTAAGCCTTTTTCAACAAGCGAATAATTACTGCGTGTCGAAAAACAGCGAATAAAGCGAACGATTTGTGTCGGAAATTTTTGTCGAGTTATTGACAATATCTGTAAATTGCGTTACAATATGGTTGTAATATACAATATATGGTAATTTAGGGCGAAATAGGTAATCAACTTATCGTCCTGAAAAGAAAGGATAGGATTAATATGAAGTCACTTGGAATGGTAAGAAACATCGATGATCTCGGAAGAATCACCCTCCCCATCGAGATTCGCAGAATGCTTGATCTCAATAAGGGCGACGGAGTTGAAATGTTCTCCGATAAGGATAGGATCATCCTTCAGAAGTATGCTCCCTCCTGCATTTTCTGCGGCGAGGCAGACAATATCGTAACCTATAAGGATAAGAGAATCTGCAAGGCTTGCCTTGAGGAGATGAAGAATATCTGATCATGAGTACAGTACTTGAAAGATTTCTTCGCTATGTGAAGATAGATACACAGTCCGATGAGACAACGCAAAAAAGCCCCAGCACAAAGGGTCAGCACGATCTTGCATCCCTTCTTTATGAGGAGCTTATTGACCTTGGTGCCGAGAACGTAAGATATGACCGCGAGCATTGCTACGTTTACGCCACCATCCCCGCAACCGACCCTGAAGTTAAGGATACGCTCGGCTTTATCGCCCATATGGACACCTCCCCCGAGGTTTCGGGAAGGGATGTAAATCCGAAAATTGTTGAGTACAAGGGCGGCGATATTCCTCTTTGCGAGGGATATACTCTCTCTCCCGAAAGTTTCCCCGAGCTTTGCGACTACGTTGGAAAAACTCTTACCACCACCGACGGCACAACCCTTCTCGGTGCTGACGATAAGGCAGGCATTGCGGAGATAATGGCAATGGCGGAGATTCTTCTTTCCGATACCTCCATCCCCCACGGAAGAATCGCAATTGCATTCACTCCCGATGAGGAGATAGGAGAGGGCCCCGATCATTTTGACGTTGAGGGCTTTTCTGCAGACTATGCCTATACTGTGGACGGAGGTCGCCTCGGTGAGCTTGAATACGAGAATTTCAATGCTGCATCAGGTACTGTAAGGGTAACGGGCAAGAGCGTCCATCCCGGCGAGGCAAAGAATAAGATGGTTAATGCATCTCTTGTTGCAATGGAGTTTGAAAGCCTCCTCCCCCGATTTGAAAAGCCTGAGCATACCGAGGGCTATGAGGGATTTTATCATCTTACCGAAATGAAGGGCGCTATTGAAGAGGCAGAGCTTTTCTATATTATCCGTGATCATGACCGTCAGAAATTTGAGGAAAAGAAAAATAATTTCCTTCGTATGGCAGATGCGCTCAACGAAAAATACGGTGAGGGCACAGTCATAGCCGAGGTTTCCGATTCATATTATAATATGCGTGAGAAAATCGAGGAAGGATATATGTTCCTTATCGACCGCGCAAAGGAATGCATGGAGTCTCTCGGAATAACTCCCGAGGTGCGCCCCATCCGAGGAGGAACCGACGGTGCAAGACTTTCCTTTATGGGTCTGCCCTGCCCCAATCTTTGCACAGGCGGACACAATTTCCACGGCAGATACGAGTTCTGCTGTCTTGAATCCATGGAATCCATCGTTGAGCTTCTCATAAAGCTTGCCACATCTGAAAACTGATTTATATTTCCGAAAATTCCCCGAGGATCTTTTCTTATTTGCGACGAAAGATCCTCGGGGAATCTTTTTTATTTTCAATACCCGCAAAAATGCGCATAAAAGCTTTATTTTTTGTATCCCTTTTGCGACGGACTTTTTTTCCTTTAGAGAGTAAAATCCTTTTACAAAAACGAAAAGGAAAGAAAAGAAAATGAAAAGAAAAAAGATAAAAGCGCAAGGCTTGCCAAAGCTTTCTGTGGGAGCGGCTGTGGGAATATCAAAGGAAAGGGCAGAGGATATATCAAGGCTTCGGGGGCTATTGTCAGGCGGAGGGATACTTGCCTGTTCCTTTCTTCTGAGCATGGTGCGTGCTCCTATGGGAACTTATCCCTTCAGCTATGCCGTTCTTTGCTCATCGGGGGGAGGTCTTGCCACAGCTCTTGCCTTTACGGGAGCCGTTCTCGGCACCGTTGCCATGGATACGGGAGCATTGTGGCAGATACTGATTTTGCTGTCGATACTTCTCATTCGCCTTTGGGTATGCGTTTTCAAGGGAGATTTTAAGGAAAGAAATGCACTTTTCAGAAGGCTTTTCAGAGAGCGTGGATATATCAGGACAGTTGTTGCAGCGGCAGGTGCCGCAGCGGCGGGAGTGATTGCCATAGTTGAGAGCGAGAGCATTTACTACGGGCTGTTTTCCGCTCTTCTCGGCATCGGAGAAGCTGTTATCATAACGCTCTCCTTCATATTTCTTGCAGACAGGAGCGCCGGCAAATCAAAGAGAACAGCGGGACTTTTCGTCCTTGTTCTCGGGCTGGGAGGCGCAGTGTCCCTTGTCGGGCTCCCCTTTTCTCTTGTTGCGGTGCTTGCGTTTCTTGTGGCTCTGTATTTCGGATATGCAGGCGGTGCGGCAATGGGAAGCATAGTCGGTCTAGCGGGAGGATTTGCAGTAGGAACGGTATATGCCCCTGCCTTTGCAGTTGTGGGACTTGTTTCTTCTCTCTTTTGGGAGTATAGCCGTGTAACAGCCGTTATTGCGGCAGCAGCAGTATCCTCAGTCGTTGCAATGTTTACGGGAGGGCTGTCGGCGCTGTCCGACGTTATTCCCGAGATTGCCCTGGGTGCTGCAGTTGCAGCCCCCTTTGTGAGCCTTGGGCCTCTGCCCTTGTCGCTCCCCGCTTTTCTTGATTTTGAAAGAGAGCATGGGTCTTTTGGAGAATATGCCGCAAAGGATAAAAGGCTGCCGAGGCTTGGAGAGGCTCTTGAATCTCTGGCTTCTATGATACGTGATGTGGGAGAGAGGCTTCGCCTTCCCACAAGCCGCGAGGCAGACAGGATATGCACTGCTGCAAGAGAAAGGTTTTGTATCGGCTGTATCCATGAAAAGGAATGCAGCGGCAGAGAGGCCGTGACTGTTGATTCAATGTTTTCCAATATGGCATACAGAATCTGCAGGAGCGGAGGCGTCACGGCAAAGATAGTCCCCGAGTCCGTTGCCCGCCGATGCTTTAATATAGACCCAATAATCGAGGCCGTGAACAGCGGTGCCAAAAGAGCGCGCAGCTTTTCGGAGAGCGCTAAAAAAAGCGAGCTTTTTGCCGCAGATTATTCCGCCAT
>JAZRRC010000117.1:0-2399 GCA_045650355.1 Candidatus Avispirillum sp. | reverse complement strand
CCCCGGCGGCAAAAGCTTTGCTGTTGCCATCGGCATGGAAAATTGCGGTATCCTTCGCTCCTTTGATATACACGAGAATAAGCTTTCCTTAATTAATAAGGGAGCAAAGAAGCTGGGTATCGAGATAATCGAAACCGCAGCGAGGGATGCAAGAAAGCCCGACCCCGACCTTATAGGAAAAGCAGACCGTGTCCTTTGCGATGCACCCTGCTCGGGTCTCGGTGTTATCGGCAAGAAGCCTGATATTAAATATAAAGACCTTTCTTCAGTAGATAATCTTCCCGCAATTCAGTACGACGTCCTTTGCGGTGCCGCTCAGTACGTAAAGGCGGGAGGCGTGCTTGTGTATTCCACCTGCACACTTAATCCCGAGGAAAACTTCGCAGTCTGCGAAAAGTTCCTCAGAGAGCATAAGGAATTTTCTCTTGAGCCCTTTGAGTGGGCGAAGGGAGAGTGCTCAGGCTCTCTTACACTTATGCCCCATACCGATAAAACAGACGGATTCTATATTTGTAAAATGAGAAAAGGAGAGAGCGATGTCAAAGCCTGATATTCTTTCAATGACACTTGAAGAGTGCCGTGCACTTGCAGAGTCTCTCGGTGAAAAGAAGTTTCGCGGAGAGCAGCTTTACGGCTGGATGCAAAAGGGCGCACCTCTTTCCGAAATGAAAAATCTCCCTGCCGCTTTCCGTGAAAAGATAGCTGCGGAGTGCGACTACCGCCTTCCCGAGATTGCAAAGAAGCAGGTCTCCAAAAAGGACGGCACAGTCAAGTATCTGATGAGAATGACAGACGGAGAGTGCGTTGAGAGCGTATTTATGCGCTACGAGCACGGAAACACCGTTTGCGTTTCCTGTCAGGCAGGCTGCAGAATGGGATGCAAATTCTGTGCGTCTACTCTTCGCGGCCGTGCAAGAGACTTAACAGCCTCCGAGATTCTCGGTCAGATTGTTGTAATTCAGCGTGATACGGGAGAGCGTGTCGGCGGCATCGTAATGATGGGTATCGGCGAGCCTCTTGATAATTATGATAATACCGTAAGATTTTTGCGTCTCGTTTCAAGCGAGAACGGTCTTAATATCGGCCTTCGTCATATCTCTGTTTCCACCTGCGGACTTGTTCCCGGAATCAAGAGACTGGCAAAGGAGGGCCTCCCCGTAACCCTTTCCATCTCTCTTCATGCCTCTAATGACACTCGTCGCTCATCGCTCATGCCCGTAAACAAGAAGTACCCCATAGCAGAGCTGCTTTCTGCTTGCCGAGAGTATTTTGAGGAAACGGGAAGAAGAGTATCCTTTGAGTATACTCTCATCTCCGGTGAGAATGACAGCGAGGCAGATGCAAAGGCTTTGGCAGCTCTTCTCAAGAAGGGAATGAGAGGCCCCAGCCACATCAATCTTATTATGCTCAATAAGGTAGATGAAACGGGATTCGATGCACCTGACAGAAAGGGTGCTGAGAGATTCCGTAAAATGCTTGAGGATCAGGGCATGAATGCAACTATCCGCCGCCGTCTCGGCAGCGATATAGACGCATCCTGCGGTCAGCTGAGACTCAATAACATGGAATAAAAAACTTTTTAAAAAACTTTCAAAAAACTATTGACAAGTAATGTCGGTAGTGCTATAATCCATATGTTCACCAAAGACAGCAGGTTCACGGTAAAAGCGAAGGCTTTCCTGCCGAGGAGACAAGATATATGATATATCCACGTCTTTTCTCGAGCTTTTGGGAAAAGACGTTTTTTTAGTTTTCCAAGCTGTCGGACAAATATTACAAGGAGGTATTTACAATGCCCAGTGAAAAGATCCTTGAACAGAAAAAAGCTGTCGTTGCAGATCTTTCTGATAAAATGAGCCGTGCCGCTTCCGGTGTGCTTGTTAGATATCAGGGTATCACAGTTGCGGATGACACAAGACTTCGTGCTGAACTCCGCAAGGCAGGCGTTGAATATGCTGTAATCAAGAACTCTCTTATCGGCCGTGCTGCAGAAATCGCAGGTCTCGGTGAGATCAAGGGTGAGCTTGAAGGCATGAACGCTCTCGCAATCAGCTATGACGATCCGATCGCTCCTGCAAAGGTTCTCAAGGAATATGCAGACAAGATCGAGTCTTTCGAGCTTCGCGGCGGTTTCCTTGACGGCAAGGTTGTTGACGTTAAGGTAGTTGAAGAGCTCGCAAGCATTCCTCCCAAGGAAGTTCTTCTCGGAAGAATGCTCGGTTCTCTTATGGGACCCCTTACAGGTCTCGCAGTTGGTCTCCAGGCTGTTATCGACAAGCAGAATGGTGGCGAGGCAGAGGCAGCTCCTGCAGAAGCAGAGGCTCCCGCAGCTGAGTAATTCAGCAATCGCAGCATAAGCTGCACCAAAAAATTTATTAAAAAAACATCTATTTATTTGG
>JAZRRC010000116.1:0-3461 GCA_045650355.1 Candidatus Avispirillum sp. | reverse complement strand
AACCAATCAAGGAACTGCATGGTGCGGAAGTCCTTTGCCGCATACGCCTCGGCGTAAATGTCGTGGATAAGTGACGTTACGTACTTTTCGTGCTCAAGGCCTGCGCGCAAAACGTCCATATCAGATTTAAGCTCCTTATCGGGCTTGTCGATAGCATCGAGAGTGACCTTCTTCGACTCGTTCTGCAGGAACTGATAGAAGAGCATCGCGTGATCGCGCTCCTCCTGAGCCTGTATCATATACCAGTTAGCAAAGCCGTCAAGGCCACGCTCCTCAAAATAGTTTGAGAAGTCGAGATAGAGATATGCCGAATAAAATTCCTTATTTATCTGCTGATTAAGAAGCTCGTGTACTCTTTCGTTCATCATTGTGCTTTTCTCCTTTAAGGTTATTGTTGACAGTTCTTGAATTTTTTATATATCCTTTTTCCAAAGTCCGTGAAGATTGCAGTAAGCATATACTGCCACAGGCTTTTCATCTACAAGCGCAAAGCTTACAGAGGGAGCTTCCGTGGGCTTGAGGTACCTTCTCTGTACGCCCTTGTCGCTCTCAAGCTCTATCCAAAGGATGCTGTGCTCCTCTGACATCGGATGGACAACAGATCCCACAACAACGTTTACTCTGTCAGAAAGAACCTCTACCTCGGGTATGTGCTTCTCTCTGCTCGCCTCTACTACTCCCGCCTCGAGAACGCTCATTTTCTGACCGCAGCAGTGAGGCGTAACACCGGACGCATTAACCATTTCTACTATATTACCGCACTTTTCACAAATATAAAATTTATTCTTACTCATTTCATTTTTCCTTTCATCAGGCAATCTTTTTTTGTTTTTCTGTCTGCCTTGTGACTTTATTATACAGGTTTTCTTGGGCGGTTTCTGTGACTGTGTCACACTTTCTGATATTTTTTGAAAAAAACTTTTTTCTCCTTGACTACCGCACAACATTGGTGGTAAAATATAGGTGAATTTCCATTATATATAATAACGGGGGTGAAGATATGCGGGATGAGAACCTTGTCGCTCTGTTTCGTGAGAATTTTCCGTTTTGGGATGCTCTCAGTGAAACAGAAAAGGACACGTTTATAAATTCTTCTCAGTATATATCCTTCAGAAAAGGAACAAATATTCATAACGGTAACGAGTGTACCGGCATAATACTTATAAGAACAGGCAGCCTCAGGCTTTATATTCTCTCCGACGAGGGCAAGGAGATCACGCTTTACAGACTCTTCCCCGGCGAGATGTGTATGCTCTCCGCGTCCTGCGTTCTTAATAACATAACCTTTGACGTATTTGTCGATGCTGAGGAAAATTCCGAATGTATCATAGTCGGCGGCTGTGCGTACGCTTCCCTCTCCGAAAGATGTCCGGAAGCAAAAATTTTCGCACTCGAAGCGGCGCTTGCTCGCTTTTCCGACGTTATGTGGGTAATGCAGCAGATACTCTTTATGAGTATGGACAAGCGACTGGCGATATTCCTGCTTGACGAGATCTCCAATAGCGGCTCAGACACCGTGCATCTGACACACGAGCAGATAGCGAAATACATGGGCTCTGCACGAGAAGTCGTAACGCGCATGCTCAAGTACTTCTCAAGCGAGGGCATCGTCGAGCTCTCACGCGGCGGAATAAAAATAACCGATATGAAAAAGCTGCGCACCTTGGCGGTGTAAGCATCTTTTGTGTGCACAGCATAAAAAACGACCTGCATTCCTGCAGGTCGTTTTTTATTTATTATATTGATTCTTTAAGTTAGGAATTAGTCCTGAGAATCCTCAACTGCCTTGAGAGTACCGAACCAAACAACGTTGCCCTTGATACCGAAGAGATACTCTTCCTCGTATTCCTCAAGATCCTTCTGAAGGTCCTTAAGTTCATCCTCGTACTCATCGATCTCGTCGCTCTTGAGGTCGTCCTTGTAGTTCTCAAGAATGAACTCGATCTCTTCGATCTCGAGCTTCAAGTTCTTAACTGCGGAATCATACTGCTCCTTTGCTGCCTTGTAAACAAGCTTCGCAAACTTTGCATCCTTGTACTCGGTAAGGTAGAGATAATCTGCATCCTCGCCATCTTCATCCATCTTGGTAGCGGTCAAACGCTTTGCAATGCCTACGCCGAGTTTGTCTTCATCATCAACAACGTTTACAGTATAATCTGCATCCTCGAGGTTCTTCTTTGCATCATCGAAATCAAGCATGGGCTTGGGGCCGCCGAAGCAGGATGCCATAGAGAACATCATAACTACGTTCATAAGTAAAGCTAAAAGTCTGGTTTTCATTGTGTTTCTCCTTTGTTGAATAGGTTTATCCCATGTGAGGATATATACATTATAGCAATATGTTATATTTGTGTCAATGCCTTTTGGCGGTTTTTGGCGTTTTTTCATATTTTATCATAAATATACTTTAAAAACATAAAAATAAGGCGACCCGTTTTTGCGGGCCGCCTCTGTATCATTATTAAATTATACGGTTCTTACGTCAGCACCGAACGCCTTGCCAAGCTTCTTTCTTGCACTGTTGGCAACAGCCTCGATCTCAGGACCTGTAAGAGTCTTTTCACCAGAGCCTATAACAAGACGCAGAGTAATAGACTTCTTGCCCTCGGGAATCTGCTTACCCTTATATTCATCAACGAAGAAAACGTCGCGAAGAAGGTTGTCGTCAGACTTCTTGGGAAGAACTGCCGCAGTGATCTCGCTCCACTTAACACTCGAGTCAACAAGGAAGGAGATATCATACTCGTTCATAGGATATTCGGGAACACGAACAAAGCGGTTTGTTCTGGACTTGAAGGGTACGAAGGAATCCATATCAAGCTCCACGAGCACCGCAGAAAGCACCTTGATATCGCACGCGAGAGCCGCCTTCTTGGAAAGAAGAGCTATATCACCGATCTTCTTGTCGCCAAGGAATACGTTGAGCCATACGGTTTCATCTGCCCAGTAAGGCTTCTCAACCTTAGCAAATGTGAAGCCTTCCATATGAGTGTATCTCGGCATATCCTCGATAACGCCCTTTGCACGTCTGAAGAGAGTTGCAATATCATCGGACTTGCCTGCAAATGCACAGCCAAGATGCTTGCGCTGATAAGGAAGCTTCTCCACCTCTGCATAGGGAGAGGTGTAGTCGGTATCACGGAAGATCTGCGCTTCCTCGAAGATAGCGAACTCATCGAAGTTTCTCTCGTTCTTAACAACAGCCTTGCAGATGTTGGGAAGAAGAGTAGACTTAAGATACTTCTCTGTGGGTGAGGGGGGAGTGGAAAGTGCGAGCACTCCGTCAGTGTCGGGAAGAATAGCGCTGACAAAGTTATCGGTCATCCAGGGATAAGTGAATATCTCCTGCATACCTGCGCGGAATGCGAGGTATTCCTTTACCTTGCGTACAAGGTCGGTGTCAAGCTGATTTATAGCGCTGTCAAAGCTGGTGGTGATAGGAGTGGGCTGGAAGTTCTCGT
>JAZRRC010000115.1:0-6167 GCA_045650355.1 Candidatus Avispirillum sp. | reverse complement strand
CGAAGATCGAGGATCTTCTTTACGTTTATATCATCGCCCACAAAAGAAATGAGCTTTTCTCTGTTCTGATCAATAACCTCAGTAATACCGCCACCGACAACACCGAAGCCAAGGATTGCAATATTTTTCATAATTACAGCTTTACCTCTTTAGGGATTATTATTATTTTACAAGTATATCATACTTTTTTTATAAATTCAATACAAACACAAAATTTCATCAGCTGTATATTGTTCCAATACTCAGGAAAAACTAATGAAACAAGCATTGGAGGTATTATTAATGAAAATAAAAAGCTTACGTATCGTTTCTCTCATTTTATCTTTTGTTTTCATCCTTTCTTCCCTTTCGGGATGTGCACGAAAAGGTGGGGACAACGACAAAAAGGTGCTGAAGGTAGCAGTTCTTGAATCTGCATACGGCTCCGAAATGTGGGACAAGGTCAGCACAGGATTCGAAAAGCTTTACCCCGACATCGACGTTCAGCTTACTGCCGAGAAAAATCTTGAGGACGTTATAGGCTCAAAAATGAAGTCCGGCGATTGGCCCGACTACGTTCATCTTGCAACGGGAAGAGAAGCAGGTCTTACGGAAACTCTCATAAAGGAAGAGGCCATAGAGCCGATTTATGACGTGCTGAAAGCAGAGATTCCCGGAGAGGCTGTTACAGTTGAAGAAAAGCTGACTCCCGGATTTACAGATACTCTTGCAACAAACCCCTACTCCGACAAAAAGACCTATCTTGCTCCCATGTTCTACTCCCCCTGCGGACTTTTTTACAATGCAGGGCTTTTTGAAGAAAGGGGCTGGGAGGTGCCAAAAACCTGGGACGAGATGTGGGAGCTTGGTGACAGGGCAAAAAAGGAAGGTATATATCTTTTCACATATCCTACCGTAGGATATTTTGATTCTTTCATGTATGCGCTGTTGGCAGAGGCGGGCGGCAGTGATTTCTTTGACCGCTGTATGTCATACGATGAGGGTGTATGGGACACAAAGGAGGCAAAGGAGGTCTTTGCCATTATGGAAAGGCTCGCTCAGTATATGGAGCCCACCACTGTAGCCAATGCAACAAGCGATAACTTCTTGAAAAATCAGCAGCTTATCCTTGACAACAAAGCGCTGTTTATGCCCAACGGAACGTGGGTTGTTGAGGAAATGAAGGATGCGCCCAGGGACAAGAATTTCAAATGGGGATTCACAGCTCTTCCCGCCATTGAGGAGGGAGGCGACCGTTATTCCTTCACATTCTTTGAGCAGGGCTGGATTCCCAAAGAAGCAAAAAACAAAGAAATGGCAAAGGAGTTTCTCGCATATCTCTACTCCGATGAAGCGGCAGGATTTTTTGCAGAATCAGGTGCTGTGCAGCCCATCAAAAACGCATCGGATTTTGTAAATGGCGACAACAGTCTTTTCTACTCCGTTTACGATTCGGGAGCCAAAGCTGTTATGGGAGGCTTCAGAGCAACGGAGCCTGTGGAGGGCGTTAGCATTACGGAAACTCTTTTCTCAACCTACAACAGCGTTGTTCTTGGAGACAAAACCACAGAGGATTGGAGAAGGGCAGTAGCAAAGGACAGCGAAAAGCTGAGAAAAGCTCTTAAATGAAAACATCATCAAGAAAAAAAGGCACCGCCGCATTTATTGCGGCCTGCCTTTTTCCTTCACTTCTTTTACTATCTGTATTCGTTATATACCCCACCCTTTCAATTTTCAACGTTTCACTTTTCAAGTGGGGAGGATATTCCGCCACAAAAACCTTTGTGGGGCTTGAAAATTATAAAATACTTTTCGGGGACAGACGGTTTCTTGATTCTCTAAGAAACTCTCTTTTTCTCATCATCGTTGTCAGCGCTGTTACCTTAGTGCTTTCGCTGTTTTGCGCCGAGGTGCTTGTGCGGGAGCGGCTTCGGGGAAAAACGTTTTTCAGAATCATTTTGTATATCCCGAATATCCTTTCAACCGTTGTTATTGCCGCAGTTTTCTCTGCAATCTACGACCCCAAAAGAGGACTTCTCAACAGCTTTATCTCTCTCTTTTCAGACAATCACGAAATTTTGTGGCTGGGTGACCGCTCACTCGTTATCTTCTCCGTTGCCATCGCCATGATATGGCAGGCGGTGGGATACTATATGGTTATGTATATGTCCTCAATGGCTCAGGTGCCGAACAGCCTTTACGAGGCGGCATCCCTTGAGGGGGCGGGGCGGCTGCGGTCGTTTTTTTCTGTAACCCTCCCCTCCATCATGCCAACGCTAAGAACGACTCTTACCTTTTTTATTATAAGCAATATCAATATCAGCTTTCTCCTTGTCCGAGCCATGACGGGCGGCGGACCCGACGGAGGAAGCGAGGTGCTCCTCAGCTATATGTATAAGCAGGCATACACCAATTCCTCCTACGGCTACGGCATGGCAATAGGCACCGTTGTGTTTATCCTTTCCTTCGCCCTCGCCGCCACGGTGAATTTTATAACGAGAGAAAAAGAGTGATAATGCAAAGGACTTTTTTGTAAAAAAGTCCTTTGCATCCGTCCTCCTCCAACTTATCACGTTCAGAAAGGTATATTATGAAAAAAGCTTTTTCAGGCGATACACTTTACCGTTTATTTATATACCTTACTCTTATCATCATAGCTGTATCTATTCTTATACCCGTGGCATGGGTGCTTTTTGCCTCGCTGAAGGAAAACCGAGAATTTTACGAAAACCCTTGGAAGCTGCCGTCGGGGCTTAATTTTCAAAATTTCAGCGATGCCTGGGAAAACGCTCATATGGGAAGCTATTTTCTCAATTCCGTTATTGTTACATCCCTTTCAATTATAATATTATTGGCAACTGCTCTTCCCTGTGCATATGCGCTATCCCGCTTTTCCTTTAAGGGGCGCAGCTTTATCAGGAGTCTTTTTATGGCGGGGCTTTTCATTAACGTCAGCTATCTGGTTGTTCCCATTTTTCTTATGCTCGTTGACGTTAATTCCTTGCTTGGCGCACCTCTGCTTCTGAACAACCATATCGTGCTTTCCGTCATATATGCAGCTACTGCTCTGCCATTTACAGTTTATCTTCTTTCGGGATATTTTTCTTCCCTGCCGAAGGAATATGAGGAATCTGCATACGTTGACGGTGCCTCTTATATGCGAACAATGCTCACTGTAATGTCGCCCATGGCACGCCCCGCTGTTATCACAGTTATTCTCTTCAATTTTCTTTCCTTCTGGAATGAGTATATCATTGCAATTACGCTGATGACCGATGAGAGCACAAAGACCCTCCCTGTCGGACTTATGAATCTGATGAAGGCGCAAAATGCTGCCGCTCAGTACGGAAGGATGTATGCAGGGCTTGTTATCGTTATGCTGCCTACACTGATACTATATATCCTCGTACAAAAAAAGCTCACCGAGGGACTTTCCGTCGGTGGCCTGAAGGGATAAAAAAAGCACCTCAAACGAGGTGCTTTTTATTAACTTAGAAATAACGCTTGAGACCGGAGGGGTAGTCTGTGTGAGCGGGCTCCTGAGGCTTGCGCTCCTTGCTACCGAACATTCCGAGAAGCTCATCAAGATCATCGTCAGAAATCTCATCAGCACTCTCTGCTACAGGAGCAGGTGCGGGTGCAGGTGCAGGCTCAGGTCTTCTCTGCTGAACTGTGTGAACAGGAGCAGGTGCGGGAGCGGACTGAGGAATTGCAGATACAAATCCTTCCTTCTCCTTCTCAAAGCCTGTTGCGATGATTGTGATCTTCATTGCATCTTCCATTGCGGGATCGAATGCAACACCCCAGATTACTGTAGCGTCCTCATGGGATTCGTTTGCGATCATTGTACAAGCGATATCGATATCCTCCATAGAGATATCAGGGGATGCTGTAATGTTACCAAGGATACCGCGAGCACCGCTGATGGATGTCTCGAGAAGGGGGCTGGAGATAGCAGCC
This sequence comes from Candidatus Avispirillum sp., assembly GCA_045650355.1. Taxonomy (GTDB): domain Bacteria; phylum Bacillota; class Clostridia; order Oscillospirales; family CAG-272; genus Avispirillum. The sequence goes on along the minus strand of JAZRRC010000115.1, from coordinate 2,228 downwards.
TTTGCTGCAAGCTCTGCCTTTTCCTTACCTGTAGCATAACCTACGCCCATATGAGCATAGCCTGCATTCTGCATTACGCTTGTTACGTCTGCAAAGTCAAGGTTGATGTATCCGGGAACATTGATAAGCTCGGAAATGGACTGAACGCCATGGCTGAGCACATCGTCTGCGATTTCAAATGCGTTGAGCATTGTGATGGGCTTATCGGAAACCTGCTTGAGTCTTTCGTTGGGGATGATAACGAGAGAGTCAACATACTGGCTGAGAGCTGCAATACCTGCATCAGCCTGCTCTTTTCTCTTCTTACCCTCGAATGCGAAAGGCTTTGTTACGATACCGATGGTGAGCATACCCATCTCTTTTGCTACTCTTGCTACTACGGGAGCTGCACCTGTACCTGTGCCACCGCCCATACCTGTGGTAATAAATACCATATCTGCGCCTGCGAGAGCTGTCTTGATCTCCTCAATGCTCTCCTCTGCGCTCTTTTCACCAACTGCAGGATTGGAGCCTGCGCCGTGACCCTTTGTGATCTTATCACCGATTGTGATCTTATTTGTTGCAGCGGACTTCTGAAGAGCCTGCCTGTCTGTATTGATGGCGATAAAATCTACACCGCGCACGTTGGATGTGATCATACGTGTAACAGCATTGTTTCCGCCGCCGCCTACGCCGACTACTTTAATATTTACGCCACTTTCAAATGTTTCGTCAAGTTCAAAAGGCATTTTCTATAATCCTCCGTCTTTTTATTCGGCTTTCGCCTTGTCATTTTTCTTAAATTTCAGCTTACTTTTATGTATGAAACGCCGAAATAACACTACATACACACTATATAATATACTGTTTCTTTTATTTTTTCAAGTCTTTTTTGTAATTTATTTTATTTTTTTGCAAAAAATCCCCGAAAACGCTGTGAATCATACGTTTTCGGTGATTTTCGGCAGTTGTCTGTATACCTTTGTTTATGCAATTGCAAAAGATTATATGCCCTATTCTACCTTAAGTCCCTCGTCAACAACAACGCTTGTTTCGGAAAGCTTTGTCACGTCGATGGTTGCCTTTATATCCTTTTTGAACATTTCGTCCTCAAGCACGGCATTGGCTATCTTGAGCTTCGTTTCTATACTCTCATTATTGCCAAGCTTTATGATATATTTCGAATCAACCGTCAGTACGATATTATATTTATCGCTGACGTCAAGGCTTCCCGCTCTGTCTGCAAGGGGAGAGCTTTCAAGAGCTGCGCATATTTCAAAAATATAGTTATCATCTCTGACAGAGGAAAACTCGGGTACAAGGCCCGCAGTTGCGTTACTTACGTCGGGAAGCTTCAGCTTAACGCATCCCTTTTCCTTTGCATCAGCTTCGGTTACTGAGCTGAGCACTCGGAGAGATGGGCTGAGAAGTCTGTATTCTCCGTAGAAATCCGCATAGAAAGTAGATTTTTCCTCTGTTATATTCATAACGATCGTTCCGGGAGGTGTTCTCTCAACGTCTACCTCAGATATTTCGGGACAACGAAGAGTCATAAGCTTGGAAAGCTCCTTTGACGAAAAAGAAAACAGATGGTCTCCCTTATGAACGCCGGATGCAATAACAAGCTCATCGGAGCTGTATACCTCGCTTCCTTCAGCCTTAATATCGGTTATAACGAACAAAAGCCTGTATACAACGATACACATTACAACAAACACCGCAACAATAAGACCGATAGAGATAGTCATATCCCTGACCTTACGGAGAGTTCTTGCTCTCTTTGCGGTCTGCATTGCCTCAAGCTGCTTTACTGACTCTGCAAACTTATCCTCAGCAGTCTGCTCCGGAGCAACACGAGGTCTTCTCTTCTGTGTGTAAGGCGGTTCATGACGCTTACCATCACCGGCACCCTGTGATCGTGTTCTCGGTCTTTTACCCTCACGGATATCGTCTATAACCGTTCTTTCAAGAGGTTTCTTTCTCGGGGCTTGTCTTTTCTGACCTTGAGTTGGAGGCGCCTTTTTATCGGCATCCACACGGGAGCGGAAGCTATCGTAATAGCCTCTGCCGCCCTGAGGCGCAGGAGATGCGCTTCCCACGGTTGTTGAGGGAGGCAGGGCCGCCTGTGGATTATTCTTTTGCATTTCCAACAGCTTTTGCATTTTTTCGCTGTAATATTCATTTACTGACTTAGCCATACTGCCACCTCCTGTCGATTCGCCTTCGGCGAAGTGATGTTTGCGCTTCGC
>JAZRRC010000114.1:0-10486 GCA_045650355.1 Candidatus Avispirillum sp. | reverse complement strand
AGATCGAGAAGGTCTACGATCAGCTTGAGGCAAACGGTATCGAGGTCATCAGCTATGAGAATCCCGCAGAGCTCGAGGATATTGAGACTGAGGTAGAGCAGCTTGAAAGCGCTGAGGACATGGAAAAGATGCTTCAGCAGGAGGGTCTTGTAATTGACGACCCTGTAAGAATGTACCTCAAGGAGATCGGTAAGGTTTCTCTTCTCGATGCAGATAAGGAGCTTGAGATTGCCGAGAAAATGGCTAACGGCGATGAGATGGCAAAGCAGATGCTCATCGAGGCAAACCTCCGTCTTGTTGTAAGTATCGCAAAGAGATACGTAGGTAAGGGAATGTTCTTCCTTGATCTTATTCAGGAAGGTAACCTCGGCCTTATGAAGGCAGTTGAAAAGTTCGACTATACAAAGGGATATAAGTTCTCCACATACGCAACATGGTGGATCCGTCAGGCGATCACCCGTGCTATTGCAGATCAGGCAAGAACAATCCGTATCCCCGTTCATATGGTGGAAACCATACATAAGGTTTCCCGCTATCAGCGTCAGCTTCTTCAGGAGCTTGGTCACGAGGCTTCTGCTGATGAGGTTGCAGAGAAGATCGGTATGTCTCCCGAGAAGGTTCGTGAGATCATGAAGATCGCTCAGGACCCCGTATCTCTTGAAACACCTATCGGTGAAGAGGAGGATTCTCACCTTGGAGACTTCATTCCCGATGATGATTCTCCCGCTCCTCAGGATGCAGCATCCTATGCAATGCTCCGCGAGCAGATCAGAGAGGTTCTCAATACTCTCACTCCCCGTGAAAATCAGGTTCTTAAGCTTCGCTACGGTCTTGAGGACGGCAGAACACATACTCTCGAAGAGGTTGGTAAGAAGTTTAATATCACCCGTGAGCGTATCCGCCAGATCGAGGCAAAGGCACTCAGAAAGCTTCGTCATCCCAGCCGTTCCAAGCGTCTCAAGGACTTCCTTGATTCCTGATAATACGGTTGTCGGGAAATGACCAAATTGTTAATTTTTTTGTGACCGAACGGCTAAACAAATAAAGCATTTTTTGTACTTTTTGACATAAAAATTGCCAAATGTCACAAATGAAATGGGCTTGTGTGTATGTTTCCTACAATCAAAAAGTGATTGTAGCGGAAAATGTATTTTTTGCCGTGGGAAAAACGCCCAAAGGGGCAGAAAATAAACTTGACATAAACTAAGCTTTGTTGTAAAATATTAATGTTAATGATGCGTAATTACGCCTAGAGGAGGATTCCCTAATGAAAAAGAAGCTTGTGTGTATCTTGCTTTGCGCAGTGATGCTTGTTGGCGGTCTTATGAGCACCGGTTGCTCTCTTGCCAGCGGTGATGCAACATCCACCGATACATCAGGAACCGATAACGGTAGCGCTACCCGTACCAGCATGACGCTGAGCCTTTGGGTGCCTACAAACGAAAGCACAACAGAGGAAGCGCTTTATCTCGTAGAGGCAGCTATCAACTCCGTAACTCAGTCTGAGTTCGATACTGCTGTTAAGCTTTATGCTATCCCCGAGAACGAATACGATGCTGTAATGAAGGATCGTCTTAAGACCATTGAGCAGCGTATCATCGAAGAGGAAGAGGAAGCTAAGAGAAAGAGACAGGAGCAGATCGAAGCTGCTCAGAGAGGTGAAACACTCGCTGAGGAAACAACCGAGTACGTTAACCCCAACATGGACGGTGACTACAGCCTTGTAGTAAGAGGTGCAACAGGATATACAAACCTGGAAAGAAACCAGCTTGATATCTTCCTTGTACACGGTATGGACGATTACAAGTACTATGTAGATAATCTCTATGTACAGAATCTTAACGAGGAGTTCAGCGGTTCTTCCAAGATTCTCAACAACTACATCTATACAGACTTTATCGATGCAGTTAAGATGTCTGACGGCGGCGTATATGCAGTTCCCAACAACCACGCTGTTGGCGAATTTACATACTTCCTTGTAAACAAGGATATCGTTGAGTCCGAATATCTTGATCCCGCAACTCTTACAAGCCTTGAGGCTTGCAAGGGCTTCATCGAGGACGTTGCAACATATTACCCCGGCGTAACTCCCCTTTACGGTAAGTACAGCCCCAGCTACTATCAGTACTGGAACGGAACAGGTGACGTTTCCAAGTTCTCTGTTCTTGCATCCCGTGTATATGACACAACTCCCATCGAGGACGTTACATTTGATAACATCTTCTCCTATTCCAACTTCACAGATAACTACTATCTCTATAAGACCTTTAAGGAAAAGGGATATGTAAATACATCTGAAACTGTTCCCGAAAAGTTCGGTGTTGGTTACATTACTTGTACAGCTGAGGAAATCGAGAAGTACGAGGATGACTACCACATCACAGTATTCAAGAAGCCCATGGGTTCTGCTGCTGACTATACACAGGGTATGTTCGCAGTAAGCTCTTTCTCCAAGAGCCTCTCCCGTTCTATGGAAATCGTAACTCTTCTCAATACAAGCACAGAGCTCCGCACTATCCTTCAGTATGGTGTAGAGGGCACACACTGGAAGTATGACGAAGAGAACGAGGATATCATCGTTAAGCTCGATACATCCAAGAGCGAGGCTGATATCACTTATAAGATGAACATTTTCGATACAGGTAATGTTTACATGACATATCCTGATTTCGGTGTAAGCCTTGATGAGTGGGAAAGCTCCAAGGAGCAGAACCTCGAGTCTTATCTCCCCGCAACATATTACTTCCTTTCCACAAAGAACGAAGCTAAGACTGGACCTGTTTATTACAATCTTGGAAACAGAGCGCTCTTCGACAGCCTCGATGCACTCAGTGCAAGCATTTATTCAAGAATGGAAGCAATGACAGCTGAGGAGTTCAAGGCAGCAGTTTCAACTTTCAAGACAGAAGTTGAGAATTTCGATGCATTCAAGAAGCTCACATATATCCCCTCTGCAGCTGATAAGTCTCTTAACAGAACAGAGGAGAACGGTTGGATTCCCGATGCTTCTATCGCATATCAGTGGATGCAGTACTGCATCAGCGTATACGGCGAGGAAACATATAACAACATCATGAATGCCGGCTGATAAGCTTAAAAGTAAAAGACCGCTACTCTCGTAGCGGTCTTTCTTTTATATAATAATAAAGAAAAGGCAATGCAAACGCATTGCCTTTTTTATTATGCTGTAACTATTTTGCTTGCATCTGTGAGGTCGAGAAGCTTAACAGCTTCCTCTCGCATCTTGTATTTGAGGATCTTTCCGGCAGCATTCATGGGGAAGGAGTCAACAAATGCAACGTAGCGGGGAACCTTGTGCTTTGCCATTTGGTCAAGAACGTATTTCTTGATCTCTTCCTCTGAGGAGGTCTCGCCCTCCTTGAGGATAACGCAGGCCATGATCTCCTCGCCGTATGACTTGTCGGGAACACCGATAACCTGAACGTCCTTGACCTTGGGGTGAGTATAGATGAAGTCCTCTATCTCCTTGGGGTAGATGTTCTCGCCGCCGCGGATGATCATATCCTTGATACGGCCTGTAACCTTGTAGTTTCCGTCGGGAAGTCTGCGGCAAAGGTCTCCTGTGTGGAGCCAACCATCCTTGTCGATTGCAGCGGCAGTAGCCTCGGGCATCTTGTAGTAGCCCTTCATGATATTGTAGCCTCGTGCAACGAACTCACCGTCGCAGTTGTCGGGGAGGTCCTCGCCTGTCTCGGGATCAACGATCTTACATTCAACACCGAAGATAGGACCGCCAACTGTGTTTACACGGGTCTCAATAGTATCTGTTGTTTTAGACATTGTTGTTGCGGGAGATGCCTCTGTCTGACCGTAGGTGATGCAGATATCCTTCATGTTCATTTCGTTGATAACCTGCTCCATTACCTTAACAGGGCAGGGGCTTCCTGCCATGATGCCTGTTCTCATATGGGAGAAATCAGTGTTCTTGAAGTCGGGATGACCGAGCATCGCAATGAACATTGTGGGAACACCGTGGAAGGCGGTGATCTTTTCCTTTGTGATACAAGCAAGACCCTTGGAGGGGGAGAATGCAGGAATGGGGCTCATTGTAACACCATGGGTAATTGATGCAGTCATTGCAAGAACCATTCCGAAGCAGTGGAACATGGGAACCTGGATCATCATTCTGTCGGCTGTGGAAAGGTCCATGCAGTCACCGATGGCCTTACCGTTGTTAACAACGTTGTAGTGTGTGAGCATAACGCCCTTGGGGAAGCCTGTTGTACCTGAGGTGTACTGCATATTGCAAACGTCGTGCTTGTCGATCATTGCAGTACGGCGGTATACCTCCTCAACGGGAACAGATTCGCCTGCCTTGAGAGCCTCCTCCCAGTTCCAGCAACCGGGCTGAGTAGACTCACAGGTGATGATATTTCTGAGGAAGGGAAGCTTTCTGAAATGGAGAGGCTGACCCTTTTTGGCATCCTTGAGCTCGGGAAGAAGATCGTTTACGATCTTTACGTAGTCGGAATCCTTGTAAGAATCGCACATAACGAGAGTATGTGTGTCAGACTGGCGGAGCAGATACTCAAGCTCGTGGATCTTGTATGCTGTGTTAACGGTAACGAGAACTGCGCCTACCTTAACAGTTGCCCAGAAGGTGATGTACCATGCAGGGATGTTGGTTGCCCAGATAGCAACGTGATCACCGGGCTTAACACCCATGGCAATGAGAGAGCGAGCGAAGTTGTCAACGTCATCGCGGAATTCGGGGTATGTTCTTGTGTAGTCAAGAGTTGTGTAGCGGAAGGCATACTGATCGGGGAATTCCTCGCAAACTCGGTCGAGTATCTGGGGGAATGTGTAATCAATAAGTGTTTCCTTCGGCCAAATGTACTGACCCTTGCCGTCACATGATGTCTGAAGTCTGCCTGTCGCCTTTGTAAAGCCCTGGAACTGACTCATGTAGTTTACAAAGTGGGGGAATACGATACCGGGGCTCTGGAGGTCGGGCATATACTTCTTCAGCCATTCGAGAGAAACGTAGCCTTCGTAGTTGATAGAGCGGAGCGCTCTCATGAAGTCCTCGATGGGAAGATCGCCCTCACCCATCATTCTGTATTCAACGACATCACCGTTCATAACGGAGTCCTTGATGTGAGTGTACTTGATGTATGCGCCGAGATTCTCAACAGTCTTTGCCGCAGACTCACCTGCAAAGCGGTAGGGATGATGAACGTCCCAGAGAGCTGCAACGTTGTCGCTTGCAACTGTGTTGAGGACGTTTGCAAGACGTGCTGTATCTGTGTAAACACCGTTTGTCTCAACGAGAAGAGTAACACCTGCCGCCTCAGCAACGGGGGCAAGGATCTTCAAGGTTTCAATAACGATGTTGTCATCAAAATCTGTGGTAGGCTCGGCAGTAAGATCACCGAGGATTCTTATATATGAAGCGCCAAGGCGTGAAGCCAGAGCGATGTATTCGGAAAGCTCTGATACAGTTGCCGCTCTCTTATCCTCAAAGCGGAGAGCACAGCCAGAGGAAAGACAGGGAATCTCAAGATTCAGCTTTCTGAGCTTAGCTACTGTTGTGTCGATATTAGAAGCGCTGAAGGGTTCAGCGTGTTCTGAGAAAATGTTGTCACCGAGACCGCGAAGCTCAAAGCCCTGAAATCCGAAGTCTTTTGCCATTGCATAAATATCGGACCAGGAGAAGTCGGGGCAACCGAGGGTGGAAAATGCGAGTTTCATAACAGGGAACCTTTCTTTTGTGGTGGTATTTGCAGGAGAAATAAAAAAGGCCTTCGCTCCTGCACAGAATTTGCAAGAGACGAAAGCATAGCTTCCGCGGTACCACTCTTATTGGCATAAAGCCCACTTTGGGATACTACATATCCGATCCTATGATAACGGAGGAAACCGGTCAAGCCTACTGTAAGTTCAGCCGACAGCTCAAGGGGGAGTAGCTTCTCGTTGGCTTGTGTCTTGCACCGACCGACACATCTCTGAAAGCCAAGGGATTGAAGCGTGATCCCTATCATTGCTTTGGTGGTATTTTAGCACAATGGGTACTAATTGTCAATGCTTTTTATAAAAAATCACGATAAAAATGAAAAACAACTGTACATTTTGGAATTGATGTGGTATTATATAAATAATATATTATATGGAAGGACTTTGAAATTATGATTAAATCAATTCCCGTAATTTTTGATACAGATATCGGAAGCGATATCGATGATACTTGGGCTCTTGCCATGGCACTGAAGAGTCCTGAGCTTGATATTAAGATGGTCAGTGTTAACGGATTCGGCACTGAGTATCAGGCTCGTCTTGCAGCTAAATTCCTCACAGTATGCGGAAGAGACGATATTATTGTAGCAAAGGGTAAGGCTACAGATATGGACCCCCGCTATCAGGAAAGCTGGATCGGCGATTTTGATCTTGCAAGCTATCCTAATTATAAGGATAATGCAGCACAGGCGATCGTTGACTATATTATGGATTCCGACGAGGAGATCACAGTTCTTGTTATCGGTGCGGCTACAAACCTTGCTGATGCATATGCAATTGACCCCCGTATTGCAAAGAAGTGTAAGGTTATCGCAATCGGTGGCGTAATATATAACGGCCATTGCGTTGGCTGGTATCCTCCCCTTGGCTCTGACTGGAACGTAAAGTGCGATAAGGACTCCTGGAATGCAGCTCTTGTAGATTCTGATCTTCCCGTTGAGCTTCTTCCCCTTGACGTAACAGGTAACCTTTTCCTTGATGCAGAGGCATTCGGAAAGATCCGTGCCTGCGCTGATAAGGATCCCATCATCAAGGCTCTTTGCGAGAACGTAGATATCTGGGCAAAGGAGATCGAGTGGAATAACGGCGGCGGCTCAAGCGCCCTCTTTGATACTGTTGGCGTATATGCTTGCTTCACAAAGGAGAATCTCTATTATGAGAATCTTCCCATCTATGCAAATGATAACGCACAGACACTCATCGACCCTGAGCGCGGCAAGGATATGACGGTAGCACTCAAGTGGGGCGATAAGGAAAAGTTCAAGCGCTTCCTCACAGCCCGCCTTTGCGGAGAGATTTAAAAAATGTAGGAGCATTTTGTGATACTGTTTTATGGTTCATAAATAAGCTTAAACCAATCTCTCTAATTTTAATCTTTGAAAATTGAACAAGCCATTATTGCTATAACAGTGATAATGGCTTGTTTTGAATAATGTGTTTAAAAGGTAAGATAATTATGTTTAAGAATTTTGTAGAGTGCAAAAAGTAAAGGAGAATGATATGCAAAGAACATTGGATCTTTCAATAAAAAAACATGAAATAGGTACTCTTGAAGGTGCATATTCGGTAGATGGCGGCAAAATTTATCCTTATTACATTGACAATGATAGTTGGGAAATTTTCAAAGCAGACATGGAGAACAATCATAAATCAGCATTTGAAGAATATGAAGCGGGTTCAGGTGGTGAAATGAAATCCAAGGGGAGTTATCCTCCTAAAATGGCCTGTTTTGGTTCTTCAAGCAGGATGATTTATAATCTCAGTAAAGATATTCCGGGGATTCACTTTGAATATAAGTTTCCTACAACCGTAGGTGGTATTGCTAATATGGACGGGTATCTTGAAAAAGCAGATGAGCTTGTGTTCATAGAAGCGAAATGTCGCGAGCCTTACGGTAAAAAGCCTCGTTTGATTGAAAAGAAATACAAAGAATTATATAATTATATCAACGATGATGCTTCCAATAATCTGAATATAACTATTGAGGATGAAAACGATAAGCTGAATGTTGTGTTTTCAGTTGATGGAATAAAAATATCGTATTTTGATATCAAGCAAATGATATGCCATTTGCTTGCTGTCGCAACTGCTATACTCAAAGAATATACTGATAAAAACATATCTTTTTTGTATCTTTGTTACAATCCGAAGAGTATAGAAATTATTGATGATAAGAAAAAAATAAATATTTTGGAAATCTATGATAAAATGTGTGATGAGTGTAAAGCAATAGATTTCAAGGCTTTGTTCTGTACTGTTTTGAAATATCTCAATGGTAACAGGACTTGTGTTGATACTGAAAGTGTTGCTGATCGTTTTTGTTTTACACTTTGCGATCAAGAAAATTACTTATCTTATCTATCATAGCGTGTAAATGCAATAAAAAAAGAAGCACCGATAGGTGCTTCTTTTTTATACGTTTATAAGTCCTTTAATAATTACGTCAACAACAACATCCTTTTCTGCGATAGCGGTCTCGTAATCAGTCTTTTCGATCTCAAGGTAGAGAAGGTTGTAGCCGATTATGTAAGAGAGGACACACTTTGCTGTGATCTCGATGTTGTCGCTTTTGATTTCTCCGTTGTTTGCAGCTGCGGTGAGACATTCTGTAAACATCTTGAGCCATGTCTGTCTTGTGTAATCATTTGCTTCAATGCGGCTTACTGCAAAGATGCGCTTGTAAGCTTCGTTATTGTTGTAAGCAAGATTGCAGGTGTATTCATAAAGAGCAGAAAGATTCTCGCGAAGAGTCTTTGCAGGGTCGATCAAAGAAGAGACTGTATTGTATGCTTCCTCGTCAAGGCGCAAATCGAGACAGTCTATAATATCCTGCTTATCCTTGAAATGATAATAAATAACACCTGTAGAATACCCGATCTTATCTCCGATGCGGCGTACGGTAACTTCCTTATAGCCGTCCTCGATGCAGATCTGAAGGGCTGCGTCCACTATCATTTTCTTTATAGCTTCGTTTCTTTCCTGTTCGTGCTTGCGTGCCATAAAGCTCACCTCCACAGTGGATTTTGAAGCTTTCGATCAAGCTTCCTTCATATTTTGCACCATTTTGAAAGATTTGTCAACAATTCTGCATACATAATCCCGTTATATTAATCGCCAAAAAAATATTTTAGCAATAGTACCAAAAACGCTGTTGAAATTTACGAAAAGTATGGTATAATTACTATAAAGTATATAGAAAGTCGGTGGATTTATGAATATCTTGGTTGCTCCCGATTCCTTTAAAGGAACCCTTGATTCAGAGAGAATTTGCAGAATTGTGCGATATGCTGCAAAGCGTGCATTCCCCGACTGTACTGTGAGGGAGCTCCCTTTGGCGGATGGCGGTGAGGGAACTGCATCCCTTATGGCAAAGGTTATGCGCGGCGTTGTTGAAAGCATAACTGTTGAGGGCCCCTTCGGAAAGTCTGTGAAAGCGTCTGTTGCGTTTGTAGATAAGGGTAATACTGCCATCATAGAAAGTGCTCAGGCCATAGGTCTGCCCCTGGCGGGAAAAAGGGCAAATCCCGAAAGAACGTCAAGCTTCGGTGTGGGACAGATGATAGCATATGCTGTTGCCAAGGGAGTCAAAAAGGTAATATTGACCCTTGGAGGCAGCTCTACAAACGATTTGGGTGCAGGAATGCTCAGTGCTATGGGCGTTCAGTTTATTGACAGCAGCGGCAATCATTTCTCACCCGTTGGTGGCAATCTTTCAAGAGTTGAAGATATTGAGTATAATCTTGAGTTTTCGAAATACAGAGATATAGACTTTGTCCTCATGTGCGACGTAACGAATCCTCTCCTCGGGGAAAAGGGCTGCGCTGCAGTTTTCAGCCCTCAGAAGGGGGCATCCCCCGAGGCTGTGCAAAGGCTTGAGAATGGGGCAGAGCGGCTCTCACAGGTTGTGAGAAGGGTAACGGGAAAGGATGAATCAGCTACTCCCGGTGCAGGTGCTGCAGGTGGAATTGCCTTTGGAGCCATGTCCTTTCTTCGTGCAAAGGTCAAGAGCGGTATAAATACTGTTCTTGATATGTATGGATTTGAAAAGTATATTTCAGAGGCGGATATAGTAATAACAGGCGAGGGAAAGTTGGATTCTCAGAGCTTTATGGGCAAAGCCGTTGGAGGAGTAATTGCAAGAGCGGGTGAAAAGCCCTGCATAGTGATTTGCGGATCGAATGAAACAGAAAGCCTCCCTGAGGGCGTTTGCGCCCTTTCAATAAGCGATGGTGTAGGTGTCGATTATGCCATGGAAAATGCCGCTGAATGCCTTCAAAAGGCTCTTGACGGCTATTTTGAAGCAATGAAGCAGAGCGTGTAGGTGTCGGATGAGACTGTCTGTGCTTTTATGATACATATTGAAAATTAAAAGGAGTCACAAAAGAGATGTAATCTCTTTTGTGACTCCTTTTTTAGTTTTTTGTCAGAACTTAAAGCTTCCGCCGCCGTGGCTTCTTCCGGAGGAAGAGCGGTGGGTGCCTGAGCCGCTGTCCTTTGGCTTAGGTGTTCTTGTCACTCGTGAGTAGAGGTAAAGGTCGCGGGAATGAGTAACGTTCATACTGCCGCGCTTTACGTACTCAGAGGCGTTATCCTGAAAACGTACGGATTTAAGCTGACTTTTCATTATAAGAACAATAACAAGTGCAAAAGCGAATCCAATGATAATGGAAAGAGCAAGGCTCTTAACCACGCTGAAGGGCTCCTTGGGGAGATCATCGTAGTCAAAGGGGTC
>JAZRRC010000113.1:0-17631 GCA_045650355.1 Candidatus Avispirillum sp. | reverse complement strand
CCCTAAATCGACCTCCGCAGAGGTCGAAACCCTTTTTGCCTTACCGGATTCCAAAGGGCACCTGGAAGAATCGAAGATTCTTCGCGTAGAAACCGAAGGTTTCTACCATGGTCGGCCCACCGCTTGTGGGCGAAATTCTATAATCTTGCACAAACCTAAATTTGATTTGTGTAATTATAATTCTAAAATATCTTCTTTACGAAGTTTTTTGGAGTGCAGAACCTTTTTTCCAAAAAAGGTTTTGCATCGTCTCCTCACTCCGATAAATACTTAGCGCTCTCGCCGCTTGCAAGAATGAGGGACATTTCGCAGTCCTTGTCCTCAACGATGTGGTGGAGGATGAAGGATGCAAGGAAGCTGTCGCCTGCGCCCTTGAAGGTCTTAATTTCTGCCTTTCTTGCCTCGCAGAGGAAGCAGCCCTCGGGGCCTGCATATACGCTTCCGTCCTCACCCAGGGTGAGAAGAACGGAGGAATGGTTTGTCAGATGGAATCTGAGAGCTTCTCTTGCCGCATTTTCGCGAAGAGTGTTGCCCTCGCCATCCAGCTTCTTTCCGTCTATCTCCTCAAACTCCTCGCGGTTAGGCTTTATAAGGTCGGGAATTGCTTCCATTCCTGCCTTGAGGGCCTCTCCGTCACAGTCGAGGATAACGTATGCTCCTGCGTTTCTTGCAATCGTGCAAAGCTTTCTGTATATATCCTTGGGTACTCCGGGAGGAACTGAGCCCGAAAGAACGACTACACAGCCGCCCTGACAGTTAAGCTCTGACTTATAAAGTCCTATAAACTCACGAAGTTTGTCCTCTGTAACGTTGATACCCGGCTCGTTTATCTGCGTTTGTACACCCTCTGAGTCGATTATAGAGGTGTTTCTGCGAAGACTTCCGGGGCAGATGACGCTTGAAACCTCAAATCCCATATTGCGAAGGGTCTCTTCGGAGCCGTCTGTGCCGAAAATTCCCATTGCAACGCTTGAGCGTCCCATCTTTGAAAGAGCCTTTGAAACGTTTATGCCCTTGCCGCAAACCTGTACTGCGGGGGCGGGGACGCGGTTAAGCTCGCCTGCACGAAAAGGGGCCGTCAGCTTATAGTCCACGTCTATACAAGGATTAAGTGTTACTGTTATAATTTTCATCAGACGTCAAGATTTTCTACGAAGCGGGCATTCTGCTCAATAAATTCACGTCTGGGCTCTACCTTGTCACCCATAAGAAGTGAGAAGGCCTCATCACAAGCGATGGCATCCTCCATTTCAACACGAAGGATAGTTCTTGTTTCGGGGTCCATTGTGGTCTCCCAAAGCTGGCTTGCATCCATTTCTCCAAGACCCTTGTATCGCTCAGCATCAGCATTGCCGCCAAGCTTTGCAATGATAGCGTCTCTTTCAGCATCGGAGAAGGCATATTCCTGGTGCTTGCCCTTATAAACCTTGTAAAGAGGGGGCTGAGCAAGGTATACGTGGCCTCCCTCGATAAGGGGACGCATATGTCTAAAGAAGAATGTGAGAAGAAGAACGCTGATATGTGAACCGTCTACGTCCGCATCGGCCATGATGATGATCTTGCCGTAGCGAAGCTTCTTGATATCGAAATCATCACCGATTCCGCATCCGAGAGCCTGGATGATAGGAATGATGGAGGGGTTTGCATAAACCTTGTCAAGTCTTGACTTTTCTACGTTAAGTACCTTACCGCGGAGAGGAAGGATAGCCTGGAAATGGCTGTCTCGTCCGCTCTTTGCAGAACCGCCCGCAGAGTCTCCCTCTACGAGGTAGAGCTCTGTGAACTCAACACGTCTGTCCTGACAGTCTGCAAGCTTACCGGGAAGGGTGGAGCCCTCAAGAACGTTCTTTCTTCTTGTCAGCTCGCGTGCCTTCTTTGCAGCCTCTCGTGCTCTGCTTGCTGTCAGCGCTTTATCAATAATAAGCTTACCTGTTGCGGGATTTTCCTCGAAATATTCCTCAAGCTTCTGGTAAACTATTCTGTCTACGATAGTCTTGATCTCGGAGTTACCAAGCTTTGCCTTTGTCTGGCTCTCGAACTGAGCGTCGGGGAGCTTTACGGATACAACGGCACAGATACCTTCTCTTGCGTCCTCGCCGGAAAGCTTGTCATCGTTTGTCTTGATGATGCCGCACTTCTTACCGTAATCGTTGATGGCACGGGTGAGAGCAGTCTTGAAGCCTACCTCGTGAGTACCGCCGTCGATGGTGGACATGTTGTTAGCAAAGGTAACGATAAGATCGTTGTAGCTGTCGTTATACTGAAGAGCAACCTCAGCGGTAATATCGCCCTTCTGCGCCTTCATATAAATAACGTCGGGGTGAAGCTTTTCGCCCTTGTTCTTGCCGATATACTCAACGAAGGATCTGATACCGCCCTCGTACATAAAGTCATCGTGAAGGGGATTGCCCTCGGAGTCTGTATGACCGGGACGAAGGTCAGTCAAGGTGATACGGATACCTGCATTAAGGAAGGACTGCTCACGAAGACGCTTCTGAAGTGTTGCATAATCGAAGTTTGTATCCTCGAAGATGGTTGCATCGGGCTTGAAGCGAACGTAAAGACCCTTGCGGTCTCCTGCCTCGCCCACACACTTGAATTCGCCCACAGTCTTACCCTGCTCGAAGCGCATCTGGTATCTCTTGCCGTCGTGGCAGTTGTCTACCTCCATCCACTCGGAAAGAGCGTTAACAACGGAGGCACCTACACCGTGGAGACCGCCGGAAATTTTGTATCCCTCACCGCCGAACTTACCGCCTGCGTGGAGGACTGTAAATACTACCTCAAGGGTAGGAATACCCATTTTTGCGTGAACGCCGCTGGGGACGCCTCGACCGTTGTCCTGAACGGCAAGAGTACCGTCCTCAAGGATTGTTACGTCGATGCGGTCGCAGTGACCGGCCATTGCCTCGTCGATGGAGTTGTCTACGATCTCGTATACGAGATGGTGAAGACCGCCGAGAGAGGTTGTACCGATGTACATACCGGGGCGTTTTCTTACAGCTTCGAGACCCTCAAGGACCTGAATCTGATTTTCGTCATAAGCGGGGCTCTGAACCTCGTTTTTGATTTCTTCTGACATTGTTATCTCCTTTTTTCTCTACTTTTCTTGAAAGAAAAGTAGCAAAAGAACTTTATGAAAGGTTATGTATATTCTTAGTTTTATGTTAATGCTATCATTTCTTACATCTTTCAAGCTTTAAGCATGGAGTGAAAGAAAAGCAGCAAAAGTACTTTATAAAAGGTTATATATTATTAAAGTTTTTTGAAGTGCAGAAACTTTTTTACAAAAAAGTTTTTGCATTTATCACGTTAAAGGTATCTCTGCTCTTCCCTCTAAGGTTTTAGCGGAAAGGTGGGTGAAAATGACCTTGTCCTTTTTCTTGTCGTTTGTAAGAATAAAAGCCTTCGGCAAGTCGTAGCCTGCCATTTCTGTCAGGCCCTCCTTTTCACACTTGCGCAGAAATTCTTTTGTTGTTTCCGGGGTGTTCTGTGAGTCTATATCAAAAATTCCGATAATATCTTTTTTCTTTATTACCGTATTTGATCCTGCGTGTAAAAACATAATTCTCCAAATTTTCGCCGCAGGCTGCGCCTGCGGATTTAATTTTTGGTTTCCCCTGCCCACTCTGTTACGGAGTGGGAGGAGATTTTCTTTGGTTTAATTTTTAAATTTAAAGCAATCCTCGTAAGAGGCATTATGCCTCTTAGGGGCAATACTTCAAATCCAACCGCCCGAAGGGCGGCGAAATTTTTGTAATTCCGTCAGGAATGGAACATTCCTGAGAGAGAGCCGGGAAAGCTGATTTTTTATTCGGTCGTTAAATTCGCACCCAAACTAAACCAATCTCTTTTTCCCAAAGTTTTTTGAGAGTGCAGAGAACTTTTTTACAAAAAAGTTCTTTGCATCCGTTCCCCCTCTTATCTGCCGTTCATTCTGAGAGGCATTACGAAGAGCTTATACTTAACGGGGTTCTTTTCCGCGGATTCTTCGCTCTCGCCGTTTTCAATGCAGATTCCCATGAGGGGTCCGTTCATATTAAACTTAACTGTGCTGCAGCCGTCAGAAGCCTTGAGAGCATCAAGAAGGAAGCGGCACTTGAAGGCGATGATAAGATTTTCTCCTGTCATTGCTATGGGAAGCTCCTCGTATACGGAGCCGCCTGTGGATGCAGAAGAAATTTTAAGCACCTTTTCTTCAAAATCAAGCTTGATGTATGTCTTTGCAGAACTTCCGCCAAGCTTATCCTCTGTTACGATGGATGCTCTTTCTACTGCGGAAAGCATCATATCTGTATTGATGTATGCTGTTTTTTCAAATTCATCGGGAATGATTCTCTTGTAGTTGAGATATTCGCCGTCGATAAGTCTTGAGAAATATGTATATTCGCCAACCTTGAAAATACAGTGCTTTCTTGCAAGGGAGATTGTGATATCGTCCTCTGTATCGTGGATCATCTTCATAAGCTCGAAAAGGATCTTTCCGGGAACGATAAAGGATGCCTCGGGAGCATCGGAGCCGATCTCATATTCAGCGTAGCCAAGTCTGTTGCCGTCGCAGCCTACGCACTTGAGCTTTCCGTCCTCAATTGCGAAGTATACACCGTTGAAGATGGGCTTCTGTGAATTCTGATCGATTGCAAATGCCGTCTTTGAAATGAGGCTTCTGAAAATATACTGAGGAATAGTATAATTCTTATCACCTGAAAGGAGGGGAAGGCTGGGATAGCTTTCTCCGGGGAGAGAGCCGATCTCGAAGAAGCCGCCGCCGCCTGTGATCTTTGCGCGGTTCTTATCGTCAATATCAATTGTAATATCTCCGGAAGGCATGCTTCTTACGATCTGGAGAATGTTCTGGCTGTTTATGATGAAGCTTCCCTCTGTCATAAACTTTGTCTCTACGTTTGTGCGCATACCCTTTTCCATATCGTATGCTGTGAGACGGCATGTACCGTCCATATCGCCGGGGCATTCGAAGAGTATACCCTCTACGGAAGCTATGGTCTTCTTTCCGGGAGCGATAGCTGCAGCGGGGCCAAGGGAGGCAAGTAATTTATCTCTGTCAAAAATAACTTTCATTTTAATCGATTCCTTTACTGTAATTTTACAGTCATCAGGTGACCGCGTCTAATATAATAGAATAATAAATAATATAAATAAAAAATAGTAATAGATATAGGGGCTGTTGAAACTGTTGAAAATGCTTTATCCCTTGATACTAAAGGGATAAGCATGAAAAGTTTTCCTTTTTCTCATTTGAGACAGCTTTGACTGTGGTTGAAAATTCCAATACCGGTTTCCCTTTTCGGGTGCTCATACACGATAAACTGCCTTTTTCTGAAAAACGCTGTTTTTTCAACAAGGGTTTAGTATGTTGATAACCGGTATTTTACACTTTCGAATGAGTTTTCAACAGGTTGTTGAAAAGTATGTTGATAAGCCGTAACCGCTGTAATTCGGGCATTTTTCGTTATTTTCAACCTCAAATTAACAAGGTTTTCAGTCATGTTTTTTTCTATGTTGAAAACCCGTTTTGGGCTGTTGAAATCAGCTTTTGATTTCCTGCATGATCTCAAAAATATCGTTATTGAGCTTATCGTCTGTCTTCATTTCAGTTTCTATGGTTTTGATATTGGAATGGACTGTTGCATGGTCGCGGTCCATCATTTTACCGATATCACCGAGAGAAAGATCAAGAACCTTTTTGATTACGTACATAGATACGTTTCTTGCAGTCTTTATTACCTTTGTTCTGCTCTTTCCGAGAATTGCCTCAACGGATACGTCGTATTTTCTTGCAGTTACCTCAAGAATATTGTTAACAGTCTCTGCAACAGGCTTGTTTTCTCTGAAATAATCGGGAATGGAGGTTTTAACCATTTCCAGAGTTACAGGCTTTCCGGATATGAGAGATACTGCACCGATCTTTTTAAGTGCGCCCTCGATCTCACGGATATTTGAGTTCAGTCTTTCAGCAAGGAAGATAATAACGTCATTGGGAATATTGATATTTCCC
Organism: Candidatus Avispirillum sp.; assembly: GCA_045650355.1. Classification (GTDB taxonomy): domain Bacteria; phylum Bacillota; class Clostridia; order Oscillospirales; family CAG-272; genus Avispirillum. The sequence continues at coordinate 11,615 of JAZRRC010000113.1, read as the reverse complement.
TTTTCAGCCTTCTTTCTGAGAATAGCAAGACGAAGCTCGTATTCGGGGGGCTGAACGTCTACTATAATACCTTGTGAAAATCTTGTTCTGATTCTCTCCTCAAGGGTATACATTTCCTTGGGAGGGCGGTCAGATGTGAGTACTATCTGCTTCTTTGCATCATAGAGAGTATTGAAGGTGTGGAAGAATTCCTCCTGAGTTGTGTTCTTACCTGCGATGAACTGAACGTCATCTATGAGAAGCATATCAGCCTTTCTGTACTTCTCTCGGAATTTCTTCATGTTTTTCTTTGCGAGACAGTCAAGCATCTCGTTAAGAAATTCCTCACTCTTTACACAAATAATGATTTTGTTGGGGTCCTGCTTGTGTACCTCGTTTGCGATAGCATACATAAGGTGAGTTTTTCCGAGACCGCTGGGGCCGTGGATAAACAGAGGGTTATAATCGATCTCTCCGCTGGGGTCGTTTGCTACTGCTACGGAGCATGCATGTGCATGCTGGTTTGAGGAGCCTACTACGAAATTCTCAAAGGTATACTCGGGGTTAAGACCTGTGGACTGAAGATCTGTATCATATTCCTCAGTATTTTCAGTGCCGTATTTTCCTTTTGAAAGAGTTACCTTGGTTAAGGGCATAGCCTCTGAAAATTCCTTGATGCCGTCGCAGATGATCTCAACCTTGGGTCTGTAGTCAAGTGCATCAAAAACGCTTTCTTCAACGAGGGAAAAATATCTTTCTACGATAAATTTTCTTTTAATATTGTCGGGAGTTGCCAGTACAACCTTGTCATCACTTATGGAGATAAGATGAAAATCCTTGAACCACAGCTCAAATGCGGTTTCAGACATTGTGGATTTTTCTCTCATCATCGCATAAATGGACTCGAAGAACATAACAAGCTCTTTGGGTGTTGATCCGTCCATAAATTTGACTGTCCTTTCAAAGCTTTGTATCGATAATTTTATCCGCCTCAGTGTCTTTAAATGACGATTTTAGGTGAATAAAAGTTCTTTCAATATTATATTATAATCCACTCAAAATTATATCACAAACGCCCATATTTTACAAGTGCTTAAAGCACATTTTATGATAACAAAAAGTGATAATTTTTGCACCCTAAAGGCTGTTAAAATGGACAAAAAAGCATATTGTGACAAGGAAGATAAAAAGCTGTGATAAGGTCCTCAAGACGTTCATTTCCAAAATAAAAAAATACGGTTATGGCAGCGCCATAACCGTATTTTTTATTCAACTATTAATTCTTCCATTGTTCTTTTTGGAACGTAGTGAGTACCGTTTTCACGGTAGTATTTTACGTCGCCCGTGTTGTCTGTGATCTCAATTTTTTCGTTGCCTTTACCCATGGCAAGAACCAGGGTGATCTCGAAGTTTTCGGGGATCGAAAGCGCATCTGTGATGATATCCTTATCAAAGGAGCCGATCATGCAGCCGTTATATCCCATCTCGCATGCTCTGAGAAGGATAGTATGTGAAACAATACCCGTATCCTTCATGAAGGGAGCCGTATTTTGAGATACGTTTTTATCCTGCATAACGATTATGTATGCTACGGGCTCGCATCCCTTGGGAGGAATTTCCATATCCTTTAAATATCCTGCCCATTTTGTACCTGCAAATACCTTTTTGCATTCCTCTTTCTTATAAACGGGACGGAATTTGAGGGGCTGAATGTTTGCGGATGAGGGACAAAGGCGGGTGCATTCGATCATATCGAGAAGCTCTTCCTTTGTGATTTTAACTGAAGGATCAAAGCTTCTGAGGCTTCTGTTATTAAAAAGTAATTCACGTAACATTGTTATAATAATCCTTATAATACAAATAATTTAACAGGTCTTACTGCAGTTCCTGCCTCGTATTCACCTATCTGACCGAGAGCAATAAATACATTATTGTGTTTAATTCTTACAAACTGACCTATTTCATAACAAGTTCCAAGCTTTTTCTGATAAAGCTCAGTGCCGCCACGGATAAGCTTTGCATAGAAATCGTTAACGTCAATTGCGGGACAATCCACAAAAAGCTCCTCTGTAGGCATAACGAGCTTTGCTCTTTCTTCAATTGTCAGATTTTCAAGATCCTCTATGGTATAGGAATTTTCTATTGTAAAGCTTCCGGATTTTGTTCTCTGAAGAGCGCTCATTGCAGCACCGCAGCCAAGCTTTTCGCCGATATCGTGGCAAAGAGTTCTGATATAGGTACCCTTTGAGCATGAAACTCTCATTCTATATACGTTTTCGGAGATCTTTTCGCTTTCAATTGAGTTTATTTTTACGTTTCTTGACTTTCTTTCGATGGTAATGCCTTCTCTTGCAAGGTCTACAAGCTTAACTCCGCCTACCTTAATTGCGCTGTACATAGGAGGAATCTGCTCAATTTCTCCGATAAAAGAAGAAATTGCCTCTAAAACCTTGTCCTCTGAGGGTATTTCGTCGCATTTTTCAAGAATTTCGCCTGTAATATCGTCAGTATCCGTGCGTACACCAAGGGTCATTTCAGCAATGTATTCCTTATCTTCTGCAACAAGAAAATCTGATGCTTTAACAGCTCTGCCTACAAGGATAGGTAAAACACCGGTTGCCATGGGGTCTAGAGTACCAGTATGTCCGATTCTGGGTGTATCAAAGAATTTTCTGAGAATCTGTACGATTCTGTGGCTTGTTACACCCTCATGCTTGTTTATGACGATAACACCTGTGGCTATGTCGATTTTATCTTTTCTGCCCATTATAATTTCCTTTCATCAGAGGGCTTTAATAAACTCTGCAAGTACGGCTTCTGTGGCTTCCTTTGCATCGTTTGCGAAAATTGCACCTCCGGCAGCCTTTGCATGACCGCCGCCTCCGAATTTTGCACAAATTTCTGCTACGTCTATATTGCAATTTGAACGAGCGGAGATGCGGAATTTCTTTTTGTTTGTTTCCTCATCTGGTGAGCCTTCCTTTAATACGAATGCAGCAAGGACTCCTTCGATGGATCTGGGAATGTCTACGGATGCTCCGAAATCAAGCTCGGAGAGACCTTCCCTTTCAAACATTTCTTTTTCAAGGCACAGATATGCGATTTTTCCGTCATCAGTTATGTTCAATGACTCGATACATAGCTTTTTAGCTTTAAGATCGCTTAAGCTCTGTGAATCATGGATAAGACGTGCTATTTCCGCAGTATTTATGCCTGAAGTATCACTGTTTATAATATCTATAAGCTTTGCAGCTGTCAGATGTGTGTTTTTTGTTGTATTTGAGTATTTGAATGAGCCGGAATCTGCAGTTATTGCAGCATAGATAAGTCTTGCAACATCGGGAATCTCGTTTATTGCATTTTCTGCCTTTAATAACTCGTAGATATTAAAAATAAGCTCACCTGCGGCACATGCTGTGCCGTCACGGTATGAATCGCTGTATTCTGTGCAGCTTGCGTGATGATCTATTGCAAACTCTACCTTATTGCAGAGATACTCCAGATCACCAAACTGTGTAGGCGCAGCAGTATCTACAGTGATTATAATATCATAATCCTCGGGTATTTCAGTTAAGAGCTGATTTTTACCAAGCTCAAGGAATTTGAGGTAGTTGGGGATTTCATGTGCGCATGCTGTGTATGCTTTGCCCCCAAGTGTCTCGTATATCATTTTAAGCGCAAAAGCTGAACCCACAGCATCCCCATCGGGGTTTCTGTGGGCTATAATTAATGCTTTTTTACCTTCTTTTACGAAATTTATCAGCTTATCTGCGCAATCCTTTGCTGTTAAAGCATTATAAAGCGCATTATTCATCGACTTCTTCCTCTTCCTCGTCTGTAAACTCCAGCTTGTTGATCATAGCTGCAATTTCAACACCGCGCTTCATAGACTCGTCGGGTACGAATGTAAGCTCAGGTGTAACTCTGAGATTGAGGGACTTAGCAAGCTGACCTCTCATAAATCCCTGTGCACTGCGAAGACCTTTTGCAATTTCCTTTGCTGCCTCGGGATCGTCGTCTATACCGAGAACTGAATAATAAATCTTTGCATATTTAAAGTCAGGTGTTACGTCTGCACCAGTAACGCTTATAAATGATCCGGATACTCTGGGATCCTTAACGTTTCTGAGGATGGTTACCATTTCAAGAGCAACTGCATCGTTAACTCTGTCTCTTCTGTATTTAGCCATGTTAATCTCCATTCTGTGCTAAATCAGCACATATAGTTTCGAAGCTCGACAGTAATTTTATTTTCACGTATGTTTCACGTGAAACATTATTGTTTAAGTTTCTTAAAATTGTTTCACGTGAAACAATTAGTTTTCGTCGGGTCTGATTGAAAGATAAATTACAAGAACTGATATATCTGCAGGATTAACTCCCGAGATACGTGCTGCCTGTCCGAGAGATGCAGGTCTGATCTCCTGAAGCTTCTGTGCAGCTTCAAGACGAAGTCCCTTGATCTTAGTATAATCAATATCCTCGGGGAGCATACGGGATTCGATCTTTTTCTGCTTTTCAGCCTCGGAAAGCTGTCTTTTGATGTAGCCCTCGTATTTAATCTCTGTTTCTACTGTTTCAATAATATCTTCAGTCAGCTCAGGTCTGAACTGATCGATGGGAGCAAGGTCATTATAGGTAATACCCGGTCTTCTGAGAAGATCCGCAAGCTTTACTCCTGAGGATATCTCTGTCTGTCCGAGTGAGCGCAAAACCTCGTTTGCAGAGGTAGGAGAAACGTTTACTGAACAAAGTCTTTGTGTTTCCTCGTTTTCAAGTCTCATTTTCTCGCAGAAGGCACTGTAGCGCTCATCATCTATGAGACCTGCCTCTCTTGCAAACTCTGTAAGTCTTCTGTCTGCATTGTCCTGACGAAGAAGAAGTCTGTATTCGCTTCTGCTTGTCATAATACGGTAAGGCTCGTTTGTGCCCTTTGTTACAAGGTCATCAATGAGAGTGCCGATATAAGAGGTATATCTGGGAAGTATCATAGGTTTAAGACCGCGGAGCTTGCAGGAAGCATTGATACCTGCTACAAGACCCTGTGCTGCAGCTTCCTCATAGCCTGAGGAGCCGTTAAACTGTCCCGCACCGTAAAGACCTCCGAGTTCCTTGAATGCAAGAGTGGGATAAAGCTGTGTAGGATCAACGCAGTCGTATTCGATAGCATAGGCATATCTCATGATCTCAGCATTCTCAAATCCCTTGAGGCTGCGGAGCATTTTATACTGTACGTCTGCGGGGAGAGATGATGAGAAGCCCTGAAGATAAATTTCCTCAGTATTAACTCCCATAGGCTCTGCAAAGAGCTGATGACGCTCTTTTTCTGCAAATCTTACTACTTTATCCTCAATAGAGGGGCAATATCTGGGGCCTGTGCCGTGGATCTGTCCTGAATAAAGAGGTGAGCGGTAAAGATTATCTCTTATGATCTTATGTGTCTCACTATTGGTGTAAGTAATATAGCAAGGTAACTGTACAAGGTTGGAAAGGTAATTTCTGGGCGTTCTGTAAGAAAATGGGATTATAACTTCCTCCCCATCCTGTCTTTCAAGAACAGAATAATCTATGGAATCACGGCGGATACGGGGAGGTGTTCCCGTTTTAAAGCGCATAAGGCGGATTCCATGGCTTTCAAGCTGTCCTGTAAGTCCCTCAGCAGGCAAAAGTCCGTCGGGACCTGATCTGCGGGTCACGTCACCAACGTGGGTAAGACCGCCAAGATAAGTTCCTGTAGAAAGAATTACAGCATTTGCAGTATATTCACCGCCCGGGAAGGCTGTTACACCGCAAACTCGCTTTTTTGAGCCTGCGCAGTCTATAAGAAGATCACCTATCTCTGCCTGGATAAGGTAAAGATTTTCCTGCTTTTCAAGGAGCTTCTTCATATTTACAGAATAAGCCTGTCTGTCTGCCTGTACTCTTTTAGAGCGCACAGCAGCACCCTTACCTGTATTAAGTGTACGGGACTGAAGGGTTACTATATCTGCCTGGTAACCCATTTCACCGCCAAGTGCGTCAATTTCAAATACAAGATGTCCTTTACCTGTACCACCGATGGAAGGATTACAGGGCATATTTGCAACTGAGTCAAGGCTTATTGTGAAAAGTGCGGTCTTGAGACCTGTTCTAGCCGTTGCAAGTGCAGCTTCAATTCCTGCGTGTCCTGCACCGACTACTATAACGTCATAACTATACTGTGACATAAACTTCCTTTTATTTCACTCTTTATTTAGTAAGCTTCTGATAAACTGTCCAGCCGCTTGTTTCGTTGTATGCTGCGATAGTGCCGCCGGAAATATTTGAAATATACTGATAGTTAAAGGGGATAACGGCATTTCCGTCTGTATCGATTACACCGTAGTATCCCTCGGAGTTTTTACAAACTGCCACACCCTCCAGAAAAGGCTTGGCATCAAGGAGATAAGGGTCGCGAATCCAGTTGGATAGGTAGTTCATATAGCCATAGCTTCCGTCCTTTTCAAGGAGAATGATTCCGTCGGAGTAGGAAACAAGGTTATATCCTGTAGGCAAGGTGAAAATTTCACCGTTGGGACGGACAAGCACGTCCTCATCCGTAACGATTTTAACAGTGTCGAACTGAGCCTGATAGTAGCAGTCCCAAGACTGAATACGAAGGCGCATAAGACCGTGGTCAAAATAGTAGCTACCGAGAGAATCAATGCCGGAAAGAAGGGGTCTTGAATACTTTTCGTGGGCTGTCCATTTGAGCTCGGAGAAGAAGTTCTTTCTTGATTCAAACATAACCTCGCCCTTTTCATCAATAACGCGAAGCTCGTTTGTTGTCATATCATATGTTTTTATTTCATCTATTCCGTCGTGCTCCATATCGTGATCGTATGACCAGTCAATGTCCATAAATACGGTTGCATACTTTTCGGAATAGTTATATGCGTGTGTATAGGGGAAAAGCTCGACTTTGGGCTTCTTATCCTCTTCAATATCTGTGATAAGGAGACCCTGGCTGTCAAATTTGAAGAGGGAAAGATCAAGCTTATCCTTGGAGAAGGTCCATCTTACGTCGTCGATGACAGATGTCTCCCCCTTGAGAGTAGTGAAAAACTTGGTTGTATTGAGGTAATATCTGGAAAATTTGGAGTCTGTAGAGCCGTAGTAGGTAGGATAATCGAAATAAAGACCTCTGTTGTCCGTTGCATCGTTGTATTCTGCCTTTTTAAAGGTCTTTCCGTCCTTTGCAAGGTAGTAATACTCACGGTCCTCGATCTTCAGCTCTGCAGTTTTATCCCACTTTTTGTTGCCGTCTTCATCCTCCTTGCCGAGGACTGTGGGATACTTCTCTTTTATTGTCTTTTTCTTATAGAAAAGGGGGCGACCCTCAAGGTCACGGGTATATGCGGGGATAAATTCAGTATCCTTATACTTTGTAAGAACAGCTCCGTCGGGACCGATGAGAAGAAGCTCACCGTTATTATCATAGATAATATAGCCCATATAAAGCTCAAGAGCTGCACGCTCGCCCGAATAGCGGACAGTTTCAACCGTGGATTCGGTGCCGTCCTCGTAATGAGTAACTACTTCCTTATCGTAAGCCTTCCATGAGGAGGTAAAGGTATCGGGCCATGCATATTCGGGGGTAAGCTTTGCAAAAACGCAGCTTTCATCGAAAACCTTATCTGTGAGATAATAGCCCTCACCCTTCATTTCAGCAACTGTTTTGAAGGTAGGCATCTGAGGTGCACCGGTAACAGGCTTTCTGTCAGGCTTTTTGTTGGGAGTAACGTTGTTTTCATGCTTGTTTTCCTCGGGATCAGGCTTATCCTCATCCTCGGGAGCTTCATCTTTAGGCTTTTCGCCGTTCATAATTTCTGAGAAAATGTTGATATTATCCTTCCAGTCGTCAGGACGCTCGATAAAGGAAACATCTAAAAGTCCGATATAGTAAAGCGAAAAGAGCGCAGAAATAACACCCGTGGCAATAATTGCGGGCAAGCGCTTTATAATATTCAGCTTTATAAATTCGGAAAATTTCATTTTTTCACCTATTACTTATGATACTTCGTGCCTCTGTTGATTTCCCCTGCTCGGTAAACTGCCTCGAAAAGCATAACTCGGGCAAGCTGATGGGGGAATGTGAGCTTTGACATGGACATTCTGTGGTTTGCTGCGGATTTTACCCTGTCGGAAAGGCCGTGGGAGGAGCCGATGATAAAGCATATATCGGAATATCCTTCGCAAGCCTTGGAATCAAGAAGGGCTGCAAGCTCCTCTGAGGAGAGCTGCTTTCCCTCGATGCAAAGAGCTACTGTGTATGCTCTCGGGGGAATCTGGGCAAGTATTCTGTCTGCCTCGTCCTCAAGGACCTTTGCAATATCTCCGTCTGTGGGATTTTTTGCAATTTTTGTTTCCTTAAGCTCGCAGTCCTCTACCTTGCAGGTGAGAGAAAGTCGCTTTTTGTATTCGTCGCAAGCCTCGCGCCAATGTCTTTCCGCAAGGCTGCCGACGGTGATGAATTTAAGTTTAAGCATATTAAAGTTATCCTAAAGGATTTAGTATGTTTCGCCCACAAGCGGTGGGCGAGCAAAGGTTCCCTTTGCAATCCGGGAAGGCAAAAGGTGTTTCGCCTCTGCGGAGGCGACAAGGGCTCCGCGCTCTTGACTGCGCCACCTTTTGAAAAAGGTGGACGAAAACTTTTATAAAAACTCCTTTTTGAAGTTTTTTGGAGTGCAGAACCTTTTTTTCAAAAAAAGGTTTTGCAAATCCTATTTAAAGTGTTCTGGGGCCGTCGCGCCAGGCTACCTTAAGGGTGACCTTATCGCTCATTCCGTAAGCTTCAAGACTATCTTTAATAGTATCTCTTGCGCAATCGGGAGTATTATTATCAAGGCTTAAGTGGGCAAGCATTATTTTTTCCATTCCGCATTCGCAAAGTCCGAGAATGAGCTGTGCGCACTCTCCGTTTGAAAGATGTCCGCGCTTTGAGCGGATTCTTTCCTTGAGGGCGCGGGGATAGGGGCCGTTTGCAAGCATTTTCGGGTCGTGATTTGCCTCGAGAACTGCCTGACGGCAGCACTTGAGGTTGTCAAAGCACATCTGAGTTGGGTATCCCATATCCGTTGCAACGCCTGCGCAGTCGCCGTCATCGCATTTTGCGATATAACCAACGTGGGCGGCGCTGTCGTGAGGCAGGGGGAAGGATGTGACCGTAAGGTCGCCAACCTTAACCGTAAAGGAAAGCTCACGGTGGATAACGGCACATTCCGCAGCGCTTCTTTTTCTGCAAAGCTCTCTTGCGCTGGGCTCCGTGACGTGAATGGGTATAGCCTTCTTTCTCATCATAACGTCAAGGGCAGAAATATGGTCGGAATGCTCGTGGGTGACGAAGATTGCAGAAATATCGTCCAGAGTCATCCCAAGCTTTGCGAGAGACTCGCAAACAGCCTTGCAGTTTCTGCCTGCATCGATGAGAATTGAGGTGGTTTCAGTCTTTATAAGGGTGGAATTACCGCTTGAGCCTGAAAAAAGGGTGGAAAGCTCTATCATACGATGGTTTCGCCAACGAGATCGTAGTCCATAGCCTCTGTGATGCGAACGTCAACGAATTCGCCCTCCGCTACGGGACGGTGGGATGTGAACCAGATCTTACCGTCGATATCAACTGCATCTCGGTAGCTGCGTCCAACGTAAGCCTCGGATACGGGGTCAAAGCTCTCGCAAAGAACGTGAAGAACCTTGCCTACAAGCTTTTCGTTGTATGCCTCGGAGTTGTCAAGCTGAGCACGCATGAGAATATCAAGGCGGTCCTGCTTTGTCTGCTCGTCGATCTGATCCTCGAAGTCGTATGCCGCAGTTCCCTCCTCGCGGGAGTATGTAAATGCGCCAAAGCGCTCGAACTTAACGTCCTTGATGAACCGGCAAAGCTCCTCGAAGTCCTCCTCTGTCTCGCCGGGGAAGCCAACGATGGCTGTGGAGCGAAGAACAACGTCGGGAATCTCGCGGCGAAGACGTGCGATTGCATCCTCAATGCAAGCACGGTCACCGTGGCGGTTCATTGCAGTAAGCATACGGTTGGAAATATGCTGAATGGGAAGGTCGAGATACTTCACGATGCGGGGATTATCACGCATTTCAGCGATGAGCTCGTCTGTGATCTTGTCGGGATAGCAGTAAAGAACACGCACCCAAGGAATAGAGGTGTTGTCTGTAATTGCACGAAGAAGCTTGGGGAGAGAATACTCGCCGTAGATGTCAAGACCGTAAACGGAGGTGTCCTGAGCGATAACAACAAGCTCGCGGATTCCCATTTCGTCGAGACCCTTAGCCTCTTCAACGATATCCTCGATAGTTCTTGAGCGGAGATTGCCGCGGATAGAGGGGATAGCGCAGTATGTGCAGCGGTTGTTGCAGCCCTCGGAGATCTTGATGTAGGCAAAAACCTCGCCTGTTGTGATGATTCTGTCGCCGCCGAGCTTGAGGGATTCCTTGTCCTCGAAGGATGTGTACTTCTTTTCGGACTTCTCGAATACGGAGTCGATGGCATCCACTATGTTGTGGATGGAGCCAACGCCGAGAACAGCGTCGATTTCGGGAAGCTCTGAAAGGAGCTCCTCACGGTAGCGCTCTGCAAGGCATCCTGTAACAACGATGCCCTTGAGGCTATTGTGCTCCTTGAGCCATGCGATGTCGAGAATGGAGTCGATGGACTCCTTTTTTGCGCTTTCAATGAATGCGCAGGTGTTTATAATGATGCAGTCAGCCTCAGTTTCCTCGGGAGTGAGCTGATAGCCTGCCTCCATAACGTGGTGAAGCATAACCTCGGTGTCGCAAAGATTCTTTGCACATCCGAGAGATACAAAGCCGACCTTGAAATTCTTTCTGTTCATTAGTTGCCTCCTTGGGGGAATTTTTGCAAAGAACTTTTTTGTAAAAAAGTTCTCTGCACTCTCAAAAAACTTTAAAAAGGAAATGGTTATTTTTTGAAGTTTTCGTCCACCTTTTTCAAAAGGTGGCGCAGTCAAGGGCGCGGAGCCCTTGTCGCTCTCGCAAGAGCGAAACTCCTTTTGCCGTCAGGGATTCCAAAGGTGAACCTGGAAGAATCGAAGATTCTTCGCGTAGAAACCAAAGGTTTCTACCTTGGTCGGCATCCGCTTGTGGGCGAAATACGTTGTTTCTGCACCCAATCCAAATTTGATTAGCATGCAGATAGCATACGTATAGTATTTTATCAATAACTCTCCCGAAAGCCCTCCATTATCTCCGAAATGGAGAATCCGAGGCGGATAAGGGCTGCAATTCGCTTGTCCTTTTCTTTTTTATCCTCGGGAGGGGTGGAATATTTTCTTTCTATAACTGTCATTAGGGCTTCCTTGTATTCCTCGGGGGTGATAAAGCCTGCAGCCGATACGACCGCATCCTTTTCATACCCTTTTCTGAGAAGCTCCTGCATGATTCTCTTTTTGCCATAGTATTTGCGCCTGCAATAAGTCCTTGCAATGCACTCAGCTTGGCTGTATTCGTCTATAAACCCTCGCTCTTCCATTATGAGAGCGGCTTTTTCGGCATAGCAGCGCTCGATTGAGCCTTTTGTCAGCTTTAATACGAGCCCCTTTTTGCTGTGGTCGCCTCCTGAAAGCACCCATTCAGCCTTTTTCACAGCC
>JAZRRC010000112.1:0-5061 GCA_045650355.1 Candidatus Avispirillum sp. | reverse complement strand
GATGCAACCCGTTGGGGCAAGCCCATGGCAGCTCTTCTCGGTGCATTCAAGGCACAGAAGGAGCTCGGTATCGGCTCCATCGGCGGTAAGGACTCCCTGAGCGGAAGCTTCGAGTCTCTTGACGTACCTCCCACCCTCGTTTCCTTCGCAGTAACAATGGGCAAGGCAGGCGAGGTAGTTTCTCCCGAATTTAAGACTGCAGGCAATAAGGTATACCTTATCGCTCCCGAGTACGACGAAAACGGCCTTCCCAAGGCAGAGTCCCTCCTTGCAGTATTTGATAAGGTAACAGCTCTCCAGAGAGAGGGCAAGGTAGTTGCAGCATACACTCCCGGTCTTGGCGGTGTAGGTGAGGCTGTAATGAAGATGTGCTTCGGTAACGGTCTCGGCTTTGACTTTGCTGACGGCTGGTGCCCTGTATGCGCATTCAAGTATAACTACGGTGCATTCGTAGTAGAGGCAACCGAGGAAATCGAGGGTGCAAGACTTGTCGGTACAGTAACTGATAAGTGCGCTATCACTCTCGGTGATGAAAAGGTTTGCACAAACGAGCTTCTTGGCATCTATGAGGATAAGCTCGAGAGCGTATACTCCTGCAATATCCCCACAGAGGGCAAGAAGATCGAGAACTTCGAGTACCTTGCTGAGAGCCGTGTTGCTCCCGCAATCATGGTAGCCCGTCCCAAGGTTCTTATCCCCGCATTCCCCGGCACAAACTGCGAATACGACTCTGCAAAGGCTATGCGTGATGCAGGTGCTGATCCTGAGATCGTTGTAATCAACAACCTCACAGCAGACGGTATCGCTCGCAGCGTTGAGACCTTCGCAAAGAAGCTTGAGGGAGCTCAGATGGTATTCGTTCCCGGCGGCTTCTCCGGCGGTGACGTGCCTGACGGAAGCGGTAAGTTCATCACAGCATTCTTCAGAAATGAGGCTGTAAAGGCAGGCGTTGCAGACCTTCTCGATAACCGTGACGGTCTTATGTGCGGTATCTGTAACGGCTTCCAGGCACTCATCAAGCTCGGTCTCGTACCTTACGGTAAGATCATCGACACAGATGAGAACTGCCCCACACTTACATTCAATACAATTTCCCGCCACCAGTCCAGAATCGTTCGCACAAGAATCGCATCCAACAAGTCACCCTGGCTTGCAGAGACTAACGTAGGCGATATCTACAGTGTGCCGATCTCTCACGGTGAGGGTAGATTCCTCTGCTCCCCTGAGCTTGTAGCACAGCTCGCAGCAAACGGACAGATCGCAACTCAGTACGTTGACCACGACGGCAACGCAACAGACGACGTTCGCTTCAATCCTAACGATTCCGTATGCGCTATCGAGGGTATCACATCTCCCGACGGTCGTGTATTCGGTAAGATGGGCCACTCCGAGAGAATCGGCTCCGGTCTTTATAAAAACGTTCCCGGCAACTACGATATCAAGATGTTCGTGTCTGCCGTAAAATACTTTAAAAAGTGAGGTAACTAACCATGGCATACTATTTTGATAAACCTTCCCATACCTTTAACGAATATCTTCTCGTTCCCGGATACTCCTCCTCTGAGTGTATCCCCACAGCAGTAGACCTCAGCACTCCCCTCGTCCGCTACAGAAAGGGCGAGGAGAGCGCCATCACGCTCAAGACTCCCCTCGTTTCTGCAATCATGCAGTCCGTTTCCGGAGAAAAGCTCGCTATCGCTCTCGCTCGTGAGGGCGGCTGCTCCTTCATCTACGGCTCTCAGTCCATCGAGGACGAGGCTGCAATGGTAGCTGCAGTTAAGGGCTACAAGGCAGGCTTTGTTGTATCCAACTCCAACATCAGCCCCGACAAGACCCTTGCAGACATCATCGCTCTCAAGGAAAAGACAGGTCACTCCACAGTTGCAGTAACTGAGGACGGAAGCGCTACAGGTAAGCTTCTCGGTATCGTAACAAGCCGTGATTACCGTGTTTCCAGAATGGATCCCGCAACTAAGGTTTCTGAGTTCATGACTCCCCTTGAAAAGCTCATCACAGCTCCCGAGGGCACAACTCTTAAGGAAGCAAACGATATCATCTGGGATCACAAGCTCAACTCCCTTCCTATCGTAGACAAGGACGGCAACCTTTGCTACTTCGTATTCCGTAAGGACTACGATCAGCACAAGGCTAACCCCAACGAGCTTCTCGACTCCGAGAAGAGATACGTTGTAGGCGCAGGTATCAACACCCGTGACTACGCAGAGAGAGTTCCCGCACTTGTAGCTGCAGGTGTAGACGTTCTTTGTATCGACTCCTCCGAGGGCTTCTCCGAGTGGCAGTCCAGAACAATCGCATGGGTTCGTGAGAACTACGGCGAAACAGTAAAGATCGGTGCAGGTAACGTTGTAGACCGTGAAGGCTTCCGCTTCCTCGCTGAGGCAGGCGCAGACTTCATCAAGGTAGGTATCGGCGGCGGTTCTATCTGTATCACAAGAGAAACAAAGGGTATCGGCCGTGGCCAGGCAACAGCTCTTATTGAGGTTTGCGAGGCACGTGACGAGTACTTCAAGGAAACAGGTATCTACGTTCCCGTATGCTCCGACGGCGGTATCGTACACGACCACCACATCACTCTCGCTCTTGCAATGGGCGCAGACTTCATCATGCTCGGCAGATACTTCGCTCGCTTCGAGGAGAGCCCCACAGCAAAGGTTAATATCGGCGGCACTCTCATGAAGGAATACTGCGGCGAGGGCTCTAACCGTGCACGTAACTGGCAGAGATACGACCTCGGCGGCGCAGGCAAGCTTTCCTTCGAGGAAGGTGTTGACTCCTACGTTCCCTACGCAGGTAACCTCTCCGATAACGTAAGAGTAACTCTTGCAAAGGTTAAGAGCACAATGTGCAACTGCGGTGCTCTCTCCATCCCCGAGCTTCAGGAGAAGGCAAGACTCACTCTCGTTTCCGCATCCAGCATTGTTGAGGGCGGCGCACACGACGTAGTTCTCCACAAGCAGGGCGCTAACTGATAATTAATTTATATAAAAGGAGATAAGTCCCATGGCATATCTTTCCGATATTGAGATCGCTCAGTCCTGTGAGATGAAGCATATCAGCGAGATCGCAAAAACTGCCCACGTAGACGAGAAGTATCTCGAGCAGTACGGCAGATACAAGGCAAAGATCGATCCCGCACTTCTTTCCGAGACAGACCGCGAGGACGGTAAGCTTATCCTCGTAACAGCAATCACTCCCACACCTGCAGGTGAGGGTAAAACAACAACAACGATCGGACTTGCCGACGGCCTTCGCCGTATCGGCAAGGACGTAACCGTAGCTCTCAGAGAGCCCTCCCTCGGCCCCGTATTCGGTGTTAAGGGCGGCGCTGCAGGCGGCGGATACGCTCAGGTAGTTCCTATGGAGGATATCAACCTCCACTTCACAGGCGACTTCCACGCAATCGGCGCTGCAAACAACCTCCTTGCCGCAATGCTCGATAACCATATCCAGCAGGGCAACACCCTCGGCATCGACGTTCGCCGCATCACATGGAAGAGATGTGTTGATATGAACGACCGTCAGCTCCGTTTCATCGTAGACGGTATGGGCGGTAAGGTAAACGGTGTTCCCCGTGAGGACGGCTTTGATATCACTGTTGCAAGTGAGATCATGGCGGTGCTTTGCCTTTCCAACTCCATCACTGACCTGAAGGAGCGTCTTGCACGTATTATCGTTGCATACAACTATCAGGGCGAGCCCGTAACATGCGGTCAGCTCAAGGCTCAGGGCGCAATGACAGCACTTCTCAAGGATGCTATCAAGCCCAACCTCGTGCAGACTCTCGAGGGCACACCCGCATTCGTACATGGCGGACCCTTCGCAAACATTGCTCACGGATGTAACTCCGTAATGGCAACAAAGCTCGCTCTCAAGATGGGCGACTATACGATCACAGAGGCAGGCTTCGGTGCTGACCACGGTGCAGAGAAGTTCCTCGACATCAAGTGCCGTATGGCAGGTCTCGTTCCCGATGCTGTTGTAGTAGTTGCAACAGTTCGTGCTCTTAAGATGCACGGCGGCAGAGCTAAGACTGAGCTTGCAAACGAGGATATCGAGGCTCTGGAAAAGGGTATTCCCAACCTCCTCCGTCACGTAGCAAACATGAAGAACGTTTATAAGCTCCCCTGCGTGGTAGCTGTAAACCGCTTCCCCACAGATACAGATGCAGAGATCGAGTTTATTATTAATAAATGTAAGGAACTCGGCGTTAACACTGTTCTTTCCAACGTTTGGGCAGAAGGCGGTAAGGGCGGCGAGGAGCTCGCTCGTGAGGTAGTACGCCTCTGCGAGGAAGAGAAGGGCGATTTCGAATTCTCCTACGAGCTTGACTGCTCCATCGAAGAGAAGATCGAGGCTATCGTTAAGAAGATCTACGGCGGTAACGGCATCGTTCTCACACCTCAGGCTAAGAAGCAGGTTGCAGAGCTCACAGCTCTCGGCTTTGATAAGATGCCCATCTGTGTTGCAAAGACACAGTATTCCTTCTCCGATGATCCCACAAAGCTGGGCGCACCCGAAAACTTCGACGTTACTATCAAGAACGTTAAGGTATCCGCAGGCGCAGGCTTCATCGTAGTTCTCACAGGCGATATCATGACAATGCCCGGTCTCCCCAAGGTGCCCGCGGCAGAGCGCATCGACGTAGACGAGAACGGCAAGATCACAGGTCTGTTCTAAGGATAGGGTACGGGGATGCAAAGAACTTTTTTGTAAAAAATTTCTCTGCACTCTCAAAAAACTTCAAAAAGAATAACAAAAAACGGCTATCGTTAATCGGTAGCCGTTTTGTTTGTTCTTCAAATTCGTATTTATCGGGGAGACGATATTGGTGTTTCGTAGGGGCTGATGCCCACATCAGCCCGCCCATCTGCACGAGAACGAAACGACATTTGAAGGAGTGCGAACCTTGATGCGTCATCCTGAGCGGAGCAAACATCATAGTATGATGTTTGCGGAGTCGAACCCGACCCAAGGGAGGGCGCCCCGATGGGGCGGGATCTACATTAAAATTCAGCTATCCGCGAGATCCTGCCTTCGGCA
>JAZRRC010000111.1:0-11158 GCA_045650355.1 Candidatus Avispirillum sp. | reverse complement strand
TGTTAAAACGCGTATGAATCATTATATCATATTCATCACAGTATTTCCACAAAAACTTGAGATTTAATGTAAAAAATAAATGAATATTTTTGGATAAAAAGCCAAATAAACCACGATTTCTCATTAAATTTGTATTCTTTGAAGAGAAGAAATAAGCTTTTTCTAAAAAAATGACCTTTACGTAAATAAAGGGGCTGTCAAAGCCCCTTTATTAATCACATTCGCCATAAGCCTTTCTGCCCAGATGAACACATCCTGCAACACCGAAAACCTTGTTTTCGGGATACTTTTTATAGTCTATGTAGGGAGTCCCGCAATGAGGGCAGCAGAAGGAATTATAATATCTGAACGTTTTTCCGTCGGCCTCTGCAGACCAGGTGTTCTTATCGATCTGCTGAGCACTTATTTTGAAAACATCAAGACCGTCATCGGAATAGGCAACGTCCTCCTGCATCATGTAAAAGCAGTAGCCGTGGAATGCAAAGGACTTTTTACAATCAGGGCAAATGCCCACAAGTCTTACGCCGGAGGGAATAGTATAGCCCGGATATTTTAATCCCTTTACAACAAGGTCCTGACCGCGCATTTTTTCATAGTGGAGTGCAGAGGGGCCCTTATCACTTCGAAGAATATGTCCCTCCATTCGGTAGCCGATATCTCCATAGGTCATTTTTCTGGTTTCGGGAGTATCGGATATAAATCCATCCACCTGAGACGTGAGCAACGTTCCGTCATTATTTGAGGCAAGTCGGACAGATATCTGGAAATATTTTCCCGAAAAGTCTTCATCACCCTCTGTCTGCAGCGTATATTCGCGCACCTGCTTACCGTCTTCATAAAAAACGATAGTCGGCTCCTTTTCCGTTAAAAGAATGGAGGCAGTGCGCTCGTAGATAGAGCCCATGGGATTTCCCATTGTCCAGTCCACAAAATCGGAAACGCTCACGTAAATATTCTGACCGTCAATTTTCACGGGCACAGGCTCAATTATGGAAATCTTCTTTACATTCTCACGAGGGCGCCCAAGCATCATTGCCTTATCTGTACCAAAGGTCCTGCGGATTGCAGTTTCAGCATATCGGCGAAGAGCATCCTCATCGTTAAGGAGGGTATAAATTTTTAAGAATCTTGACTGATTTGTCCAGACTATTTTGACAGGAGCAGCAAGCATCTTGCTGATGCCTGCAACAGATATATATCCTCTCTCGGTTTCAATACTGGGCATTCTGAAAATATTGCAGTCTACCGCAATATATTCGTTCGTAATATCCTTCTCATTCCCACCAAGAACGCCGACACATATCTCAGAAATATTGATTAGATCGCAAACGTTCATATATGCCGCCCAGGCCACAGCATCCTGCCAGCCGTAAGGCTTTGCATCGATCAGGAAATCAAAAACGTGCCATGCGCCCTGCGCACTGTGATTCATAGCCTCAATATACGTAGGGTCATCAAGAGTTTCCTTGGGATACTCAACAGAATGCTTTGGTAAAGTCACAGGGGGAGACTTGTGTTTGGACGGCACTGTATTTTTCTCATTCGGCTTGAAAGCTCCGATTCCGAGAAAGATCGAAGCAATAGTGGGAATAATGGTTGTAAAATAACATATCAAGAAAACATAAGCGGGAGCGTATATTCTCAGAACTCCAAAAAGCATAAGTCCGCCAAGAGATACAAAATTAATTATTAAAATGACTTTAAATATAAGATGAACTGCAGGAGGAATATTTTCCTTCATCTTTTGAAATTTCTTTTTAAGTTTTTCTGTATCCAGAAACTGATAGAACAGTATGAGGAAGAAAATAAGCAGGGAAACACAAAATGACACAATCGCAGCAATATAAGAGCCTTGAGAAAGGGCTCCGATTGAAGTCATTAAAAATATCAAAAATCCAAAATAAAAAATAATCGGTACTTTCATACAGTAAAATCTCCGGCTGACCAGATTTATCTTAGCTATTTTAATTGTATCATAAATTATTACATTATTCAATAACGTATCACTATCGAAATATATTGTACACCATGCGACCGCCCTTTCGAATCCTGCGTTAAAAGGGCGTACCAAAACAAAAACCCACTTCTTTCGAAGTGGTTTTTGTTTTGACGCGCCCTGCAGGGAGCTTTTGGAGATGAAGATAGCTCCGAAACTCGTTTCGTCGCCTACTGTCGGTCGTTTCGGGTTCTTGTTAAAATATGATTTTCGTCCGGAAGAACACTTTGTGTTCTTCGAGGTTCGCAATACAAACTTTAAATCTGCTGTTTTTCGGGCGAACCGATGAGTGCGGCACGACGGGCTAAAAACAGTCCACCGGACTGTTTTTGTCGCGCCTACGGCATGCGACCGCCCTTTCGAATCCTGCGTTAAAAGGGCGTACCAAAACAAAAAACCACTTCTTTCGAAGTGGTTTTTGTTTTGGCGCGCCCTGCAGGATTCGAACCTGCGACCTACCGGTTCGTAGCCGGGCACTCTATCCGCTGAGCTAAGGGCGCACACTCATTTGAGCTTTAATATGATAACATAGGTTTTACTGTTTGTCAAGTAATATTGCAAAAAAAGTTTATCGTTTTTTTGGAATTTTTCACAAATCCCCGTTTTTCCTTTAATTCCTCGGGTTTTTATCTTGATTTTACGTTAAATTTTATTTTTTTGTAGCAATTCAACACCAAAAATGCTACTATATAATTACAAAATAAATTTTACGGAGCGCCATATGAAAAAACGTGATCTTCCCGTATTCGTCCTCAATCACCAGGACCTCACCTGGAGACGCTGCTTTGACCGCCCCCTTGAGCATAAGGGCGAAAGCTACGTTTCCTATGCTCATCTTCAGGCACTATACATCAAAGAAAATCTGCGCCTTCTGGAAAAATACCCCGAGTATCGCTTTTCCATTGAGTGTGTTGCAACTCTTGAGCATTTTCTCGATTCCAATCCCGAATATGAAGAGAAAATAAGAGAATATCTGCAAAGCGGAAGAATCCATATCCCCTTCACAGGTCACAACATCGTTGACTCAAACCTTATTTCAGGAGAGAGTATCGTCCGCAGCTATCTCTACGGGTACAACTACTTAAAAAACAAATTCGGCTACACCTCCGAGGGCTTTGACCGCAATGATTCCTTCGGAAACTCAGCTCAGCTTCCTCAGATTGCCCGCGGCTTCGGTCAGAAATTCTGCAACAACGTGGTTTACACAAACCTCGAAGGCAACTACTGGCGCGGCCTTGACGGCTCTACTCTCGCAAATATCGACCCTACTCAGTCAGGCATCTGCGGCGGATACGCAAAATACCGCCCCTGCCCTGTTTGCCACGGTAAGGGCGATGAGTCCTGCCCCGAATGCGGCGGCAAGCTTATTGACGTTCCCTATGCCGAGAGAAGAAGATTCCGTATCGGAGTTGATGAAAATTCTCCCCAGCGAGAGGACCTTCAGGGATATCTCTACATCTCAGGCGAGGAGCTTCTCCCCACGGAGGAAATGTTCGACTGGATGGAAAACAACAAGGATAAATTCAATATTTACTTCACAAACTGCAAGGAGCTTGCATACCGCTACTATAAGGACCGCCTCGATAAGGTAGACTGCCCTCCCGAGGATGAGCTCCATCCCTCCTGTGAGGTCAACTTCAACAATACAGGCACATACGTTTCCCGAATCCGCGCAAAGCAGAACGTTCGCAAGATCGAGGGAAGAGTTTACGGTCTTGAGGCACTCAGCGTTATGAACGCCCTCACAGGTCAAAATGCGACGGACTGCGACATGGAGGCCCTCTGGTCAAAGATCCTCTTCACAATGTTCCACGATGCAGTTACGGGAACTATGGTTGACGCAGCATATGACGAGCTTTGCGATATTCACGAGGACATCGCAAAAACCCTGGACACAATTGAAAGCCAGCTTCTTTCTGCCAAAAAGGATGACGGCATAGTTTCCCTTATCAACCCCTACGGTCAGAAATACAGCGGCATCGTTGAAATAGAATGCCCCGAGGGTCGCACCCCCGTTACAAAAGACGGAAAGCGCCTTACCGTTATCGAAAGAAAGAACGGTATCGTAAAAGCATTTGCCGAGATCGAGCCCTTCTCCACTCTTGAATGTACTCTCGAGGAACATAAAGAGGAAAAATTCTTCCACAAGTTCAGATATGCTCAGAGAAGAGGAATTTCCGCAGTGCTTCGCAACGAGGTTTCCGGAGAGGCAACCGAGGACAGCGGAGAGACCTTTGTTATTGAAAACGAGTTTTACCGCATCACCGCAGAAAGCCACGGAATTCTTGAGATTTTCGACAAGGAAGCAGGCACTGCAGTTTCCAAGGCAGGAAAATACAAGGTTGGCGAATGGATGCTTGAGCACGACGAGGGAAGCCCCTGGGCAACAATTTCAACAGATATGCGCCGTATGCCCATGTCCGACGTCACTTTCCTCGTTTCCTACGAAAAAACCGAGGACTACGAGCGTCTTATGTACAGCCACACAAAGAAATACTGGGGCTATGCCGTTGACGCCGGATATGAGATATTCTACACAGTGACCCTTCCCCGCGGCGAGAAAAAGGTTCTTTTCGAGGCAGAGGTTGACTGGGATACCCAGAATCACCGCCTGAGAATCGCATTCCCCACCCCCTTCAAGGGCAGAAGCATCTACGAGATTCCCTACGGCATTCTTGAAAGAAAGCCCTACGAGCCCAATATCGTCTGGCCCCACGGTCCCTCCAACTGGGCAGGCGCCGCAGGAGACTGTCCCGCCATCGGCTTTGCGGGAGTTGAGGGCGAGGGCGCATCCGTTGCACTTTTCAACAAGGGTACACCCTGCTATAAGATAGAGGAAGAGGAGGATTCAAAGGTCATTCTTCTTTCTGTTGTACGCAGCCCCTCTGTGGGCACATATCTCCACGAGCCCGAGTCCTACAGCATGACGGCATACGACGAAATGCGAGACCCCGGTCACCATCATTTCGAGTTTGCACTCACGTCATATACAACACCCTTCTCCGAAAACAGCGCGGTTCTCGATGCAAGAAGCTATATAAACCGAGTATTCTGCACGAATGGCAGCTTCACACTTCCCGAAATGCCCACTATCGAGAGCGACAGTGTGCGAATCAGCGCAGTTAAGCCCGCATCCGATAATAACGGCTTCATTATGCGCCTTTGCGAGTATCACGGTGTTTCAGCAAATGCTGCAATTAACGTACCTTCATACGTTAAAGCAGTTTATGAGACAGACCTCAAGGAGGAAACTGTTAACACCCTTCCCGTTGTGGACGGAAAGGTATCCCTCGAATTTGCCCCCTTTAAGATCAAGACACTGAGATTTGAGGTTTAATCAAAAACACCCCGAGAAATTTTTTCTCGGGGTGTTTTATAATAGAAACAAAAAGGACATTCTTTCGAATGTCCTTTTTATGGCGGAAAGGGAGGGATATAGGCTAAGCTTGAAGGTTTCGCCAAAATGCATTTTGGCGCTCTCGGTCGTTTTGGGTATTTAAACTTGAACCGAGTGCAGCACAACGGGCTAAAAACAGTCCACCGGACTGTTTTTATCGCGCCTACGGCATGCGACCGCCCTTTCGAATCCCGTTCAATCTTTCCGCAACAAAAAAGGACATTCTTTCGAATGTCCTTTTTTATGGCGGAAAGGGAGGGATTCGAACCCTCGAACGGGTATTAGCCGTTACACGATTTCCAGTCGTGCGCCTTAGACCAGCTCAGCCACCTTTCCGTGTGCGATCCTTAAATCGCTCAGCTATTATATCATATAAAATTTCAAAATGCAATACCTTTTCGAAAGTTTTTTCGTATTTTTTGAAAAAATTTCAAAAAGGTATTATTTTTATCTTTTCATTTAATATCAGCCATTGAAATTATCATAACGGGAAGAAATACCCCACAAAAGAGATTATAATTTTCCATTATTTTCTCCCGTAAATTTTTCCTATCTTTGATTCAATTATCTCAATATTTTTCTTAGTTGCTTCGATGAAAATGCAATCCTTGTTAGTTCCGAAAAACCAGGGTTTAATATCGTTTTTTGAAAGGCAAATCATATCTATCTGAATTGTGGGGATAAGGCTCGCCTTGAATAATTCAATGATTGCAGTTTCAACGCAGTTTATTTCCTCCCATTTCAGTGCGATGCTTTTGTTTTTTATTCCCACCTCGTCTATTTCTACTATCGAAAAAGCATTGCGATATATGAGAGAAACTATCGAAGAACTAATTACGTATAATATTCCCACGTACACAAAGACACGGAGATTCGGCCCTGCAATAAGCAGTGAAACAGCAAGAATAATTATCTGCCACGGAAGCAACGCAAATGCGACAAGCGAAGGACCGGCAAGGGTCTTACATTTAATCCTGTTATTACTCATACCAGTGCCCTCCTTTTTTCATCTTTACAATTTTATAATATCACAAAGAATGATTTTTGTCAACGAAGATCGATGCCGTAGGGAGAGGCTTCCCCTCCCGCGAACCTAAGCCACACTTACAGCGTACCGTTACGTCTGTAATCGGGAGGAGCAAGCCGAGGGTTCCCTGAAGTGAGCCTGCGAGCTTTAGGGGTTCCGAAGCACCTCCCCTACATAATTATCAACACAACCATACTAAAAAAATCCGTAGCACCCCGAAAGGCGTTACGGATTCTATTTATTTTTCGCCCTTTTCTTTTTTGCTATTATGGTTAATGATAAAAATAATAGTCAAAATCAATGCGACACGTACAAATTCCCAAAATGCGTCAACGTAAGATATCACTATTGAAAACTTTGACATTCCGCCTTCCGTATCCATAATGCTTATTGTATATAAAATATAACATACACTTTGCAATATTTCACCAACAAATACACCGACTCCCAAGAAGAAAACAGGTGTATTTCGACGGAAAAATACGCAGTACAAGACAAGTCCTATTAATACAACTGCAATGAAAATATAATTTTTCAAAAAAATCTCATTGTTCATTTTTTAACCCCCTCTTTTCGCCTAAAAATATCGCAATGGGAGAAAACGCAAATAAAGTTTTTGAAATGTAAGAAAGAATTGTGAGATCCTGAAAGTTAAAATCCCACACCTTTACCATAACTACAGGAATTGCGGCAAGGGAGGCTAAAAGTATAATGGTAAAAAACAAAATCTTTTTTCTGTAGTTTATCATCGAACATACAGACAGTGATATCAGAAACACATAAAAAGCCATATAAACTCCTAATAATTAATTTACGAATAGTAATAAAACGACATTTTGGCGATTGTCCATTTCTATTCTTAGAATATCACA
This sequence comes from Candidatus Avispirillum sp., assembly GCA_045650355.1. GTDB lineage: Bacteria > Bacillota > Clostridia > Oscillospirales > CAG-272 > Avispirillum. The sequence goes on along the minus strand of JAZRRC010000111.1, from coordinate 3,866 downwards.
AAGAATGATTTTTGTCAAGGAAGATCGATGCCGTAGGGGAGGGGTTTCCCCTCCCGCGAACGATATGACGTTCACAGCGAATCGTTATGTCTGTAGCGGGACGATGAAGGGCATCGTCCCCTACGAATGAACCATTTATTTCTGCATGAAAATAATACGTCTGTCTGTTTTTCGTTTGCAGCGGGAGGGAGAACCCCTCCCCTACGATATAATCGGCAATTTGTGCGTTGATTTATAGTATCAATCAATTCGTTGCGTTTGCCGCGGGATGTCGAGGGCGCCATCCCCTACCGATATACTTAAAATCACACCAAACCCATACAATAAAATCCATTTTTGCCATAGCAAAAATGTTCCTTACCTCTTCACTTTTCACTCTTACCTCTTCACTAAAAAAAGCACCCCGAAGGGTGCTTTTTTTATTTATTAAATTACTCGTAGAGCTTACCCATCTTAACGAGTCTCTCGTACTTAGCCTTTGCTGCTTCCTCAGCCTTCTCGAAGAGCTCCTTAGCTCTCTCGGGGAAGGATGCTGCAAGACGTGCATAACGTGCCTCGTTTGCGATGAATTCCTGGTAGCTTGCTGTGGGCTCCTTGGAGTCGATAACAAGCTTATTGGACTCGAGTGTAGGATTGTATCTGAACATATGCCAGTAGCCTGCCTCAACTGCCTTCTTCATTTCCTGCTGGCAGTTCTGCATGCCGCCCTTCTTAATACCGTGCATCTCACAAGGAGCGTAGCCGATAATAAGGGAAGGACCGTGGTATGCTTCAGCTTCCTTCATTGCCTTGAGTGTCTGGTTCATATCAGCACCCATAGCGATCTGTGCAACGTATACGTAGCCGTAGGACATTGCGATCTCTGCAAGGTTCTTCTTGCCGATTGCCTTACCTGCTGCTGCGAACTGTGCTACCTGACCGATGGAAGAAGCCTTGGAAGCCTGACCACCTGTGTTGGAGTAAACCTCAGTATCGAATACCATTACGTTTACGTCCTCACCGGATGCGAGTACGTGGTCGAGACCGCCGAAGCCGATATCGTATGCCCATCCGTCACCACCGAAGATCCATACGGACTTCTTGGAGAGGTATTCCTTGCCTGCGAGGATTTCCTTCTCTGCAGGAACTGTGGGACATGTGCCGCGAGCAACGTCTTCCTCAAGCATCTTGATCATATGATCTGTTGCCTTTGCGTTTGCCTCGCCGTCGTCGAGAGTGCTGAGGTAGCCCTCAAGAGCACCGATCCACTCTTCGCCAACTTCCATTTCCTTGTATGTTACAAGGAGGTCACGAACCTTCTGGATGTATCTCTCGCGAATTGTCTTCTGACCGAGAGCGATACCGAGACCGTGCTCTGCGTTATCCTCGAAGAGGGAGTTACCCCAAGCGGGACCGCGGCCGGACTCACGGTTAACTGTGTAAGGTGTTGCGGGAGCGGAGCCACCCCAGATGGAGGAGCATCCTGTAGCGTTGGAGATGTACATTCTCTCACCGAAGAGCTGAGTGATGAGACGAGCATAGGATGTCTCAGCACAGCCTGCGCAAGAGCCGGAGAACTCGAGGAGGGGCTGCTTGAACTGGCTGCCCTTTACTGTGCCGTTGATGATCTCGGGCTTCTCGGAAACGCTTGCAACGCAGTAATCGAAGGATGCCTGCTGATCAAGCTGAGTAGCCTGGGGAACCATCTCGATAGCTCTCTTCTCTGCCTTTGTAGGACAAGCCTTTACGCAGAGAGTACAGCCCATACAGTCAAGTGGGCTGATAGCCATTGTGGACTTGTAGTTTGTCTTAATAACAGGCTTTGCAGCGTACTTTGTCTGTGCGGGAGCTGCAGCTGCCTCTTCCTCTGTGAGAGCAAAGGGACGGATTGTAGCATGAGGACAAACGAATGCACACTGGTTACACTGGATACAGTTCTCTGCATGCCATACGGGAACCATTACAGCAACGCCGCGCTTCTCATATGCAGTAGAGCCCTGGGGGAATGTACCGTCAGCCATGTTCTTGAATGCGGAAACGGGGAGAGAATCACCGTCCATACGGCTTACGGGGTTAAGAACTGTGTTAACGAAGTTAACGAGCTCAGGTCTTGTACCTGTAGCCTCTGCAGCGGGAGCAGACTCGCCTGCGTTTGCCCACTCAGCGGGAACGTCTACCTTAACGAGCGCGCCTGCACCCATCTCGATAGCCTTGTGGTTCTGAGCTACAACTTCCTCACCGAACTTGGAGTAGGACTTTGTAGCCATGTACTTCATGTAGCCAACAGCCTCATCGATGGGCATGATCTTAGCAAGTGCGAAGAATGCAGCCTGGAGGATTGTATTCTTAACCTTTGCGTTACCAACCTCGTTCTTAGCGATGGATGTAGCGTTGATTGTGTAGAAGTTTATGTTGTTGTTAGCGATGTAGGACTTAACAGATGCAGGGAGGTTAGCCTCGAGAGCTGCAAGATCCCACTGGCAGTCGAGAAGGAATGTACCGCCGGGCTTTACATCGTTAACGATCTTATATCCCTTGAGGATGTAAGAGGGGTTGTGGCAAGCAACGAAGTCAGCCTTGTTGATGTAGTAAGGAGACTTGATAGCCTTGTCACCGAAGCGGAGGTGGGAAATTGTGATACCACCTGTCTTCTTGGAGTCATACTGGAAGTATGCCTGGATATTCTTATCAGTGTGGTCACCGATGATCTTGATGGAGTTCTTGTTAGCACCAACTGTACCGTCGCCGCCGAGACCCCAGAACTTACAAGCGATTGTGCCTGCAGGAGCTGTATCGGGAGCGGGCTTCTCCTCGAGAGAGAGACCTGTAACGTCGTCTACGATACCGATTGTGAAGTTTGTCTTGGGAGCGTCAGCCTTAAGGTTCTCGTATACTGCGAATACGGAGGAAGGAGGAGTATCCTTAGAACCGAGACCGTAACGACCGCCAACGATTGTCTTGCCTGTTACGCCCTTGGAAGCAAGTGCTGTAACAACGTCGAGGTAAAGGGGCTCGCCGAGAGAGCCGGGCTCCTTAGTTCTGTCGAGAACTGCGATCTTTGTAGCAGACTCAGGGATAGCCTCGATGAGCTTTTCAGCGGAGAAGGGTCTGTAAAGACGAACCTTAACGAGACCTACCTTCTCGCCTGCTGCGAGCATGTAGTCGATAACCTCTTCGCAAACGTCGCAGAAGGAGCCCATAGCGATGATAACTCTGTCTGCATCGGGAGCACCGTAGTAGTTGAAGAGCTTATAGTCTGTACCGATCTTAGCATTTACCTTGTCCATGTACTTCTCAACGATTGCAGGAACTGCATCGTAGTAGGAGTTACATGCTTCTCTGTGCTGGAAGAAGATATCGCCGTTTTCAGCGGAGCCGCGGAGAACGGGGTGCTCAGGGTTGAGAGCTCTCTTTCTGAAGCCCTCGAGAGCGTCCATATCTACCATTTCCTTGAGGTCCTCGTAATCCCAAGCCTCGATCTTCTGGATCTCGTGAGATGTACGGAATCCGTCGAAGAAGTTAAGGAAAGGAACTCTGGACTCGATTGTAGCGAGGTGACAAACTGCACCAAGGTCCATAACTTCCTGGGGGTTTGTTTCAGCCATCATAGCGAAGCCTGTCTGACGGCATGCGTATACGTCAGAGTGGTCGCCGAAGATGTTAAGTGCGTGAGAAGCTACGCAACGAGCGGAAACGTGGATAACGCAAGGGAGAAGCTCACCTGCGATCTTGTACATGTTGGGGATCATAAGGAGAAGACCCTGAGAAGCAGTGTAGGTGGTTGTAAGAGCACCTGCTGCGAGAGAACCGTGAACTGCACCTGCAGCACCGGCCTCAGACTGCATCTCCATAACCTTAACATTTTCACCGAAAATGTTCTTAGCAGG
>JAZRRC010000110.1:0-7778 GCA_045650355.1 Candidatus Avispirillum sp. | reverse complement strand
GAGAGTGAGGCTCGATGGAAAGATATCCATCGTAATCGTACTTATAAAGGATCGCCATGAATCCTCTCCAGTCGATAGCATCGAGACCTGCGGGAGGGTTATCGTAGTTACGGTGGTTGAAGCCGTGACCGATGATCTCATCGTTGAGCTGAGAAAGAAGCTCGCGGAACTTCTTGCCCTCCTCAGTTTCCTGAGGGATAGCATTTGCCATCTGATTATACTTTCTCATGAGGTGGAAGTTCTTCCATGTCTGAACCTCCTGAGAATCGCCTGCCTGAATAACGCCCTTAACGTGGATATAACCGAAGCGGTCGCCCCAATCAAGGCCTTCCTGCATATATGCGCCCTTCTCGCCGCCGTGAACGAAGCTGTGGGAGGGGTCATACTTGATCATAAGACCGGGAACCTCGTCAAGAACGAGCTTCCACTGCTCGGGAGTACGGATATAGTTGTGACCCATCTGGCAGTTTACTGCACAAACGGTGATATCTCTCTCCTTTGCGTACTCAACGATAATCTTGAACATATTGATAGCAGAAGTAATGTTCTGATAATATGTAATCTCGGGAACGTAGTTGCAGGACATGAGATAGTAGTGAGAATCGAGAGCGTGAGCAAAGTCGATACACTTCTTTACTTCGGAAAGCTCTCCTTCGTCAATGCTACCGTCCTTTGCGATGATCTGGCTTCCCCATCTGCCCACAGCGCCCACTTCAATGCCTGTGCGAGCACTTGCAGCCTTCATATCATCGATCATGGGGAGAATATCATCCATCATGGGACCCCAGTAGCCGGGGTTATTAAGGTCAAGCTCGATAAAGTCAAGACCAAGCTCTTTTGCTTCATCGAAGCTCTTGGGCTCACAGCCCATAATCATACCAAGCTTCATTATCAGTTCTCCTTATAATTAAAACTCGTTAGGACACTTCCAGAGGAGTGCGTGCTGCTCATAGTTAGGATCGCTGAGAGAATCGATATCGTGGAACTCGTGGTTATGAGTTACGTTATACTTTCTCATATACTCGAATCTCTTCTTCTGATTCTCGTGGATCTGCTCTGTGAGACCTGCCTTATCCTCTTCAGTTTCAGCAGCCTCTCTCTCATCGCGGAGAGTGAAGTCGATGTAGTCCATAAGGTGGATACGTGTTCTGCGAACGTTTGCAAGCTGAACGTCAGTCTCAGCAGCCTCCTCAGCCGCATCAAACATCTGATTAGCACGGAGGATATACTCCCACTGACCCTCAAGCTTTGTAGCGCAGTCGCGGATCCATGTGTAGTTTGTAGCTGTATCGTAGTAGATACCCATATGCTCATCCTTGGAGTTATCGAGAGCCATGCCGAGGTACTTCATGATCTCTGTACCGCCGGGGCCGTAGAAGTCCATGATGAACTCACGGATGTATGCCTCGTACTTCTCGCGGGACATATAGGGATCCCAGCATGTGCGGGCAAGCATATAGCCCTTGAGCTCGCCGAACTCACCGTTGAGGGATGCATAGTTACCCTGCTCGAAGAGACCCTTTGCCTTGTTCTCTGCAAAGAAGCGAGCGTTCTTTCTCCATGTTTCGATGTTGGGGAAAAGAACGGGGAAATTAGTGAAGTTTGTTGTATAGTTCCAGATTGTGAGATTAGGCGCAACCTCGCTCCATTCCTTGAGGTCGGTAGCAAATCCGCGCTCAACGTCGTCGTGACCGGGAGTGATATCGCACTCGGAAACAGGGTGACGGAAGCAGCACTCGATAGAACAAAGTCTTACAACAACGTTCTTGCGGGGACGGATGTTCTTGGGAGGCTTACGTGTAAATCTGTAAGCGAATGTATCGAAAAGAACGTCGGGATACTCAGGCTCAAGCTCCTCAGCGATGCGGTTAACGAACTTGAGCATTGTGCCCATGCCGCTCTCCTCTTCCTCGTTGATGGGACGGCACTTATCGCACTTACAAGCGCCTGTATCACCGTCATTCTGAGTGATGGAGATAAGGCTTGCATCGGGATGCTCCTTAAGCATATTGCGGATGTTGCCGATTACTGTCTGATAAACGTTCTCATCGGAAAGGCAAGGCTGTACCCATGCACGCTGACCGTAGGGGCACTGGCCGGAGAGCCAGCCGATTGTATGCTCAAAGCCGCCCTGATAGTTAACGTCACCGCCGAGATAGTCGGGGAAACGCTCACGACCGTGACAGCCGTTGATCTTAAGCTTTGCAGCGATACCTACGTCGCCAACAGACTTCCAGTAGGGGTTTCTGTAGAAGAACTGAGGAACCTGCTTATTATACTCGATCTCGGGGATGTCGAGCTCACGGTTATAAGGAACCTTCTCAAAATCATTTGTATAGAATCTGCATCCGCAGTATTCCTCGAGGAATGTATATACGCCGTAAAGCGCACCGCGAATACCGCTACCGATGATATAGATCTTTTCTCCCTCGGTCTTGATGATGAAGCCCTCTTTGCCGAGCTCTTCCTTCTCTGCCTCAGTATAGCCGCCGCGCTCTGTAAAGCCTACGATGATCTCCTTGTCCTCAACGTGACGGTTGTCCTGATACTCGGGTATCATAGCACCTGTGATCTTGAAGAGATACTTCTTAAGCTCTGCAACTGCATACTTAACTGAAGGTGTGGGGTTCTGAGGATAGATAATCTGATATTCACTATCCCTGTTCTGTGTAATTAACATAATATACCTCTAAACGCTGAATTCAGCTATGCTGTTAGACTAATTATACCATATATAACAAATATTTCAAGAGAAAAAAACCGCCATAAGGCGGTTTTTATTAATATATAGCAATTATTTATGATAAAGTGTTCTGTGCTCGTATCTGGGCTCGCTTGTTACGTTGATTCCAAGCTTCTTATATGTCTTTTCATCAACAGCGGAAATGATAACGGAGAAATGAGCATCGCAGTCCTTAAGGAGAGTTATAGCCTCCATTGCACGCTTTGCATCCTCGTTCTTAACTGAGCTTGCCGCAAGAGCGATAAGAACCTCATCGGAGTGAAGTCTGGGATTTCGGCTTCCGAGAAGGCTTGTTTTCATGCTGCAGATAGGCTCAAGAATCTCTGCGCTGATAAGGTGAACCTCATCGGGAATTCCCGCAAGCTTCTTGATAGCATTAAGAAGAAGTGCAGCTGATGCACCGAGAAGATCGCTTGTTTTTCCTGTAATGATTGAGCCGTCGTGAAGTACCATAGCTCCTGCAGGATATCCTGTCTGCTCCTCTTTTTCAAGAGCTGATACAATTGCAGGATTGATGTCGCTGGTTACACCCGCCTGCTGCATAATAAGCTTATGCTTATTAACAAGAGATTCGGGACCTGTAAGCTTTGCGAAATCCTGAGCTGCGGAATAGTAACGGCGGAGAATTTCCTTGTTAGCAGCTTCCTTGACAGCCTCATCGTCAAAGATGCAGAAGCCTGCCATATTAACGCCCATGTCTGTAGGAGACTTATAAGGGCATTCGCCGAGCATCTTCTCCATCATGGCACGAAGAACAGGATATATCTCAACGTCTCTGTTATAGTTAACAGCTGTAGTGCCGTATGCTTCAAGGTGGAAGGGTTCGATCATATTAACGTCGTCAAGGTCAACTGTTGCAGACTCATATGCAACGTTAACAGGATGCTTAAGAGGAAGATTCCATACAGGGAATGTCTCAAACTTTGCGTATCCCGCCTTGATACCGCGCTTGTTCTCATGATAAAGCTGAGAAAGGCACACAGCCATCTTTCCGCTACCGGGACCGGGAGCAGTTACTACAACGAGAGGACGCTCTGTTTCGATATAGTCATTCTTTCCAAATCCCTTTTCGCTGACGATGCCTGCAACGTCAGAGGGATAGCCGGGAATAGAATAATGGAGGAAGCTCTTAATACCGAAATTACAAAGCTTTTCTCTGAAAATATCGGCACCGGGCTGACCCTGATATCTTGTAATAACAACACAGCCAACGTAGAATCCCATATGACGGAAAGCATCGATAAGACGGAGAACGTCATCGTCATATGTGATACCCAAATCACCTCGGATCTTGTTCTTTTCAATATCCTCGGCATTGATTACAATAACAAATTCAGCCTCATCCTTCATGGTTGCCAGCATTCTGATCTTGGAATCAGGCTCGAATCCGGGAAGAACTCGGGAAGCATGAAAGTCATCAAAAAGCTTGCCGCCAAACTCAAGATAGAGCTTGCCGCCAAACTGAGCGATTCTTTCTCTTATGCATTCAGACTGAATGGACATATATTCATTATTATCAAAACCTATTTTCATAGAACACCTCACTGAATATATCAACAAAATATATAATATCACATTTTACCGTTAACAGCAACCGATTTTTGAATTTTTATAAAATAAAATTGACATTAAGGGCGGTTAATGTTAGCATATAGAAAAGGAGATGATAAATTGCTTAACGTATATATGATATTTATTGCCGCTGTAAGCCTTATAACAGTTATTGTTTTCGGCGTTGATAAGAAGATTTCTAAAAATGAAAATGCAAAAAGAGTGCCTGAAATCGTGCTTTTATCCCTGTTTTCTCTCGGTGGCGCACTCGGAGGTCTTATAGGAATGTACTCATTCAGACACAAAACTGTTTTCAAGGATAAATTCCACTTCGGAATCGGTCTTTGGATTTCTCTTATTCTTCAGGTCGCACTGGGAATTTTTGTTTTTCTCATAGAATCCAAGGGTATTGAATACTTTAATCTTTAAGGAGGCATAAAATGAAAAAGAACACTTCCCCCGTTGCAGATTTCTTCAAAAAAGTATGGCTCCTTCTCAGATGTATTTTCACTTCCCTTTCATTTTGTGCATTATGGGCGGGAATCGCTCTTTCAAAGAGCAGCCACGGAGTTTATATTATTATAATATCCTCAATTCTTCTCATACTTTGCGTCTACACAAATATAATATTGCCAATTTCCAGAATCCCCAAAAAGAAAAAATAAAAAAGCCAACGCTTTCGCGGTGGCTTTTAATTATTTAACGTTCAGAATTGAATTGATCTCGTTTCTGACACTTCCCGATGTAAACTGATAGAAGGGGTTAGTATCAAGATTAAACGTAGCGGGAGCCGCATATCCCATATTGGAATAAATAGTATAATTCATTCCGGAGTCTCCGAGATAGTCATATACCCATCTGTATCTTTCCTCATACAAAGCTCGGGAATCACTGTCGCCCTTGAGGTAAGAATCCTCATAGGTTGCGCCGAGACCGAGAAGGTCAAATACACAAAGGAAGCGGTAAAGCTTATCAATTCTCATAGAATTATGCTCGCCGCCCTCGGGAGCATCGAAATTATCGATAGCAGAAATGATGAGACCTCTCATATACTCATAGTTTTCCTGAATATACTCATAGGAAACGAAGTCGAATGCACGGTTATATGCGCCAACGAAGCAGTAAGGCTCAGTGCCGCCGTTTTCATAGCCAACAAGATCGCCTGCCTCAACGTACATCTCCATAAACTCCCACATATATTCCCAGCCGTGACCGTAGACCTTATACATATAGTCCTTGATAAGCTCGTTGTAACGGTCAAGAGTCATTGTGGGATCAAAGGAAACCTGAGTGAACATATATGCCTTCATGCCCTCGAAGGTATAGCCGGGGCACATTGTATGTCCCTCATAATAGAAGCCTGTGATACCGTGCTCATAAAGCCACGTTACGTCATAATAGATGGTATAAATGTTGGGAATATCGTAGAGCCACCAGTTGTTGGTCTCAGGATAATACCACATCCAAAGCTCAGCTCCGCTCTGGTTGCAAAGGGCAGCCATGCCGTCGACAAATGCCTCAAATTCATCTCTTGACATACCGTAAAAGCCGTTTCCGCAGCACTCCTCATCTGTACCGAGAGGGTGATTTGCGCAGCTTGTTCCGCCAAGAACAAGGATAAGATGCTCGCTGGGAACAGCGGTCTTGGGAAGCTCCTTATCATACATGAGAGTATAGAGCTTGAGTCCGGGATAATACTGCTGGATATCCTCAGCACCGCGGTTTTTCAGCTCAAGATAAATATCCACGTAGCTGGACTGACGGGCAGCCTTTGTGCAGTTACGGCAGGTGCACCAGATCATATTATCGCAAAGTGAGAAGGAGAAACAGGTAGTGCCGTCCTCATAAAGGAAAGGAACCTTTCTTCCCTCAGATACGTAATCAATATATTCAAGAAGACCTGCAAAAAGATTTGCATACTCCTGGCTATTGGTAGCGCAGGGCTGCCATTTGGTTTCATCTTTAGCTTCACCGGACATCAGTTTTGCATAATATCTGTCCTCAAGTGTACCGTAGCTCTCATCAGGCATTGTTCCTGTTGCCATCTGATGATACATATGAACGGAATGGATATCGATTACAACGGCTCCCACGTAGTTTCCGTAGTAGGATGCAGGAATCTTGTCGCCCTTGAAATCAAATCCGATAGCCGCATTAAGACCACGGGGCAAAGCATACGTAGTTCTGTAATCCTGGTTGGGGTTAAAGGTTGTCTTTGACTGACGGAATCTGTATCCGGGCACAAAGGTAACGCTTGTTCCCTCTTCAATTTCAACAGCTCTCTGCTTATAGAGGAACATATAATAGTTCTCAATAAAGCCGAAGCCGAGATAATCCTCGATAATCTCATATGCCGCATACATATTTCCTCGGTCAGTACCGTAAATATGAAGATCGCCCCCGCTTACCTCATATTTATAACCCTCCTGACCAAGCTCGATACCAAGATCAGTTGATTTGTCAACATCATGAATATAAATCCCGTGAGCATTTGTGGCATCAGCTCGCTCAATAAGGAGCTTTACACCTGTGGCTGCAAAAATATGCTCCTGCAAAAGCCCCCCCGCCATATATTCATTGTCGCTGAAAAGGCAGTCCTCATCAACAACGATAGAAAACTCGGAAATATCATAACCGCCGATAGTAAGGCTGTAAAGATGATAATCGCTTTCATAGTCGGAAAGATTTGATATTCCGGAAAGGCAAAGCTTCAACGTGTATGAATCAATGGGAGTAAGCTTACCGTCGGCATCAAAATCCGCAGCATCATCAAGGCACTGATCCACCAAATATCCGGCAATCGATGATTTCAGAAAAAACGAGTCCATAGCATTTACGTCTTTATCTGAATTAACGTCGCCAATCGTATAGGTATTATCCTTTATAATACCGTGAGTAAGATCGAAATTATCCTCATCAAGCTGGATAGGTCTGTATTCTGCAAAAATGCCGGTTGCAAGCACAGAAGCCAAAATTACCAGACTAAGGACAATACTCAGTATCTTTTTCATATTGGAACACCTCCATATATGTGTTATCTGAATACATTATAGCAGATATTAAATTAAATTTCCACAAAAATTAATAAGAAAAAAAGAAACCGCCGAAAACGGCGGTTTCTTAAATATTACTTCTTGTTTGCGATCTCGTCTGCGAGCATTGCAATGAAGTCCTCAGCCTTCATTGTTTCTGTCTGCATAGAGCCGGAGCGGCGAACTGCAACAGTTCCCTCCTCCTGCTCCTTATCACCGATAACGAGCATATAAGGAACCTTGGAAAGCTGTGCCTCACGGATCTTGAAGCCTGTCTTTTCCTGGCGCTTATCTGCAGCGCAACGAATGCCGCAAGCCTGCATCTTAGCGATGAGCTCGTCTGTATACTCGTTGTTTCTGTCTGTGATAGGAAGAACCTTAACCTGCATAGGAGCGAGCCATGCGGGGAACTTACCTGCGAAGTGCTCGATAAGGATACCGATGAATCTCTC
>JAZRRC010000109.1:0-16345 GCA_045650355.1 Candidatus Avispirillum sp. | reverse complement strand
TTTACAAAAAGTTTCTTATTTTTGATAATATTATATTTTTGTGCCAATAGATTCACGAAGCCTTGCTATTATTCGCTTCTCAAGACGAGAAATATAGGATTGAGAAATGCCAAGCATGTCTGCAACCTCCTTCTGTGTCCGCTCCTTTGTGCCGCCAAGACCGTAGCGCAGGCGGATTATTGTCTGCTCTCTTTCACAAAGACCTCGCACAGCTTCTCTGAGTATCTTTTCATCCTCATCCTTTTCAAGGCTGTGGCTGACGCTGTCTGCATCACTTCCAAGTATATCGGAGAGGAGAAGCTCGTTGCCGTCCCAGTCTGTATTCAGCGGCTCGTCAATGGAAATGTCTCCTCTGTGGGAGGCGTTTTTCCTTATATACATCAGTATTTCATTTTCAATGCATCTTGATGCATATGTTGCAAGCTTTATGTTTTTGTCCGATCTGTACGTGTTTATTGCCTTTATAAGTCCTATAGTACCGATGGAAATAAGGTCCTCGATCCCCGTGCCCGTGCTTTCAAATTTTCTTGCAATGTAAACAACGAGCCTAAGATTATGCTCTATCAGCTTTTTGCGGGAAGCGGAATCTGTTTCAAGACAGGAGATGACCTCGCTTTCCTCCTCTGCCGTCAAGGGTGGGGGCAGGGAATCGGGCCCGTTTATATAAAAGTCCGAATCGCATTCCCCTGAGGCAAGCCTTGCCGCAATCATTTTAAGCTTCTGCCATACGCTTTGAAAAATATCTTTCATTCTTAATTCCTTTCTAAGGCAGGAGTGACGATGGCAGAGTTGCCGGGTGTCCTGCGTAATAATTTTCGGGGCAGTTTCTCGGTGCAATAACGCACCTGACCCTATTTTTTCTTTTGTCGCATTCAACTGTAACGGAATCGGGAATAAAGCCTCCGATTATACTGCTTTGTGAATCGCATCTGTGAGGGATGAGCCGAAGTGAAATACCGTGCTTTGATAGCATTTCTCCGTCAAGCATGAGAAGTGCATCGGTAACATCCTCGCCGCACAGCTTTATAACAGTTTCCTTTGATACGGGAATAACGGGATCTCCCGAAAATGGATCCCGAAGTAGATTTCCGCTGTCGCAAAGAGCAAAAAATGAGACTTCGCGCTCCTTCCATTTTATCTTTACAAGGGCAGTTTTTTTGTTTTTTGTATTGCATATGAGTCTGACTGTTATATAAACCAAAATGACGGAAACGGCAGCCAATAGTCCCGTAATACCGCCGCTTTTCTGATAATTTTCTTTTTCATAAGAGCCGCCGAGGGAAAGGAGTGCTGTCATTATTCCCCCAAGTAAAGCTCCGCATCCGAAAACAAGGGCGCTTTGCTTTATAAGTGCAAAAATGCTGTCTATCCCAAATGCAATAAGGCACATAAGAATGCTGACCGTGCCTGCAAGTAAATATGTAAGTAGTCCGCCAATATGAAAAACAACGGATAAAACTCCGTAAAGTCCCCCAAGGGCCGCCGCAAGTGACATTCTGAGAGCGCTGCGAGGCCTTGAGGTTAGTATTGCAGATATCCACAGCGTTATAAAATCCATACTGAAATTAACGAAAAAAAGCACGTCTGCATATAATGTGGTTTCCAAAAAACCACCTCCCGCAATAGATTATACCCAAGGGAATGGGTGGTTTTTGTCGCATGTAGGCTTTGGCATTTTGAAAAAATACGCATATACTGCTAAAAAAAGAAAGGAAAATGCCTTATGCTCACATATTCAGATTATTTTACATCTATCCCTGCCGTCGATACCTTTTTTGCGGGGGCAAATACTTATACGGGATTTCAGGGAGAATATGAAAATCTCCTCTCCGAGGACAGCTTTGAAAAAATATACGTTATAAAGGGCGGCTCGGGGACAGGAAAAAGCACCTTGATTCGTAAGTGCCAAAAGGAAGCGGAAAGGATGGGACTTTCTGTCACGACTCTTCTTTGCTCCTCCGACCCTAAATCCCTGGACGGTATAATCATAAAAAAGGAAGAAAAGCAAATAGCAATAATTGACGGCACGCCCCCACACACCCTTGAGCCTCTTTACCCCGGAGCCTGCGGAGAAATTATCAATACGGGAGATTTTTGGGATTCATCATTTCTTGAGAAAAGAAAAGCTGAAATAGCTGAACATACGAAAAAGAAAAATGCTTCATATAAAACTGCATACAACTATCTCAGTGCGGCAGGAAATATCTTCCGTCTTTCTCAAAGGCTTGCAGCCCATTATATAGAAACGGAAAAGATGGAAAGAGCGGTGGAAAGAATATGCGCGTCCTTTGGAAAGGGAAAGGAAAAGGGTAATATATCATATAGAAGAACCTGCGCAGTTTCAATGAGAGGTGCCGTCCGCCTTGCAAGCTTCGAGAATGCAAAAGCTCTTTATTCGGTTTCAGACCGTGCATATATATCCCCACGATTTTATTCTTGCCTTACAGAAAAGCTGACGGAGAGAGGATTCGATGTTTTCGTTTCCCAGTCCCCCTTTGGAGGAATAGCCGAGGTATATATTCCGGGCGCTGATACAGCCTTTGTGCCCTACAGAGAGGATATGGCATATACAAAGGAAATAAATCTCAGGCGATTTGCAGACAGTGAGAGAATGTCTGAGGTAAAGCAAAAGAGAATATTTGCATCAAAATGCATGAGTACGGTGCTGGATGGGGCACTTGAGAGCTTAGCTATTGCCAGAGAGCATCATTTTGCTCTTGAGAATATATATAAGGAGTCAATGGATTTTTTAGGTCTGGACACTCTTTGCGACAGCCTTTGCCGGTCTATACTTAAAAGATTTTCATAAAGGAATACAATCCACCTTGTCCGAGTATATATTACTGTAACTGAAAAAGGCGGTAATAAAATGGACAGAAATAACAGCTACTATGAGGAATGTGCAATAAGCTATCTCCCCGTCCATATGGGAGAGGTCATAAGAAGGAGCGCCTCTTTATACCGTGGCACTCTCAGCGAAATACGCCTGAGAGTTGGCTCGTCTCTTATGCTGACGGCAAGAGATGCAGGAATATGCACGCCACATAAATGCACGGATACAGACGTTAGCTATACTTTGAGAGCACTTTGCGGAAACTCCCTTTATTCTCACAGCGAGACGATAAAGGAAGGATATATCTGCACAGACGGAGGTATCCGCGCAGGAGTCTGCGGAAGAGCAGTAACTGAGGGCAGTAAAATAATATCAGTAACAGATATAACAAGTATTTCAATAAGAATCCCCCACAGAGTACCGGGGGCGGCAGACGGTATATGCAAGCTGATAATGAATGAGGGCTTTCGGGGGATGATAATATATTCTCCCCCGGGAGTGGGGAAAACAACGGCCCTACGGGAGATTGCCGCAAGGCTGGGCTCAAAGCCATACAGTGTGCGTATTGCGGTCATAGACACCCGATTTGAAATATGCGGAGGACTTTCAGGGGATATGACAGTTGACCGCCTTTGCGGCTATCCCAGGGCAAAGGGTATGGAAACTGCCCTTCGGACCTTATCCCCTCAGCTGATGCTTTGCGATGAAATAGGAAGCTTTTCCGATAGCGAGGCTATCCGCGAAAGCTTTGGCTCGGGTGTGCCTACGGTAGTCAGCGCCCATGCCAGAGGTGTGGAGGAGCTGCGAAGAAAGGCATACATAAAAGAGCTTATAGATATGGGAGCTTTTACCTATGCTGTCGGACTTGAGAGAGGGATCGGTGGCTTTGAGCTGACTGTCACCGACCTTACAAAGGAACCGTGACAGCAGTTGCGGGAGCCGTTTTGTTTTCCCTTGCGGCATTTTTGTGGGGAAGAGAAAGAGGGCGCAAGGAGGAGGAAAAGCTTAAACTTTTGGAATCACTTATCTCCTTTGTGACATATACGGAGGAGCAGATAACGAATTTCAAAACACCCCTTTCAAGGATATATCAGGATTTTTCAGATGCTTATCTTGAAAAGGAAGGATTTGTTGCTATCCTGCGAAAAAACGGAGCTGAATCTGCAGTAGAGACCTTGAAGGGAAAAATTTGCGATTCATCATATAAGGATGTAAGCGAATTTGCAAAAGGTCTTGGAGCAGGCTACAGCGAGGGTCAAAAAAAGCTTTGCGATACTACCTTGAAAAGGCTTGAAAAAGCGCAAAAGGAGCTGAAGGAATCCCTTTCGGAGAGGGTGCGGATGTATAGGCTCCTTCCCGTGCTGCTTGCCGCATCCGTCATAATCTTGCTCATATAGAAAAGCTAAAAAAACGGGAGGTAAAATGGACATTTCACTTCTTTTAAAAACGGTGGGTGTAGGGATAATCGTTGCGGTGTCAAGCCAGATACTTCAAAAAACAGGAAAGGACGAGCAGGCGATGCTGGTCAGCATCGTGGGAGCAGTAATCGTTATCGTAATGCTTATTGGTGAGATAGAAGCGCTTTTTGATACTGTCAGGACGGTATTTGAGCTGTGACACAGACTGTGCTGAGATTTTCCGGGATTGCCCTTATCGGAGCCTTTGTATCCATTACCTTAAAGGAAAAACATAAGTCGCTGGGGATAATGGCAGCACTTGCTGCAATAATTCTCATAAGCCTGAAAACTGTGGAAAGCGGAGTGTCAGACACTGTTCAGACAGTCCTTTCCTTTTCGGAAAACACAGGATTTGCAGAATACGTAATAGTTTTGGAAAAGGCTCTGGGAATCGGATACATAACAACGGTAACGGGGAATATTTGCAAGGATGCGGGCGAAGCATCTCTTGCTGCCTGCGTTGAATTTGCGGGAAAGGTACAGCTTCTTTCCCTTTGCCTGCCTCTCGTATCCGCACTGCTGAAAATAGCTGAAGAGCTCTTATAAAATGATAAAAAAGCTGATAGTAATAATGGCAGTCCTCTCCCTTTTGTGTGTCACAGTAAGGGCTGATAAGGTATATGAGTACGATCTTTCAACGGGGGCTGAGAATAAAGCGAAGGACAAGGTGGGGGAATTTATAGAATCCCTTCCCGAGGAAATAAAAAAGGAGCTTCCCGAAGGTGGGGAGGCTCGGAGTCTTGAAGAATATGATTTTGATTTTTTTGCAAAAGCAGTATTGAATGCCATAAAGTCTGCAATATTGCCTGCTGTTGGCACAGTATCAATACTTCTCGGCATCGTAATTTTGGCGGCAGTATTCCATATATTTTCAAAATCCGTTGGAAGCGGAAATCTGGAAAGCGTCTTTTCCTTTTGCGCCTCTCTTTGCACGGCACTTGCAGTATTCGGCGCCATAAAAGGAGTATTCGATTCCGTGGACCGACTCCTTTCTTCTGTCAGCAATACGATGATGGCGATAGTTCCCGCAATGGAGGCTGTGCATATAGCCTCCGGAAATTTAACCACCGCAGTTGTAAGCTCAACGGGAATAAATCTGATGATAGGATTCACACAAAGCCTTTTTTCAAAGATTATCAGCCCTGCGGTGTATACCTTGTTTATACTTTGCGTAGTTTCCTCAGTAACTAAAAACAAAGGAATGGAATTTATGGTAAGGACCCTGAAAGGCCTGATAACAGGCACAGTAATTGCAATTATGGCACTAATGACCTTTGTTCTTGCCCTGCAAACAATGGCGAGCACAGCAGGTGACAGCGTTACTTCAAAGGCTGTGAAGTTTGCAATCGGCACGTATATTCCTATAGTGGGAGGAAGCATTTCCGAGGCTTTTTCAGTGCTTTCAGCAAGTATGGGTGTGTTAAAAAGCTTTTGCGGAATAACAGCCATTGCCGCTTTGATAATTGCCTTTCTTGCCCCCTTTGCCAATATTCTGATTTCACGAATTGCTATCGGACTATCAGGTGCAGTTTCACAGGTGCTTGGATGTGAAAGAGAAGGGGCGCTCCTTTCGGAATGCAAGGGAATATGCGACCTTCTTATTGCAGTAAGCATTGCCGCCTGCGTTATGTTTATAGTAGCCCTGGGCATTTTTTGTACGACAAACGGGGCAGTAGGATAATGGGAGAATATGTATATACCGTTATTTGTGCGGCTGTTTGCACGGCAATAATCATAAGTCTATCTCCCGATACAGAGGGAGGCAGCATTGGAAAATACATAGCTTTTGCAGGAGCTGTAGTCATGGCGCTGATAATGCTTTCGCCCCTTACCACTCTTTTGAAAAGCGCTTCATCCTATGATTTTGACATAGCTGAGAGCGGAGTGAAGGTAACCGCAAAGCAAAAGGGCGAGTACTATGCCGAAAGCGCAGCAAGTGTTTTGAAGGGACTTTACGGAGTGGACAGGTCATCAATTAAAGCGAGAATAACGGAGGGAGAAAAGGGAGAGCTTTTGAAAATAACACTGATCCTAAAGGAGTGCAGCTTTGATAAAGAAGAAGCCTCAAAGCTTCTTTTTGAGATATATGATATCAAAATGGAAATAGAGGAGAAAAGGGATGGATAAGGTGCTGACGGGTGCAAAAAAATATTGGCTGATCGGTGCTGCCGTCCTTGGAATACTTTTGATGGTACTGCCCGGTGTTCTTTCAAAAAACGAGGAGAAGGACACAGAAAAAGCGGGAGAAGAGACCGTCTATTACAGCCGCATCCTTGAAGAAAAGCTGACAGAGCTGATAACGTCAGCAGCTGGTGTGGGTGAAGCAAAGGTAGTAGTAACTCTTGATTCATCAACTCAGAGCGTATGGGCAACCAATGAAAAAACAGGTGAGAAAAGCCTCGCTGTTGAATACGTAATAATAAACGGCTCCGATGGAGACGAGCCCGTGCCCGTAAAGGAAATCTATCCAAAGGTGAGGGGCGTTGCCGTAGTTTGCCAAGGAGGAGAGAATTCCGAGGTAAAAAAGAGGGTAACGGAGCTTATATGTGCTGCCCTTGGTATTTCCGCAAATAAAATTGCGGTGTCGGGTTAGTCATAGGGATGTATTTAATTGAATATCTTATAAAGAAACAAATTAAGAAAGGAAGAAGGCTATGAAAAATAAGCTTAAGAAATTATGGGAGAATACTAAGGACGTGGCGGTGAAGATATTCCGAAGGCTTAATAAAAAGGCTGTGGTTGCCGCATCTGCGGTCCTCGTCCTTGCAGGAGCAGTGCTCCTCAATTTTCTTCTTGTACCCCAAAGCGCAGCAAAGGAAAAGGAGGGTCTTGACGTAGCAATAGACCTTACCGATGTATCAGCGGCAATCAAGGATAAGGAAGCTGAGTCCGTTTCAAAGGATGAGGGGAGCGATGCATTTTCCGAGATGACACTTTCCCGTAAAAAGGCAAGAGATGAAGCCCTTGAGGTGCTGACAGGAGTAGCAGAGAGCAGTACTGCAATCGATTCAATGAAGCAGGAAGCTCTGAGCTCTCTTCAGGCAATAGCTTGCGATATTGAAAACGAAGCAAATATCGAAAGCCTTGTAATGGCAAAGGGATTTTCCGAATGCGTTGCCGTAGTCAACGGAGATACAGCCAGTGTCATTGTCAAAACAGACGGACTCCTCGACAGCGAGGTAGCCCAGATAAGCGAAATAGTATACGAGCAGACAGGCATCCACCCCGACAACCTGAACATAATCGAAGCGGAGTAGAGGATACTTGCAAAGGACTTTTTTGTAAAAAAGTCCTCTGCACTCTCAAAAAACTTTGAAAAAGGGTATAGCTAAATAGAACAAGGCAAAAGATGCGGTGCAAAGCACCGTCAGCGATATATCGCTGACCAACAAAGGAAAAGACAGTCAAAATGAGCTCGATCATTTTGACTGTCTTTTTCTTTATGTTGGCTTTTGCCTTTTGTGTTCTTTGTCTTTTTGAAGTTTCTTTGCTACTTTCTTTTCAAAGAAAGTAGGTAACCCACCTGAGATAAACTCAGGATTTATATTTCTTCTCCCAATTCAAATAGAGGAAATATCCAGGGATTGTAAAGAGGGATGTGAAGAAGGGATGTCCGCTGTCACGGCAGATATCTCTTGCCTTCATTTTAAGAATTCTTCCGTAGTAATGGAGAAGGAGGGCTCTTTTTACACGATACGTAAAGGAGCATCGCTTGTTAAGACCCACGATCTGGCTGTGCATACCGCCCACAGGGCAGGTGCGCCAGAAGCTTCTTCCCGACTTTGTAAGTCCGCCCTCAACGTATTCGCAGATATAGATCACCTTAGGAACGTATACGGACTTATATTTATCGGCGCTTCCTATCCAGAGGTGGGATTCGTTCATATATCTCTCGCCCACGTAAACGGGGAAGGCGAATTCACGAAGAACAGATGCGCGAAGGACCTCACAGCAGTCGCCGTCCTTCTTTTTATTGATGCGGTATTCGATATGATCGGAAACGATCTCGCTGTCTTCAAATTTGACGAAGGGAGTATTTCTGTCAGTACCTCGCTGGAAGCTGATGATGCCGATTTCTTCATTATCTTTATATTTTTCAATATAGGAAACAGCAGTTTCAACGGCATCGTTTGTGAGAATATCATCGCTGTCGAGAATAAGTACCCAATCGGATTTTATATGGGGGTGAGAATAGTTGAGAGCCGTGTGCTTTCCGCCGTTTTCCTTATAATGATACTCGATCATAAACTCGGCATACTGGCTGTATTCCTCAAAAACCTTTGCTGAATTTTCTTGGCTTCCGTCATCGATTATAAGCCATTGAAAATCCTTTCTTGTCTGGGCGCAAAGGGAAAAATAGAGTCGCTCTATATACTGACCTCTGTTATAAAGAGGTGTTATAATTGTAATGGATGGAGTCATTTTCGTTCTCCTTTCAAGTCTTTATATAATTTTATCACATAAGAAATCTCATTTCAATAGTATTTATAAGGTAAAAAAAGATCCATGCAATTTTGCATGGATCTTTAATTTGTGAAATTGATTATGCGTTAGCTTCAGCAGCCTTCTTAGCATCCTGTTCGCGGAGGAATGCACGCTTAGCAGCCTTATCAGCAGCACGCTCGATAGCAAGAGCTGTCATCTTTTCTGTAACGTGGTTGATGTCGTCACAAGCCTTATCAACGTCAGCACCGTACTCAACGGAAATTCTGAGAGCCTCAGAGCCGTCCTTAAGCTTAAGAACGAAGTAGAATGCCTTAACCTCACGGCCGCCAACCTTAATAACTGCGGGCTCAACGAAAGCACAGTCAACGTTCTCGTAGGGGATAACCTGAGAGATCTCATAGTTTGCGCCTTCAGCATCATCAACAAGGCTGATGTGCTTACCGTAGATGTAGATCTTTTCCTTTGTGAAGTAGAGCTGAGCAGCGTTGTAGGACTGAGTTCTGAACTTGTGGTCAGGACCCTTCTTGCAGAGAAGATCCTCTGCGGAGTAGTCAAAGCCTCTGAGGAAAACGGGGTTGATGATCTTGAGGAAGTGACGCTCATAAACCTCGTGCTTGATCTGAGCCTGCTCAGGGATGTCCTTAACGATACCGTGGATCTGGTTGTCGATATCAGCCTCGCCGGACTTTGCGCCGGAGCCGTATACTGCAACTGCGCTACCTACGAGAAGGATAACAAGACCGAAGGGACGTGTGTTACCGTCGAAAAGGAGAATAGCGCCGAGAAGGCAGATAACAAGGCCTACGATAAGGATTACATTGATTCCTTTAGAAGTAAAGTACTTCTGATTACGTTTAATTTCCATCTTTACACTCCGTTATTAAAATTTTCAGAATTTTCAGTCTACGCGAACGATCCAGCCCATGTCGTCTTCAACCTTACCCCACTGAAGAGCGGTGAGACTGTCATAGAGCTTCTGGGAGATGGGGCCGATCTTACCTTCGTTGATGGTGAGAACGTTGCCGTCATCATAATATTCTCCAACAGGAGAGATAACCGCTGCAGTACCGGTTCCAAAGGATTCCTGGAGCTTTCCTGACTTGTGCGCATCGATGACCTCATCGATGGAGATCTTGCGCTCCTCAACATCGTAGCCCCACTTTTTAAGAAGCTCAATGCAGGAGCGGCGGGTAACGCCGGGGAGAATGTTTCCGTCATCAAGGGCGGGAGTGATAACCTTACCATCGATAACGAAGAATACGTTCATAGCGCCAACTTCATCGATATACTTTCTTTCGATGCCGTCGAGCCAGAGAACCTGAGCATAGCCCTTTTCCTCAGCCTCTTTCTGACCGAGAAGGCTTGCCGCGTAGTTTCCGCCAACCTTTGCTTCACCCGTTCCGCCCTTAACGCAGCGAACGTACTTTCTTTCGATCATGATCTTAACGGGATCAAGACCGCCCGCATAGTAGGAACCAACAGGAGAAAGGATGATCATGAACTGGTAGAACTTAGAGGGGTGAACTCCGAGCTGAGGCTCGGTTGCGATGATGAAGGGGCGGATGTAAAGGGAAGTGCCCTCGGAATGAGGAACCCAATCCTTTTCATACTCTACAAGAGTTTTGATCGCCTGGAGTGCATCCTCCATGGGGATCTCGGGTACGCACATCCTGCGACATGTATTGTTCATACGCTCGATGTTTTTATCGGGGCGGAAGAGCTGGATGTGACCGTCAGCACATCTGTAAGCCTTGAGACCTTCAAAAAGCTCCTGGGCATAGTGGAAAACCATTGCGGAAGGGTCAAGTGCGATGGGACCGTAGGGAACGATTCTGGCATCGTGCCAGCCTTTTTCAACGTCATAATCCATAATGAACATATGATCTGTGAAGTGGCGGCCGAAGCCGAGAACATTGTCTGCGGGCTTTTCTTTTTTGCTGAGTGCTGCTGTGATTTTTATATCAAGCATTATCTAACCTCGCTTTACACAATTATTCTAATAAATTATACACGAGAAATTAATTAAAATCAATATATATAGAACAAATAATATTAAATTTTAGTTAATAATTTTATAAAAATGGCAATAAAGGTTATATCTTTTTGCTTTTCAGATAACAATAATGCCGTAACATACAGAAAGGAAATGAGAAAATGAAAAAAGTATTTCTATCATTTGCAATCGCTTTCGCACTTTTGGTGTCTGCAGTTTCTGCGACAGCGGCAAATCTGTCCTGCGGACTTGACGTCATAGCCGCAGAAATGGACCTTACGGTGTCTGCCCTCAAGGGAGAGGAGGTAATCTTTTCCCCCGAGCAGTTTTCCGATGCCGTAGGCGCATCCTCCTATGAAAAGCTGAAGATAACCTCTCTTCCCAAGGAGGGTGAGGGCGCCCTTTATTTCGGTGACGTACTTGCAGTAGAGGGTCAGGTGATAAAAAGGGATGCAGTTTCCTCCCTTCGCCTTGAGCCCTGCGAAAAAGCTGAAAAAGCAAGCTTTGATTTCACCTTTGACGGCGCATATTCCATGACCTGTAACGTCATCTTTTCAGATAAGGTGAATAAAGCTCCCACAATCCTTGAGTCTCCAAGGCTTACGACCTATGCAAAAACTGCAGTATCGGGAGAAATGAGAGGCTATGATAAGGACGGTGACAGCCTTTTTTATGAGGTAGTCAGCTATCCTATGGGCGGCGAGCTTCGTTTTGACAGCAAAACAGGCGAATTCACCTATACTGCAGGCAGTCTTATTATGAAGGATTCCTTCACTTACAGAGTAAAGGACAGCGCAGGAAACTTCTCCGATGAATGCAAATATATCCTTGATATTACTGAAAACAGCACAGCCACAGTATTTTGCGATATGGAAGAATCAGCATCTGTGGTGTCAGCTGTAGCCATGGCAGAGGGCGGCTATATGACTGTAGTTGAGAATAAGGGTAAAATGTATTTTTCTCCCGACAGCGAGGTTTCAAGACTTGATTTTTTAGTAACTGCAATGAACGTTTTCGGTGCTGGAAATATCCCGAAGGTTGAAAGCACCGCCTTTGGTGATGACAGTGCGATCCCCGAAAAATATAAGGGATACGTGTACAGCGCAGCAAAGCTGGGTATTATCAGCGAGACAGGCAATTTCAGACCGAACGATAAAATAACAAAAGCCGAGGCCTCCGTTATCCTCAACAGAGTTATCGGCTATGATGCAACAACGGTAAGCAGTATGGCAGAGGTGCCCGAATGGGCGCAGAGCGCCGTTTGCGCCATGTATGAGCTCGGTGTATACGATCTCGAGGCAGGAGCGGCAAATTCAAGCAGCTTTTTGAAAAAGGATGAGGCAGCAGAGATGCTTTATAAAGTATGTTGCCTTCTCGGTGAATAATTTTCGAAAAAAACGAAATAATAATAACGTACCCCTGCGGGGCGGAGTCAAGCGCAAAAGCGTAAATCCAAATGACCCCGTTCCGGACCAATGGTCAAAGAAGAGAAAAAATGAATCAGAACCAGAATCAGCAGAAGAATCAGAACCAGAACAACCAGAACCAGAACAAGAACCAGCAGAACAAGAACCAGAATCAGAACCAGCAGAATCAGCAGAACAAGAATCAGAACCAGAACAAGAACAACGACTAAGTAAGGACTGAAATAGGGAGGCACTTCGTAACGAAGTTGCCTCCCTTGTCCTTTGGTACTTAGATTTTTATTTCGTAAAGCTCTTTTTTATAACCTCCCGCACCTTAATATCCTCGCCCCGCAAAGCCTTTTTCAGATTCGGGAAATGCTTTATCATAACGAGGGCGCTTATTGCAAAGGCTGTCATTATATACACAATGCTGTCCGAGCGGAAGATGCAAAGAGAGGGGAAAAGTATTCCCGCAGACCACGGCATGAAAACTCCGTAATTTCCAATTATCATAAAGGCAGCGCAGATAAAAAGCAAGATGAGAAACAAAATGGGGTCAAGCCCGAGTATCATTCCCGCATATGGCGCAAGTCCCTTTCCGCCCCTGAATTTCAGATAAAAGGGAAAGATATGCCCAAGCACCGCAGCTGAACCGCAAAGAATTTTTGCAGCCTCCCATTCAGGGCAGAATCCCTCGGCAAGCTTTACGCAGACAAATGCCTTTGAAATATCAAAAAGCATAACCAAAGCACCGTATGCTTTACCGAATATAATGGCTGCATTCGTCGCTCCGAGGTTTCCCGTTCCGCATCTTTTCAGATCTGTTCTTTTGAGTTTCCCTATTAGTGCGGCAGGATTTACCGACCCTATTATATAGCTTATTAAAATAAATATTATCAGTTTCATTTTTACCATGTCCTTTTTTGTTGGTACAAGATAAATTATATGTAATAATCCCTTTCATATAACTGCACAAAATGCGAAAAAACTTTGAAGTAAAGTTCTATTTGTCCCGAAGTTACATAAAAATACAGTAAAGGTAAAATATGCTTGAAAGGACTTTATTTAATGAAAAAGCTGTTAGCAATAATGCTTGTTTTCGCAATGACGACAGCAATGGCAATTCCTGCCTTCTGTACAGAAGAGATAACTCCCTTTGACGTACAGGCAGAGAGCGCCGTTTTGATGGATGCAAAAACGGGAAGGGTGCTTTATGCAAAGAATCCCGATACGCCTCTCCCTCCCGCATCGGTGACCAAAGTAATGACACTTCTTCTCGTTATGGAAGCTATAGACTCGGGAAAAATGAAAATGACCGATATGATACCCGTCAGCGAATATGCCGCATCCATGGGCGGCTCTCAGGTATTTCTCGAGGCAGGAGAGGAGATAATCTGCGAGGATATGCTCAAAAGTGTTGTGATATCCTCTGCAAACGATGCCGCAGTTGCCTTTGCCGAGGCTGTTTGTGGCAGCGAGGAGGCATTTGTTAAAAGAATGAATGAAAGAGCATCACAGCTCGGAATGAAAAACACAAGCTTTGAAAACGTAACAGGTCTTGACGACGATGTGAAAAACCATACTATAAGCGCATATGATATTGCGCTTGTTTCCCGAGAGCTTATAACGAAGCACCCTGCGATCCTCAAATACAGCTCTATATGGATGGACTCGATCAGAAACGGAGAATTCGGTCTTACCAATACAAACAGGCTGATAAGATTTTATAAGGGCGCAACGGGGCTTAAAACAGGCTCTACCTCAAAGGCAGGCTTTTGCATCAGCGCAACTGCCGAGAGGGAAGGACTTCACCTTATTGCAGTAATAATGGGAAGCAAGACCCGTGACGAAAGAAACAACGCCGCCAAAAAGCTCCTCGACTTTGGCTTTGCAAATTACTGTGTATACGAAAGCGAAAAGTCCGAGGGTGAAGATATAAAAATTATAAAAGGAACAAAGGATAAGGTGAAAACAGAGATTCAGCCCTTTTCAAGCCTTATAGAAAAGAATGGAGAGGGAAACGTGGAAATAAAAGCTGAGTATAAGGGTAAAATAACAGCACCGGTGAAAAAAGGAGATAAAGTGGGAAGTGCTGAATATTATATAAATGGTAAGCTGATAGGCGAAAGCGATATAATAGCATCGGAAAACGTTTCGGATCTCGGATTTGCGGAAATTTTCCTACGGCTTGTGAGATCATGGCTTTTAAAGTAATCAAACTGTGTTATAATTTCAAAAAAATGGCAGAAAAACCGAAAAAACTATTGAATTTCGTAAAGTGATATAGTATTATGATGAAAGTGATTTTAATATCGGAGGTCAGACAGATGTCTATCAAAATCAATAACAAATATATAAAGCAGTTTGTAACTGATGAGGAATATAGTGCAATCGTTCCCGAAGTTGAAGCTGCACTTGAAACAGTAAAGAAGGGCACAGGCGAGGGAAGCGACTTCCTCGGCTGGTACACTCGCCCTGTAGACTATGATAAGGAAGAGTATGCTCGTATCAAGATCGCTGCAAAGAAGATCCAGGGTATGTGCGAGGCGTTCATCGTAATCGGTATCGGTGGCTCCTACCTCGGCACACGTGCCGCTCTCGACTTCATCAAGTCCAACCACTACAACAACCTTCCCAAGGATACACCCGACATTTACTTCGCAGGCTACAGCCTTTCCTCCTCTCACCTTGCAGATATTCTTGCAGTATGTGAGACAAAGGACGTTTGTATCAACGTAGTATCCAAGTCCGGTACAACAACAGAGCCCGCAGTAGCATTCCGCGTAATCCGTGAGTTCCTCGAGAACAAGTACGGTAAGGAAGAGGCTGCAAAGAGAATCTTCGTAACAACAGATAAGGCAAAGGGCAAGATGAAGGAGCTCTCCGACAGAAACGGCTATGAGACATTCGTTATTCCCGACGATATCGGCGGCAGATACTCTGTTCTCACAGCAGTAGGTCTTCTTCCCCTTGCAGTTGCAGGCGTAAACACAGACTCTCTTCTCGAGGGTGCTGAGGACGCTATGAACGAGTATAAGGCAGCATCCATCAAGGATAACCCCTGCCTCCAGTACGCAGCATACAGAAACATCATGTACCGCAAGGGCAAGGTTACTGAGATGCTCGTAGTATATGAGCCCTTCTTCAGAATGTTCTGCGAGTGGTGGAAGCAGCTCTACGGCGAGAGCGAGGGTAAGGACGGCAAGGGTCTTCTTCCCGCATCCGTTATCTTCTCCACAGACCTTCACTCCCTCGGTCAGTATATCCAGGAGGGTCTCAGAAATATGTTTGAGACAGTTGTGGATATCAAGGAGTCCAAGCACACAATCACAGTTCCTTACGATCCTGAGAACGCAGACAGCCTTAACTACCTCTCCGGCATGAGCTTCAACCGTATCAACCACAGAGCTATGAACGCAACACTCTTCGCTCACGTTGACGGTGACGTTCCCAACCTTGTAATCGAGGTTCCCAACAGAAGTGAGTACTCCTTCGGTCAGCTCGTATACTTCTTCGAGCTTGCTTGCGCAGTATCCGGTTATACTCTCGGAGTTAACCCCTTCAACCAGCCCGGCGTTGAGGCATACAAGAAGAACATGTTCGCTCTTCTCGGCAAGCCCGATCCTGCACTCAACGAGCTCAAGAAGTCTCTTGCAGAGAGAATGGCTCAGGACTGATCTTAAATTAAATACAACTAAAAAGGCCTTTTGAGACTGCTCAGAAGGTCTTTTTTTCTTTTAAATTATGTATAATAATTTTGTCAAGAATTTTATTTTCGTTATTTTGTAAGAATTTTTTAATGCGATTTCTACAAAAAGTTCACAAAAAAATCGGCAACCCTCTTGCAATTGTCACAGAAATGCTGTATAATCATAGCATATAAAAAGCATATTGCTACTAAGCTATATCTAAGGAGGATTTTACTATGCTTGAATTGATTATTGGTGTTAAGGGTACAGGTAAGACAAAGCAGCTTATCGAGCTCGTAAACGCTGCCCTTGCTACTTCTGACGGAAACGTTGTCTGCCTTGAAAAGGGCGATAAGCTGAGATTTGATCTTAGCTACCGCTGCAGACTTATAGATACAGAACATTACGGTGTTGACAGTGCTGATACTCTTTACGGAATGGTAGCAGGTATTCTTGCAAGCAACCACGACGTTACCGATCTCTTCATTGATTCCGCTCTCAAGATCTGCAAGGACGACATC
>JAZRRC010000108.1:0-3558 GCA_045650355.1 Candidatus Avispirillum sp. | reverse complement strand
GCAATTACAAAATAGCCGAGATAGATATGGCTACGGAGCAGCTGTTTAATCGGAGGATATCACGTCTTTCGTGAACCTCGCGCTTCTTTTGGGAGCTACTCTCCGCTTCGCTCCGTTTCGTTTCCCAAAGCGTTTCTTTTAGACATGAAATGTGTATACAATCCTCTTGCACAACTGTATACAATCTTGCTCTTGACAGAGGACGTCGACCCCTACAGTGGTGCATCAACCTCCCCGATAAACTCGAATTTTAAGTTTTGTTTGCATAGCTGAAAAGAGGCTGTCGCAATTGCGACAGCCTCTTTTATTTAACGGTTAATTTACTTGATTTCGTATACGTCGTATCCGCCGTCTTCTTTTTCAGCGTATACGTAATAGCCGTATGTTCCGTCCTCGAAGCAAACAACATCTGATGCGTTGTAATAATTGTATCCTTCAATAAGAATTTCACCGGAAATTACGTCAATTGCGTCACGAGAACTATAATCGCTCTTGTATGCCTGGATAAGGAAGGGGGCAAACGAATCTCCCTTAAGAGAAAATTCCTTATCGTTTATACAATAAACACGGTATTCGTCGTCAATCTCTTTAGATATCACACCTCTGTTACCGGAACTGATATCATTGTCTTTAAGGATAATTTCACCGGCACTGTTCATCAAAACATACTCTTCGCCTGCCTTGAAGGAGAACAGCGCATTGTAAAGAATATCCTTAGAAGTACTGATATACTCCTCGGTTGCGTAGATTACGTTACCCTCAAAATCACAAATTCCGACGCCGCTCGCTTCGATACATTCACCGTTAACGCTGCCAATTTTCTCAAAGCCCGCAGAAACGATCTTTCCTGTATCATCCATCAGGTAATAAATAAGTTCTCCGTCTTTGCTTTCAGATACCTTGAAGTAATCCTCATAAAGTTCTTCTGCAGCGAATCCCATATCGTACTTTTCGGAATCATAGGTGAAAAGCTTTTTACCGCTGTTTGTATATACGGTAACCTCGCCCTTATCCTCGTCTTCTATGCCGTAAATGCCGCGATCTTCATCTATGAAAGAATGCTTCCACTCTTTACCGTTTGAATCTACACACTTATTGTTGTAATCATCGTCATAATACTCAATCTTATCGCCGCGGGCAAATGCGGAATAAGGCTTTGTTCCAGAAACACCCTCAACGAGTGCGCCTGCTTCAATATCATATACGTACCAGTTACCTTTGAGGTATACGTCATCCTCATCGGGGAAGATAGATGAAAACATCTCATCACCTACAGACATATAAACAAGGCCGTCATCCTTGCCCTCTGCTTTTTCAGTAACCTCATATACTTTCACGTATCTCTCACTGAGAACATCGAAAGCTGCATATTTCTCGGGAATGAGAAGGTCGCCCTTTGCGTTGGCAATACCGTAGCTGTTCATTGCAGCAATGTCCTCGTATGTGGTCGCAGGATTGGTTGTAACTGCAAAATACTCATAATGAACTCCGGTGCGCTGGCAATCTGCCCATTTTGCACCGCTGTCAATTTTTCCGTCCAGAGTAATAGTACCATACATACCGTTTTCGTCTTTGTAAATAAGACCGTTATCGTAAACGTTGATATCGTCCTTATCAAGACTTGCAATCTTTGTTGCTGTGAGCTTTTCGGGAAGGACGCCTGCCTTTTCGAGCTTCTTTTCGTCGTCCTTATCCTCTGACTTGCCGTCGTCCTTACCCTCATCCTTTTCTACTGCAGCCGCAGTAGTTTCGTCTGTCTTTTCGCTGTCCTTATCCTTTGTGTCGCCACAGGCGGTCAGGACTGACACAAGCATAATAAGAACAAGCAAAAGTGCTGTGATCTTTTTCATTTTCAAATCTCCTTTTTTTAGTTTTTATTACCCGTACATCAAGTAATATACTTTATTATAAGCACTTCAATTAAATATGTCAAGTTGATATACTCAGCTGCAACAATAACGCTGTGTTTTGACCGCCCCGAAAACCGATCTCGTACCGCTCCTCACAGAAATAATCGAGAAAAACTCTTCAATTAATAAAAAAATATCAAAAATTCCCCCGATTCGTTAAATTTGATAACATAATATAGCAAAGAAATAAAAAAATTGTCAGCTGAAATCATTAATTTTTTCATAAAACTATGGAAATTATGAAAAACTTATGATATAATGCAAATTGCGGTATACTGTGCCGCATTGGAATAGCTATCAAAATAATATATTTTAAATTTTGGAGGATTAGAACAATGGGAATTAAGTATGTTTACCTGTTTTCCGAAGGCGACGCTTCCATGCGTGAGCTCCTTGGCGGTAAGGGTGCAAACCTTGCTGAGATGACCAAGATCGGTCTCCCCGTTCCCCAGGGCTTTACTGTAACAACAGAGGCTTGTACTCAGTACTATGAGGACGGCAGAAAGATCAACGACGATATCCAGGCTCAGATCATGGACTACATCGTAAAGATGGAGGAAGTTACAGGTAAGAAGTTCGGCGATAAGGAAAATCCCCTTCTCGTTTCCGTTCGTTCCGGCGCTAGAGCTTCCATGCCCGGTATGATGGACACTATCCTTAACCTCGGTCTTAACGAAGAGGTTGTTGAAACAA
Source organism: Candidatus Avispirillum sp. (assembly GCA_045650355.1). Taxonomy (GTDB): domain Bacteria; phylum Bacillota; class Clostridia; order Oscillospirales; family CAG-272; genus Avispirillum. Next base: position 955 of record JAZRRC010000108.1, on the reverse strand, counting down.
TGGCTGCTAAGTCCGGCAATGCTCGTTGGGCTTACGACTGCTACAGAAGATTTATCCAGATGTACTCCGACGTTGTTATGGAAGTTGGTAAGAAGTACTTCGAGGAGCTCATCGATAAGATGAAGGAAGAAAAGGGCGTTACTCAGGACGTAGACCTCACAGCTGAAGACCTCAAGGTTCTCGCTGAGCAGTTCAAGGCTGAGTACAAGGCTAAGATCGGTTCTGACTTCCCCTCCGACCCCAAGGAGCAGCTCATGGGCGCGGTAGAGGCAGTATTCCGTTCTTGGGACAACCCCCGTGCAAACGTATACAGAAGAGACAACGATATTCCTTACTCTTGGGGTACCGCTGTTAACGTACAGATGATGGCATTCGGTAACATGGGCGACAACTGTGGTACAGGTGTTGCATTTACTCGTGACCCCGCTACTGGTGATAAGGGTCTTATGGGTGAGTTCCTTACAAACGCACAGGGTGAGGACGTAGTTGCCGGTGTTCGTACACCTATGCCTATCGCTGAGATGGCTGAGAAGTTCCCCGCTGCATTCGAGCAGTTCAACAAGGTTTGCGCAATCCTTGAGGACCACTACAGAGACATGCAGGACATGGAGTTCACTGTTGAAGACGGTAAGCTCTACATGCTCCAGACAAGAAACGGTAAGAGAACTGCTAAGGCTGCTCTTAAGATCGCTTGCGACCTCGTTGAGGAAGGCATGATCGACAAGAAGCAGGCTGTTGCAATGATCGACCCCAGAAACCTCGACACACTTCTCCACCCCCAGTTCGACGCTAAGGCTCTCAAGGCTGCTAACGTTGCTGGTAAGGGTCTCGGCGCTTCTCCCGGAGCTGCTTGCGGTAAGGTTGTATTCACAGCTGAGGACGCAGTTGCTTGGAACGAGCGCGGCGAGAAGGTAGTTCTCGTTCGTCTCGAGACATCTCCCGAGGACATCACAGG
>JAZRRC010000107.1:0-8232 GCA_045650355.1 Candidatus Avispirillum sp. | reverse complement strand
TGGCAAATACGCCCTTGTTACCTCCACCGATGAGGCGAGAGCCCTCATCACCGTATACAGCCAGGATTTCAGAAGAGTTATAGAGTATTATAAGGATAAATACGTAATGGACGTTGCCCTTGATGCTGAGGGCGAGACTCTTTGTGCGGTTTCCGTTGACGTGCAGCTTTCAGACGTTGTATGTGAGCTGATGATAGGAAAGGTAGGCACAAAGGATGCCGTTTCTCTTGAATATCCCGGAATGATGCCCCTTCGTGCAGAATATGCTGATGATGGAAGGCTCTTTGTTCTTTGTGATTCTGCTCTTCTTGTTTTCGAGGGAGAGCGTGAGGTTGCGAGAGTAGACTTTGATGGTCTCACCCCCGGAAGCTTTGCTACAGAGGGCGACCTTATTGCCGTAACCTTCCCCACAAATGCTGTGGGCAGCGAAAACACTCTTTGCGTTTATAACACAAAGGGCAAGGAGATTTTAAAGAAGAATATCGGCGAAAAGGTCTCCATGGTTGCAACAGACGGCACAGAGGCGGTATACATAGCAGGAGAGGCATCCATCATGCGTGTTTCTCTTGAAACAAAGAAAACAAAAACAGAAAAGACAGATGACCGTGTCATCGGCATCATTGCCGTGCCCGGAAGCCTTGTAGTCTGCTTCCCCGACGGCACAACCTCATACTTTACAGAATAACTTTAACTTAAGGCAGGTAAATATTATGGGATTGATACTTGATATTATTCTTTTGGCTATAATGGTTATATCCATTGTATACGGTGCAAAGAAGGGCTTTTTCAAGTCACTTATGTCACTTATTTCAGGAATCCTTGCCCTTCTTATCGCAATCACCTTCACCCCTGCGCTTTCAGCATATGTTAACGATAATTACGTTATCGAGCCTCTTGCCAACGGTATAGAGACAACCTTCCTGTCAATTGCAGAAACAGACGAGTCTGCATCAGGCTATGATAAGGGTCTGCTTCTGAAGGACAGCCAGTTTCTCAGCCTTATGGAGAATGCGGGCTATACTGAGGAGGAGATAGAGGAAAGCTTCAGCATCAATATGGGAGAAACCTCCGACAGCGCAAGAATAACTGCTCTTGCATATCTTGTTGCTACCCCTATTGCAAAAACAGTTTCCGATATTGTTGCTTTTATCATTTTGTTTGTTGTGTCCTTTATCCTTCTGAAGCTTTTGACCTTTATAATCGGACTTTTCTTAAAGCTTCCCGCTCTCAAGGAGCTGGATACTGTAATGGGCGTTGTTTTCGGAATAATATCTGCAATATTCTTTGCATTTGTATTCTCAATGATGGCATCCCATCTTTCCGATGCTCTCAAAGCGGCAGCCCCCGGCACCTTCACGGAGAATCTGATCGAAAGCTCCTTTATCGTTAAGCTTCTGGCAAAATATAATCCCATCAGCGCTGTTTCAAAGCTTCTTATAGGATAAAATGAAGGTCGGGTATATTCCGAATATTTTGTCGTCGCTTAGGATAGCAATGGCGGCATCGTTTTTTTTGGTGTTCGTCTGCTTTCCCGAAAAAAAGCATATAGCCGCTCTCATATTTATTGCGGCAGGAATAACAGATATATTGGATGGATTTCTTGCCCGCCGATTTGGCTGGATAAGCGATGCGGGCAAGATACTCGATCCCATTGCAGATAAAACCATGCAGATAACAGCTCTCCTTTGCTGTACTGCAGGCGGATTCGTTCCCTTATGGCTTCTTATTTTCGTAGCCTTAAAGGAGCTTGTAATGGGCGTGGGCTCTCTGATATTTTATAAAAAATTCAAAGCCATCGGTGTTTCAAGGGGCTTTGGAAAGGTGTATACCGTGCTTTTCTACGTAGTGATATGCGCCTTCATCCTTTTTGACGGATGGTTTTCTGCACATCAATCAGCGAAATTTGTGCTTTGCCTTGCAACTGCGGTCAGCGGCTGGATGGCAATAGTGCTTTACTATATAACCTATCTCAAGGGCAAGCTCAAAGGATGAGATAGGGAAGGAAAGGAAAATCTTTTAAATGGTAATGTGTTCAAGATGCCATAAGAGAATGGCAGTCGTTTTCATAACCAGGGTTGACGGCTCCGAGCAGAAGCAGGAGGGCATTTGCCTCAAATGCGCAAAGGAGCTTGGCATCAAGCCTGTAAACGATATTATTGAAAAAATGGGTCTCTCCGAGGAGGACGTAGACCGTATGTCCGATGAGATGCAGGATATTATGGACGGCATCGAAAACGGAGAGGATCCCCTCGGTCTGGGCGGCGCAATGATGCCCACTGAGGGAGGCGAGGACAGCGCAACGGCTCCTGCTGTTGATTTCGGCAAGCTGATGCGAGAGGGACTCGGCTCAACCCCCGCTCCCGATAAGGGCAAAAAGAAGGACGGGGATAAAAAGGAAGAATCAAAGCATAAAAAGCAGGAAAAGAAATTCCTGTCTGCTTATTGCCAGAATATAACCGAGAAGGCTGCAATGGGTCGCCTTGACTGCGTTGTGGGCAGAGAGCGAGAGCTTGACCGTATGATCCAGATACTCTGCCGCAGACAGAAGAATAACCCCTGCCTCATCGGTGAGCCCGGTGTCGGTAAAACTGCAATTGCTGAGGCTCTTGCCCAGAGAATCGTTGCGGGTAACGTTCCCTATAAGCTCAGAAACAAGGAGCTTTATCTTGTAGATCTCACAGCCCTCGTTGCGGGAACACAGTTCAGAGGTCAGTTCGAGTCAAGAATTCTCGGACTTCTCAATGAGGTAAAGGCTGCGGGAAATATTATTCTCATTATCGATGAGGTTCATAATATCGTGGGAGCAGGCGATGCAGAGGGCTCCATGAATGCGGCAAATATTATGAAGCCTGCACTCTCAAGAGGTGAGATACAGGTCATCGGTGCAACCACCCTTGCGGAGTACCGTAAGTTTATCGAAAAGGACTCTGCCCTTGAGAGAAGATTCCAGCCCATCACGGTAGAGGAGCCGGGCATCGAGGATACTGAAAAGGTCCTTCGCGGAATCAAGCATTATTATGAGGAATATCACGCAATAAGAATTCCCGAAAAGGTGCTTCGTGCCGCAGTAGTTCTCAGCGAGCGATATATAACAGACCGCTACCTTCCCGATAAGGCAATCGATCTTATTGATGAGGCGGCATCCCATATCTCCCTTTCAAGCCCCGAGATAAACGAGCGTGCCGAGATAGGCGACAGACTTCTCCAGCTTGAAAAGGAGGAGAATCTCCTTAAGGCAAAGCTTGAAAGCGGTGAGGCTCAGGGCGAGGAGACCTATAAGCAGCTTGCGGATATCCGTGTTGAGCAGCTTCGCCTCCGTGAGAGAATCAATGAGCTTAAGCCCCTTTGCGATGAGGTTGAGATGACAGAGGCTGATATTGCCGACGTTATCGAGATATGGACGGGAGTTCCCGCCTCCACCATTACTGAGGACGAGTATTCCCGCCTTGAGGGCCTCGGAGAGAGAATCCGCTCCAGAATCGTAGGTCAGGACGATGCGGTTGATGCAGTTGTCCGTGCGGTGCGCCGCTCAAGAACGGGAGTTTCTGCAAAACGCAAGCCTGTTTCCTTTATTTTCGCAGGCCCCACAGGCGTAGGTAAGACCGAGCTTGTAAAGGTTCTTGCAAACGACCTCTTTGTTTCTCCCGATTCCCTTATCCGACTTGATATGAGCGAGTTTATGGATAAATTCTCAGTTTCCCGAATCGTTGGAGCCCCTCCCGGATACGTGGGATACGACGACGGCGGTCAGCTTTCCGAGAAGATCAGAAGAAGACCTTATTCCGTAGTCCTCTTTGATGAGATCGAGAAGGCTCATCCCGACGTTATGAATATTCTTCTTCAGATTCTTGACGACGGAAGGATCACCGATTCTCACGGAAAGACAGTAAGCTTTGAGAATACTGTTATCGTAATGACAACAAACGCAGGAAGCGGCGGCACAACAAGCCTTGCAGGCTTCTTTGAGAGCCAGGATACAAGAGCGGGGGAAAAGACCCTCAAGGCTCTTTCCGATTTCCTCCGCCCCGAGTTCCTTAACCGAGTTGACGAGATCGTCACCTTCCGTGCACTTTCCGTTGAGAACTTCTCCGGCATTGCGAAAATCATGCTTTCCGACCTTGCAATGGCCCTTTCCGAGAAGCTTATCACTCTCACCTATACAGACAGTGCGGCAGAGTATATTGCAAAGAGCTCCTATTCTCAGAAGTTCGGTGCAAGAAATATGCGCCGATACGTGCAGACTGCCGTTGAGGATAAGATTGCGGAAAAGATCGTGGAGACAAGAGGAAATCTCACCCGAGTTTCCCTCGACTGTCAGAACGACGAGCTTGTTATCACAGCGATGTAAATTTAAGATTTGCCCGTAGGGGAGGGATTTCCCCTCCCTCAGGGTGAACTGTCTTCTTTTAGTTAAATAAATAATAAATACATATAACCGAAAGGTCACTATATGAACCGTGAAAGAAACTGGCACAGCATTGAATCGGGGGAGCTTGAGAGAGTCTTTCGCACCGACGGTGCAAAGGGACTTTCCGATAAGGAAGCCGAGCGAAGACTGCGCCATGGAAAAAATACGGTCTGGGAGGTAAAAACCGCCTCCGTTAAAAGATACGCAGTCCGTTCACTTTTCGATCTTACTACGGTGCTTCTCGTTCTTGCAGTTTTTGCCGCAGCATTTTTCGGCAGCGCAAAGACGGCTGTTGCAATACTGACAATGCTTGTCATCGGCAGAGTTGCAAGAATCGCCGCCCACGTCTGGGCTGAGCGTGTTTTCGAGAAAAACGCAAAGGAGTCCTTGCCCCGTGCAAAGGTGGTAAGAGGCGGCACGGTCAAGGTCGTTGCCTCGGAGGCTGTTGCCCCCGGCGACGTTATAATCCTTGATACGGGAGATACCGTACCCTGCGATATCCGCTTGACTGCGGCAGACAATATCCTCGTTTCAGAGGAAAACGTCACCGGAGTCCGCGGCGTCGTTTCCAAAAATTCAAACACAATAATCCCGGGGCAGGGCGACGTTCCCATTACAATGAGAACGAACACAGTCTATGCCTCAAGCGTGGTAATTTCAGGCTTTGCCATCGGAATTGCCGTTGCAACGGGAGATGATACTCTCCGCTGCGCAAGAGAAGGAAGAATCATCCTTTCAGGAGAGAAGGACGTTTCCACTGTTGAAAAGCTTTCCGATTGGGGTCGAATCTGCAGCCTTTGCCTTATTGGAGCTGCTCTTATTATCACCGTAATCGGCATACTTCTCGGCGGCAACGGACTTTTCCAGGTCTTCCTCCCCTCCATTGCCATGGCGGCGGCAGGACTTTCCGAGTTTATCGCAGCTGTGGGCGCCTTTGCATGGGCGCTTAAGCTGAGAGAGGACGAGGGCGGAGTTCTGTCAAAATCGTCAATTGCCGAAAAAGCCGCAAATACAGACCTCCTGGTGCTTAAGAGCATAAACGTGGTCAAAAGCGGAAAAACTACTCTTCATTCCTTCTATACGGAGGAAAAGCTTACCCTGATGGGAACAAAGGGCGCAAAAGCCCCCTCCCGACTTCTCCGTCTTGCCTGCTACTGTACGGGAGCATCTCCCGAGGGCGGCATCGTTCAGGGCAATTTCGGAACCCGCAAGCGCTCATCGGATGCTCTTTCATACAGAATAGTCCGCTCCCTCTGGGAGGATAACGGCAAGGGCGCCGCTGCAGGGGACGTTTATCAGATAGTTTCACATATGTCAGCCTCAGACGTAGATTCCCGAGGATTCGATAACGTTCTTTTGCTCCAGGGCAATGAGCTTTATTTTGCCGCAATGGGCAGCGTTTTCGGAATTCTTTCAATGTCTGCCTATATCAGAAAGGGAAATGAGGCAGTTCCTCTGACTCAGGAGGAGCGCAATAAGATCGAGGCATATGCAAGAGAGCTTTCCAAGCATGGAGTAACTCTTTGTGCCGTTGGTCTTCGCAAATCTCATTATGATAATCTCAGAAGAGTTTCTGTTCTTCATTCAAAGCTTTGCTTCGAGGGCTTTGTTGCCGTGGCAGACAGACCTGCCGAGGGCGTTGCAGCTTCCATCGAGGATATGAGAGCGGCGGGAACGAGATTTATTATCTTCTCCGATAAGGGTGAGGAGGACAGGCTTTACAGCGAGGCAGAGGGCATCTTCAAAACAGGAGACCTCTTCCTTACCGAAAAGGAATGTAAGGAGATAAAGGCTCTTGCACCCGAGAAGGGAAGTCTTACTGTCATTGAAACACCGAGAGGAACGGATGGGCTTCGTGAAAGGCTTCGCATAATGAAGCTTATTCGTGAAAACGAGCTTTTCGTTTCCTACGTGGGCAGCGGCATCGAGGATATGTGGAACATGAAATGTGCCGATATTTCCTTTGCCGTAGGCACTCAGGGCGCCATCCCTCAGGGAATCAGAACTGAGGCCCATGGAATCGTAAACAGCGAGGGCGGCGGATTTGACGGAGTCTGCAAACTTATAGACAAATGCAGAAAGTCTCTTCTCAATATCAGAAATGCCCTTAATTACCTTATAGCATCTCAGGTTGCCCGCCTTGTTGCAATGCTTCTTTGTGCGGCGGCGGGGCTTGCGCTCCCCTCTGCGGCAAGCATCGTATTGTGGGGCGTGCTCCTTGATTTCTCCGTTGCCTTTGCAACGGCAGCAGTACCGGGGGAGGAGAGAAGTGCAAGGCTTCGTGCCGGCCATATCTCGGGAACACCCGATAACCATTCGGAGGTGCTCCTTCCCACAATGTACGGAGCGGCTCTTGCGGTGCTCAGTATTGCGGTGCCCTTTGCGGCACAGGCCCTTGCATCCTTCGGAGGCTTTGCCCCCCGTATAACAGATGCATCTCTTATGACCTGCTCCGTTATTTCCTGCATTATCGCTATGCCCTTTATTGGAGCCGAGTATGCAGGCGGTCACGGTCTGTTTTCAAAAAAATCAAAGCTATCCCTGTACTATATCGTTCCCTTTGTCCTTTCCTTTGCAGCTTCGGTGCTGATGCTTTTCGTTCCTGCAGTGAGAGAGGCCTTCGGAACAGAGTTCCCCGGATGGATAATGACAGCCTTCACACTGCTTCCCATGGCGGTAATAGTTGCCGTGATGTCAGTTGTGAGAGCTGCAGATAAGTCCAAAAAACGGACAAAATAAAGTATATAATAAAAAGGAGATATAAAAATGTCAGAATGTACTCATGATTGCTCCACTTGCGGCGCAGATTGCGCTTCCCGCAAGTCCGCAATTGAAAAAGAACCCCTCAATCCTGCGTCCAGCGTTAAGCACGTTATCGGTGTAGTATCCGGTAAGGGCGGCGTAGGTAAATCCATCGTAACAAGCATGCTTGCAACAGAGATGCGCCGCCGTGACTACGGCTCAGCTATTCTCGATGCAGACATCACAGGTCCCTCCATCCCCAAGGCATTCGGTGCAGGCCGCGGCGTTGAGGCAGAGGGCAACGTAATGCTTCCTCACTTCACAAAGACAGGCATCCAGATCATGTCCGTAAACCTTCTTCTTCAGGACGATACAACTCCCGTTGTATGGAGAGGTCCTGTTATCGCAGGTGCGGTAAAGCAGTTCTGGACAGATACAATCTGGAACGACGTAGACTATATGTTCGTTGATATGCCTCCCGGAACAGGCGACGTACCCCTCACAGTATTCCAGTCTCTTCCCCTTGACGGTATCGTTATCGTAACAACTCCTCAGGATCTTGTTTCCATGATCGTTGAGAAGGCAGTTAAGATGGCGAAGATGATGAACATTCCCATCATCGGACTTGTTGAGAATATGTCTTATATCGAGTGTCCCGATTGCGGCAAGAAGATCCACGTATTCGGTGAAAGCAAGATCCACGAGATCGCAAAGGAGTACGGACTTACAGTACTCGCACAGATTCCCATGGATCCCAAGCTCACAGCCCTTGTTGACAAGGGAATCATCGAGCTTATGGAGAACGATTACCTCTCTGCAGCAGCAGATGCACTTGAAGGACTGTAAGAAACAAAGAAACTCCCGAAAGGGAGTTTCTTTGTTTCAGTGATATTTGCCGCTCCCCGCAGGGGGCGGCAAGTGATATACGCCTTCGGCGTGTGATATATCCCTTCGGGATGTGATATATTTCCCGTTGGGAAATGTGAAGGAACCCTTTTGCCCCCCAGGGCAAAAGGGGATTTTTATTATATTGGTGTAGCGAAAATGATACGTTGCCGCAGGGGAGGGTTCACCCCCCCCAC
>JAZRRC010000106.1:0-52441 GCA_045650355.1 Candidatus Avispirillum sp. | reverse complement strand
CCGCTTTTCGGCAGCCACTCCGCGGCGGCAGTGTTGACTACCTGAGAATCCATATTGATGAGGAGGGCTGTGCCGTCCTCTTTTTTCTTTTCTACCGCAATAAGATCGTATTTAGTTTTTCTTTCGGGATTTTTTGATTTTTCAAGATAGACCGTGCATCCGGGGAGGAGCAGCTCACGGCATCTGCCCGTGTTTTTAACGTGCACCGTTTCCTCTTTATCGCCAATAAGCACCTTTGCTATAAATCTGTTGGGTCGGCTGAGAAACGTTGCCGCTGTGATATTTTTATATTTCATTTTCAACCTCCCGTTTTTTATGATTATACAATATTTATGCCCCTCCTACAACAGTTTTTCCAAAAAAGCAAGAAAGACCTGGCTATTGATTGTTATAAGATTTTTTGCTATAATAGTAAAGTAAAATCGATTTTTGGGGGATTTATGTTGTATTGTGAGAGTATAGACGAAAAAGAGAAAAACGAGGAAAATGCACAGGTAAAGGAAAAGGAGAAGAAAAAGCCCCGCATTGTAAGATGCATATGCATAGTAGCGGCTGTTCTTCTTTTAGTGGCAGGAGCATTTTTCTTTTTCGGTGATTACATATTAAACGGATTTTTCAGCATCTGCTCTCCTGAGATGCATTTTAAGTATATATGTATAAAGAACGGAATCGATATTTATGAGGATTCCTCAGAATACGGCGCCGTTTTGGCAGAAAGAACTCTTGAAAATAAGACCCTCAGCGGAAAGGCAGAGGTCTATCTTGAAACTGCAGGTGTCATCGATACTCTTGCAGACAGCTTGGGCTTTAAAAAAACGCCCCTTATTGCAGAATATGCCATAACTAAAAATAAAACGGCAAACGCTCTCGATATTGAGCTTTCATACGGCAAAAAGCACGTTTTGTCCCTTGAGGCAAGAGCGGATTACAGAGCGGGCGAGGCGACTGTATGCATACCCGAGCTTTCAAAAAAGGCTCTTTTGTATAAGGTGGAGCAGCTGAAGGACAAGAATCTGCCCGATTCGCAGACCTTAAAGGACGTGCTTCCCGAGGATAAGCTTTCCTCAAAGCTTATATTGCGTTATTTTCTTACTGCCGCATCCTGTATCGATGACGTTGAGCGCGAAAAGCAGGAGCTCATAGTAGGAGATGAGGCGCAGAACAAAACAAGACTCAGATTAAGAGTTTCAACAGATACCCTTCTCGATATAGGAGAGTCAGTGCTTGAAAAAGCGCTGGACGATAAGGACCTTAAAAAGCATATTATAAATAACGAAAAGGCGGTCAAGAAATTCATAAAGGAGACTTTCCCGAATCTTTATGATGAATACAAGCCCCTTTCTGCAGAGGAGCTTTATGAAAGGCTTTATTCCGATGCGAAAAAAGCACTTGAAGGTATAAAAAAGGCAAGAAAGGCTCTGCCCGATGCAGAATATTTTGCTCTTTCACTTTGGATAAACGAAAAGGGCGAGATTGCAGCTATTGATGCTCAGGTGCTGAAGAATGCGGGACTTTATATTGCAAGTCTTGAGTCTAATAGCGAAAGATTTACAGAGGCAATCCTCTATATGGGCGAAAAGACTGTAGTATCCGTCGAGGGTGAAAGCAGTATTGATAAGGATATCCTTGACGGCAGCTTCGACTTAATGATCGGAGATCGCAATCTTACTTTTGAATATAGCAACGTAGATAAAAACGAGCTGAAAAAGGGCAATATAGGCGGAAACATAAAGATTGCTGACAAGAAAACGAGAATTTCCTGTGATCTTAATTATAGCTCAGACAAAAACGGCTCCGATGTTGAAGGCAGCATCGGATACAGAACGTCTGTTGAATTCAAGGTTTCAGCTGAAAGCGAAAAGATAAAAGCCCGAAAGGTAAGCCTTCACGAGGAATGCATTGATTTCAGTGCATGGAAGGATGTTTTTTCAAAGGAAAGATTTGAAATCCTTCTGAAGAAAACAGGACTTTTAAAAATATCCTCGCTCATCGGCGGCTTGGTTGACTAAAATGATACCTGACCAGAAAAGGTAAGTCAGTTTTTATGCAAAGGACTTTTTTGTAAAAAAGTCCTCTGCACTCCCAAAAAACTTCATTAAAACAAATTTTAAAAAAGGACTGCAAAAGCAGTCCTTTTTCTATTCAATTAAAGCTCGTTTGTGCAGAGAGCAACAGTCAGATCGATTGCTGCCTTTACGTCCTTTTCGTCAATTGTTTCAACTGCGGAATGAATATATCTTGTGGGGATGGAGATGCATCCTGCGCGGCATCCCTCGCCTGCAAGCTGCATGGAAGCTGTGTCTGTGCCACCGTAGGTGAGAATCTCAAGCTGGTGGGGGATCTTATTATCCTTTGCAAGAGTCTTCATCTTCTCAACAAGAGTAACGTCGCAGATTGCGGACTGATCCTTGATCTTGATAGCTGCACCGCCGCCAAGCTTTACTGCCATGGGCTTTGCGCCCTTTGCATCGCCTGTTGCTGTAACGTCAAGAGCAATGCCGTAGTCGGGAGCGATTGCGAATGCCGCAGTACGTGCGCCGCGGATACCAACCTCCTCCTGAACTGTGAATACGAAGGTTACGTCATTCTTGAAGGAGTCGCTCTTTTCAGCTGCTGCCATAAGAATAGCACAGCCGATCTTGTCGTCAAGAGGTCTGCCGCAGATCTTGCCGCCTGCAAGAGATGTGACTGCGGGGCGAACTGCAAAGGTGTCGCCGATTTTCACAAGGCGCTCTGTTTCCTTTTTTGTTTTTGTGCCAAGGTCAACAACGAAGCTGTCAGCCTTGTAGTCTGCCGCCTTAACCTCAGCCTCGGGAACGATAACGCCAACTCTGCCGTTCTCGAAAATGACCTCGGAAAAAGCTGCTGCCGCAAAGCTGATGCCGCCGATGGGGGCAAAGCGAACGTAGCCGTCATCCTCAATATATGTTACGATGAAGCCGATCTCGTCCATATGGGCGCACATCATAAGCTTCTTGCCCTCTCCCTTCTTGTGGCAGATAAGGTTTCCGAGGGTGTCCTTGTAAACCTCGTCAAAGTAGGGGGCCATTTTTTCTGCGATATAATCTGCAATCTTTTCCTCGTGACCGGATACGGAAATGATCTTCACAAGGTCTCTAATATATTTAACCATTTTAATTACCTTCCTTTGAAAGTTTCTTGATGGATGCAAGGGCAAGTCTGTATGTGCTTGTGTAGTCCTCAGCACGGATAACGTTTGACGCTGTGTGGATATATCTTGAGGGGATGCTCATAACACAGCAGCGAACTCCCGCACGGCTCTTGTGGATGTGACCTGCATCGTTTCCGCCTGAGATGTATTTCTTGATCTGGCAGGGGATGTCCTCCTCCTTGCCTGTGGAAAGCACAAGCTCTGTAAGGTCCTTGTCGTAGATTGTAGAGCGGTCCATAAGGGAAATTGCGGGGCCCTCACCCTGCTTTGCAACTGTTGTGTGAGGTGCTGTGCCGCAGATGTCTGCAATTGCGGTGGACTCGAAAATAAGAGCATGGGTGGGATCGATAAGGTGAGCCGCAGTACGGGCACCGGAAATACCAAGCTCCTCGCGGCATGTGAATGCAAAATACATGTCGAAGGGAATCTCGTCCTTTACGGGGTAAAGCTCCTTCATAAGATCGCACATGATAGCGCATCCTGCGCGGTCATCGATGGCCTTTGCCTTTATCATTCTGTTGTCCTCACCGAAGCGAACGAAATCGCTTTCAAAGGTTGCATAGTCGCCAACAGAAACCATCTTTTCCGCTTCTTCCTTGTCGGCAGCGCCGATGTCAAGATAAAGCTCGTCCATTGATGCGGCATTGTCGTATTCGTCACCCTTCAGAAGGTGAATGGGCTTGAGAGCAAATACTCCGCGAACAAGTTTTTCGCCGTCACGGCTGATAACTACTCTTCTGCCTGCCATAATGCGTGTGTCACCACCGCACATGGAGGCTACCTTAACTGTACCGTCGTCAGAGATGGACTTTACCATAAAGCCGACCTCGTCCATATGAGCGGAGAGCATAAGCTTTTTCTCGCTCTTGCCGTTACCCTTGATATGCGCGATAACGCCGCAGCAGCGATTGGGGATAAGTGTGTCGTAGCATCCCTCAATATTTTCGAGAATAGCCTTTGCTACGGGGTCCTCGCATCCGGAGGGTCCGAAAATATTGCAAAGTGATTCAAGAAGCTCAAATCCTGCTTTCTTACACATATCTTGTATCCCCTTTCTCGAAAATTTCTTTATTGCAAACAGCCTTAGCAAAGAGCTTTGCCGTGCTTTCAACGTCGGAAAGCTCAACTGTTTCGTTGTATGTGTGCATGGAGCCGATGGGCACGCTCACTACCGCAACGGGAATTCCGTCGCCAACGAGGGTGAGCATGGTCGCATTGGTTCCTGTGTTTGTGGCATCAACGGTGATTCCGTAGGGAATCTCGCCCTCCTTACACATCTCGATAAGGCTGTCTGTGAAGGGGCGGTCTGTAACTGCGGAAAGGGAGATAACAGGGCCTCCACCGAATTTGCCCGATTCCTCTGCCTTGATTCCGGGGGCAGTTGCAAAGGTAACGTCAGTTACGATTGCAAGATCGGGAAGGATAGCGTAGGCGGAGCTTGCTGCTCCGTCTGCCATGGTTGCCTCCTCTCTTGCTGAGAGGGTAACGTAAAGATCAGCCTCCATATCCTCAGCCTTGAGGGATGCTGCACAAAGGTAAGCTGCTGCGCAGCAAGCCTTGTTGTCAAGGCTGCGGGATGCCATTCTGCGCTCACCCAGCATCACGGGCTTTTCGTAAAAGCCGATGGGAGTGCCGATCTCAACTATCTCTTCAAGCTTTTCCTTTGTGTAGCCTGTGTCGATTCTTATCTGATCGATCTTGGGCGCCTTTTTGCTGTCTCCGGGTGCCTGAAGGTGGGGAGGAGTGGAAACGATAACGCCGTAGATTGTCTCCTTTCCGTAGATAAGCACCTCAGCGGCGGGAAGGATTCGTCTGTCAAGACCGCCGATATTTGCAACGGAGAGAAATCCGCCGTCAAGAATACCGGTAACGATCATACCGATCTCATCGAAATGAGCATCGATCATGATCTTCTTCGCATTTTCCTTGCCGCATTTTTTAACGAAAATATGTGTTCCCGATGAATGGGGGATATATTCGTCAAAGGGCTCGGAATATGCCTCGAGGAGGGCATCGCGGCCTCTTTCCTCATAGCCCGAAACCGACATTATGGGCACGAGCTTTTCTATAATCTCTTTAGCAGTATACATATTTTTTCCTTTTTAAAGTTTTTTGAAGGTGCGGAAACTTTTTTTCAAAAAAGTTTCTGCGTAGTCTTAAAGCTCTGCAACTATTTCCTTGAATCTATCACCGCGGACCTCGAAATTCGCAAAGGCATCGAAGCTTGCGCAGGCAGGGGAGAGAAGAACACAGTCACCGCTCTCAGCACTTTCGGCACAAGCGATAACTGCCTCTGTGAAATCCTTCTTTTCGATAAGCTCAATGCCGGACTTTTCAAAATCGGGATGGCTGAGAAGGGATGCTTTGATCTTTTCAAGAGTTGCGCCTGTGAGAACAACTGTCTTTATATACTTGCAAGCCACAAGAGCATCAGCCAACGGCTCAAAGGGGATATTCTTATCGTATCCGCCGCAGATGATGCGGATGGGGCAACTAAGAGCGGAGATTGCCGCTGCAGTACGTGTAGGAGAGGAGTCGATGGAGCTGTTATAGAACTTAACTCCGTCCTTCTGTCTTACAAGCTCAAGACGGTGGCGAACACCGCCGAAGGTAGAAGCAACGCTTGCAACGTCAGCTGCAGTAGCATAGTCGCAGGTTGCGGCAATTGCTGTGGAGTAGTTTTCGATGTTGTGGTCTCCGGGGAGAAGAACGTCCTCGAGAGCAACGATGCGCTCTTCAGAGCCGCCTCTGTACATCACGATATAGCCGTCGGAGGGGTAAACACCGCCGAGGCAGGAGTCAAGCACTTCCTTCGGAATAGGCTTTCTTGAGAACCACATAACGGGGCACTCACATTTCTCTGCAAGAGCGCGGCAAACCTCATCGTCGTAGTTGAGAATTGCCTTTTTTGCGCCTGTGAGGATCTTTGCCTTTGCCTCGATATATTCTTCCATTCCCGTGTGCCAGTTAAGGTGGTTGGGGGTAACGTTTTTGATAACCGCAACCGTCACGGGAGACTTGACTGTCATAAGCTGGAAGCTTGAAAGCTCTGCTGCAACAATGGAATTTTCATCCATGTCTCCGATGCGGTGGAGAAGAGGCTCGCCGATGTTTCCGCCGAGGAAAACGGGGCGAGAGCCGTTCTTTTCAAGAATCTTTGAAACGAGAGTTGTGGTTGTGCTCTTGCCGTCGCTTCCCGTAATACCGATAACAGGGCAGGGAGCATAGTCAATAAACATTTCCATTTCGCCTGTCACGCAGATGCCTTTTTCCTTTGCATCCTCAAGAACAGGAATGTCGGGACGGAAACCGGGAGAGCGGAAAACGAAATCGCCCTCCATTTCTGTAAGATAGCTGTCACCGAGAACAAGGTCGGCACCGAGGGCGATAAGCTCCTCGCCTGCAGCTCCAAGCTCTTCCTTTGTTTTTTTATCTCTTACCTCGATTTTAGCACCCATTTTCGAGAGCATACGGGCAAGGGGCATATTTGAAACTCCGGCACCCAGAAGGATAACCTTTTTATCCTTGAAAACGGGGGAAAGATCTACTGTCATATGTATTTCACCTTTCGGAGGATTTTATATATATTCCCTATAATTATATTACCTTTTTTGCGATTTGGCAACTGCTTTTCCAAAAACACTTGCCATTTAAAATAATCTTTGACAAAAGAGAGATTTAGTGGTACAATGATATACGTATATCTATATGTAAAAATAATTCGGTGGAATATAAATGGAACAAACAAAATACCCCCTCTGGGAAAACCGAAACGAGCTTAAAAGGCCCTCACTTCCTGTTGCTGTACTGATGGTGATAGCTGCTACCGCTCTTTCGGCAATAACGGCTGCGGGATTTGGCGGTATGTTTTGCACGGGTCTTGCGGGATGCGCCTTTGCCCTCCTTTTAGTATCCGTCAGAGGATTTATCCCCTGGATAACTGTTCCCCTTTCCTTTGGCTGTGCATTTTTGATGACGGGAGATATTATCCTCAGCCTTTGCGTTCTTTTGTACGTGCCTGTGGGAATCATCCTTGCATACTGCGCCTTCACAGAGAGAAATCTTTCCGTCACCGTTGCCGCTCTCACTGTGGCGATACTCATTTCAATGGGTGCTATCCTCACTGTTTCCGTAACAGAGCTTTACGGTCAGTCCGTTGCAGAAAGCTATAAAAGCTTCTGGGCAGAGATGAAAACGAGCCTTTTTGAAATGTTTTCTCAGATGAAATACCCCTCCGCTGACGGCGAATCGTACTCTATCCCCGAGGAAGCGGTTTCAGCACTTATTGAAACTGCGGTTATGATACTCCCCTCCGTCGTTGTTGTGACCTGCGAGGCTCTCGCATATATCACTGCAAGAATATTCAGGTCTCTTCTTTTGGCACTCATCCCCGGCATGGCATTTGTGAAAAGAAATTACGGAATCACGATTTCCGTCCCCTGTGCCGTTATTTATCTTGTTTCTGTTGCTGTCAGCTTTTTTGCAACGGAGGCATCCGTTATCGCATATTCGGCAATCAATCTTGCCTATATTCTTATGCCTGCCTGCGCTATTGCGGGATTCAAGCTCCTTTTTTACAGCGACGGAATCATCCGAAGAAAAAGAGAGGGCAGAAGAAACGGCATTTGGATAGGAGCTATGATATTCCTTGCCGTTATGTCCCCCATAGCCTTTGTGCAGATGCTCAGCTCCTTTGCATGCATTTATATTGTAGCCCGTGCACTGATAGCCTTGAAGGGCAGAGCCGACGAGGGCTGAACTTAAAAACGAAAGAAAGGAAAAAGCGGTATGAAAAATAAGCAATCAGGTCTTTTCGTATTTCAGGACCTTCTTGTATCCTTTGCTGTTGCAGTAGGAATCATAATTTTTAATACAGTGCTCTTTATGTACACAAGCGTTCATCCTGTGTTCATTGCCGTGTTTTCCGCAGCACTACTTGCAGCCTCCCTGGCGGCATACTATATTATCCGCAAAAATTCCGTTCTCAGAAAAAAGCGCACACCTGCGCCTGAAACAGTTTCGGTGATCGCAGGTGCCGTTGTAGACCTTCCTTATCCTGCATTTATCCTCTCCGAGGATTCGGAAAAGATCGTCTGGAGCAATAAGGAAGCGGCAAGACTTTTCAAAATCGAGCGCACGACCCGCTTCTCCGATATTTTCTCAACTCTTATGGGCGAGGAGAACGATATGCGCCTCGGAGCTCTCGGCAGACGATATATGCCTATCAGCTACACCTCCGAGGGTAGCGATGCAAGAGAGTATAAGGTCTTTATCATGCAGGACGTTACCGAGTACGATGAAGAGGTGAAAAAGCTTCTCGGAAAGGAAAGTGCAGTTGCCTATATCACCGTTGACAACCTTGATGAGCTTCTCAACTATGAGCAGGAGGACTACAGAAGTGCCTCCGGCGAAACTGAAAAGAAGCTTCGTGAATGGGCGACCGCATCGGGAGCCGTTCTCAAGGAGTATCAGCAGGATAAATATATCATGGTCTTTGAGAGAGCCCATCTTGAAGAGTTTTCAAAGAGCGGCTTTGATATTCTCGATAAGATCAGAGATATCCGTGTTGGCGAAAACAGTATTCCCCTCACTATTTCCATGGGCGTATGCGCAATGGAGGGAACTCCCCTTGAGAAGGAAAAGGCGGCTCAGTCTGCCCTTGATACTGCCCTTCAGCGAGGCGGTGACCAGGCAGTTGTTAAAACCGATTCCTCAATTGATATTTTCGGCGGTAAGACAAAGATTCCCCAGAAGAGAACAAAGGTAAAGGCAAGAGTTGTGGCAAACGAGCTCGTTTCCTGCATTTCTTCCTCTACAAACGTAATCATTATGGGTCATAAGTATGCAGACTTCGATGCCTTCGGTGCCTGCATCGGTCTTGCAAGACTCTGTATGTTCTGCGGTGTTCCCGTAAACATCGTCACAGAGTTTAAGGACCCCAACCTTGACCGTTGCCGTGAATGGATCGGCCGCGAAAAGGATTATAAGAGCGTGTTCATTGACAGCGATACTGCTCTTGATCTTATCGAATCCGATACTCTTCTCATTATTGCCGACGTTAATAACAGAATGCAGTTTGAGTGCCCCGCACTTTTCGATAACTGTGCAAGAGTCTGCGTTGTGGACCACCACAGAAAAACTGCGGATTATGAAAGAGCTCCCCTTATCACATATATCGAGCCTGCGGCATCTGCGGCAAGTGAGCTTGTTGCGGAAATGCTTGAGCAGGTGCTCCCTCAGGACACACTTCTTTCCTCTGAGGCAAATATGATGATGGCGGGAATCCTTCTCGATACAAATCAGTTCACAAAGAATACGGGAACAAGAACCTTCTCTGCAGCCCTCTATCTCAGAGGACGCGGTGCTGACGTCGGCGAGGTTCAGGAGCTCTTCAAAACAGAGCTCACCGATTTCCAGAGAGAGCTGAAATTCCATTCAAACGTAGAAATTTACCGTGATATTGCCGCAATAGCGACAGCGGATGGCGAATGTACCTTCAAGGACAAGATCCCTGCTGCAAAGGCGGCAGATAAGCTTCTCACCGTTGAGGGCGTAAAGGCATCCTTTGCCATCGTTCCCATCGGCAACGAGGTTCATATTTCAGCCCGCTCAACGGGCACAATCAACGTTCAGCTTCTTCTTGAAAAGCTGCGCGGAGGCGGACATTTCGATTCCGCAGGAACAAGACTTGAGGGTATCACCCCCTCTGAGGCTGCCGATATGCTTAAGGCGGCTATAGACACATATCTTAATGAAAACAATCAGGACAAAGGAGATAAAAAACAATGAAGGTAATGCTTTTAAAGGATGTAAAGGGTCAGGGCAAGAAGGATGAGATCGTAAACGTTTCCGACGGATACGCAAGAAACTTCCTTTTCCCCAGAAAGCTTGCTATCGAGGCAGATGCTAAGGCTCTTGCAGATGCAAAGAACAAAGAGGATGCAAAGAATTTCAGAATCGAGCAGGATAAGGCTGCAGCACGTGCAATTGCTGAGAAGCTGTGTGGCGTAACTGTAAAGATCAAGGCAACAGCAGGTGCAGACGGCAGACTTTACGGCAGCATCACAACAGCTGATATTGCAAAGGCTCTCAAGGAGATGGGCATCGAGATCGACAAGAGAAAGATCGTAGCAGACGGTGCTATCAAGGCATTCGGCTCCTACACTCTTGACGTTAAGCTCTATCCTGAGATCGTGGGTAAGGTCAACGTTGTAGTACACGAGTGATAGCCATAAAACTAAAGAAAGTACAGTGATATAAATGAACAATCAGTTAGACAGAAAGCTCCCCTTTTCTCTTGAGGCGGAGCAGTCAGTTCTCGGTGCTATTCTTATAGACCCTCAGGCAATAGACGTGGTTGCGGGTATTATTTCCGCAGACGATTTCTATCTTGAGGAGCATAGAAGCATATATTCCTGTATGCAGGGAATGTATATCCGAAGCAAGAATATAGACCCTGTCACCCTCATTGAGGAGCTTGTTCTTCAGTGCGTATATGATGAGGCAGGCGGTAAGGAATACGTTCGCCTTATTGCGGAAACCGTGCCTACAGCATCCAATATCAAGGACTATGCCAACATCGTAAGAGACAAGGCGATCCTCCGCTCTCTCATCGATGCATGCGAGGAGGTAACGGATGCCTCCTATGCCGAGGAGGACGAGGCCCACAGACTTGTTGAGATGGCAGAGGCAAAGATCTACGGCATCGCCGAGCAGAGAGAGAATAAGAACTTCGTTGAGATCAAGGATGCCCTTATCAACGTATATTCCCATCTCCAGCTTCTTGCTACCAATAAGGAAGAGACTCTCGGTATGCAGACAGGCTTTTCCGCCCTTGATAAGATGATCGTCGGAATGGGTAAATCAGACCTTGTTCTGGTAGGCGCCCGTCCCGGTATGGGTAAAACTGCATTTGCGCTGAACCTTGCAGTTTCTGCAGCAAAGAGAACAGGCAAGGCTGTTTGTATCTTCTCACTCGAGATGTCTGCAGAGCAGCTTGTAACCCGTCTTCTCTCCGGAGAAGCTCTTGTAGATAATATGAAGCTCCGCTCGGGAGAGCTTTCCGATGATGAATGGCAGAGACTTGCCCATGCGGCAAGTGAGCTTTCGGAAACTCGTATTCTTATTGACGATACCTCCGGTATCACAGTTTCCGGTATGATGTCAAAGCTGAGAAGAGTCAAGGACCGCGGTCTTGTTGTAGTAGACTACCTTGGTCTTATGCAGTCCGAGCTCAAGAGCGAAAACCGCGTTCAGCAGGTAACAGAAATTTCAAGAAACTTAAAGCTCATGGCAAAGGAGCTGAACGTTCCCGTAATTTGCTGCGCACAGCTTAACCGAGGAAGTGAGTCAAGAACAGGCAACAGACCTATGCTGTCAGACCTTCGAGATTCCGGTGCTATCGAGCAGGACGCAGATATCGTAATGTTCCTCTACAGAGATGAATATTACAATAAGGAAAAGGATGCCCCCCAGAGTGTGGCGGAGGTCATCATCGCAAAGAACCGTCACGGTTCAACGGGCACAGTCAATATGGGCTGGCTCGGCAGATATACTAAGTTTGTAACTATTGATGAAAACGCAGTCGAGGGCGGCTGATAAAAGAAAGGAGAGAGGGAAATGAAGGAAATTTACGTGGCATTTCTTACGTCGAATTATAAAATGTCTACATTTATCAGAAAATTCACAAGATATAAATTCAGTCACGTGGCGATCTCTGAAACTCCCACTCTCGATAAAATGTATTCCTTTGCGAGAAAATATAAGAATACTCCCTTCGTAGGCGGCTTTGTTATTGAGCTTCCTTCAAGATATTTTATCAGCGAAAAAAAGGTCCCCGTAAAGGTGTGCGCCATTTCCATGGAGGACAGCGAGTACGAAAAGGTAATGGCACGTATCGCAAGCTTCAAGCAAACTCCCGACCAGTATAAATATAATTATTTTTCAGCTCTTGCATACTGGTTCAAAAAGCCCTTCAAGAAGAAGGATGCATTTATCTGTATCGAGTTTGTGCTCTATGCCCTCGGTATCGATGAATTTATGACCATCAAGGAGTTTGAAAAGCGCCTTTCGGATTCTGTGATTTATGAGGGTACAATGGATGAAATTGTAGATGAAAAGGCAAAGTTTGAGAAGAGCGATTCCTACTTTGATAAAAAATCAGTATGGTTTAACGTCAAGCATTTCTCAAAGGATATAGCAAAGCTCATCACCTCACCGATTGAAAAGTAAGAAAAAGCTGTCTCAAGACAGCCTTTTCTTGTTGTACGGCGGGTGTACAGGTGGGAAGTTCCTCGCATCTACTTCTTTTTCAAGCTTCTGTACGTTTGTAGTAATCATACACATAGCTTTCATAAATTATGTGTTGTAATGAAGGATTGCTATATTATAGCTAATATGTTATAATACACTCAATACAAAAAGAAAAGGAACATTGTATGGCAGATCTCAAATACCCTGTTATTATGGTTCATGGAATGGGGTTCCGTGACTATAAGCATATAAATTATTGGGGCAGAATTCCCGCTGAGCTTGAAAAAGCCGGTTGCCGAGTTTTTTATGGAAATCAAGACAGCAATGGTGATGCGGAAACTAATGGTGCAAGTATAAAAAAACGCATTGAAGAAATACTTTTGGAAACAGGCGCCGAAAAAGTGAATATAATAGCCCATTCAAAGGGTGGTCTTGATTCGAGATATGCTATATCTACGTTGGGGATAGGAGGATGTGTTGCCTCACTGACTACACTGAGCACTCCACATCACGGTTCTAAAACTGTAGATAAGCTTCTTTGTTTCCCAAACGGAATAATTAAGTTTGGATGCTTTTTAGTTGATATATGGTTTAAAATACTGGGAGATAAACAACCGAACACTTATAAAGTGATACATTCATTTACCACAGAGAAGGCTAAGATTTTTAATGAGCATAATGTTGACGATGAGAGAGTATATTACCAGAGCTTTGCGTTCGTTATGAAAAGTGCATTTAGTGATATGTTTATGTGGATACCTTCGTCAGTCGTGAAATATTTTGAGGGCGAAAACGATGGGCTTCTCACTCCTGAGGGTGTTCGTTGGACCAATTTCAAAGGTGTATATAGAGGAGTGGGGAGGAGAGGAATCTCCCACTGTGATGAGATAGATTTGCGTCGCAGACCATTATCGAAGAAAAGCGGCGAAGGTATTTCTGATATAGTTGATTTTTACAGAGATGTTGTTGAAGGCTTAAAAGAAATGGGTTTTTAAGTCGCAGTTTTACTTTTGCAATGTCCCGGTTTGTCAATTTAGCACGCTAAATTTTGCTGAAATAAAGAAAAGATATTTCATTTACTGCCGAAAAATAGGATATAAATGAAAAAACAGGTGAATTTTGAATTATTTGGGTGTCAAACTTTCACTATATTATTGACAGAGAATTGAACATATGATAAACTTGTTATATCATAAAATATAACAAATCTTAAAGATAAATCAAAGAAAGTAAGGTACATACCAATGGCAATTAAAAATGCATACCTTCTCAGCGTTGTTGAAACCGTTAAGGCTCGCAACGCAGGTGAGCCTGAGTTCCTTCAGGCAGTAGAAGAGGTTCTCGAGTCCCTCGAGCCCGTAGTTGAAAAGAACGAAAAGCTTATCACAAGCGGTGTTATCGAGCGTATGGTAGAGCCCGAAAGAATGATCACTTTCCGTGTTCCCTGGGTTGACGACAACGGCAAGCCCCAGGTTAACCGTGGCTTCAGAGTTCAGTTCAACTCTGCAATCGGTCCTTACAAGGGCGGTCTCCGTTTCCATCCTTCCGTAAACGCTTCCATCATCAAGTTCCTCGGCTTCGAGCAGACATTCAAGAACAGCCTTACATCCCTCCCCATGGGCGGCGGTAAGGGTGGCTCCGACTTCGACCCCCGCGGCCGCAGTGACGGAGAGATCATGCGCTTCTGCCAGAGCTTCATGACAGAGCTTTCCAAGCACATCGGTGCTGATACTGACGTTCCCGCAGGTGACATCGGTGTAGGCGCAAGAGAGATCGGCTACCTCTACGGTCAGTACAAGAGACTCCGTAACGAGTTCACAGGCGTTCTCACAGGTAAGGGCCTTTCCTACGGCGGTTCTCTTATCCGTCCCGAGGCAACAGGCTTCGGTGCTGTTTACTACACAGTTGAGATGCTCAAGTCCTTCGGTGAGGACATCAAGGGCAAGACATTTGCTATCTCCGGCTTCGGTAACGTTGCATGGGGTACAGCAAAGAAGATCTGCGAGCTCGGCGGTAAGGTTGTAACTATCTCCGGTCCCGACGGATACGTATATGATGAAGAGGGTCTTGTAACTGAGGAGAAGATCAACTACCTTCTCGAGATGCGTGCTTCCGGCCGCGACAAGGTTCAGGACTATGCTGATAAGTTCGGCGTTCCCTTCTTTGCAGGTCAGCGTCCTTGGGGCGTAAAGGTAGACGTTGTTATGCCTTGCGCAACACAGAACGAGGTTAACCTCGACAACGCTAAGTCCATCGTTGCAAACGGTGTTAAGTACTACGTTGAGGTTGCTAATATGCCTACAACAGCAGATGCTGTTGCATACCTCAAGGAGAACGGCGTAATCGTTGCTCCCTCTAAGGCAGTTAACGCAGGCGGCGTTGCAGTATCCGGTCTTGAGATGAGCCAGGACTCCATGAGATACTCCTGGACATCTGAAGAGGTTGATGCAAAGCTCCACCAGATCATGCAGAACATCTACAAGAACTCCTACGAGGCTGCTAAGAAGTACGGCATGGAGGGCGACCTCATCGCAGGCGCTAACATCGCAGGCTTCGAAAAGGTAGCTGAGGCTATGATGGCTCAGGGTGTGGTTTAATTTAAACTCAATAAAAAGCATCCTTCGGGATGCTTTTTTTGTGTTTAAAAATGAATAATGAATGATGAATAGTGAATAATGAATAATTAATGTAAAAACCCGCCCGAGATCGGGCTGCTTTTGTTATTTATCAAGTGAGAAAAGTGCGTTCCAGGTAGCTTTGTAAACTGTCTCGCGGTCGATAGACTTGAGATAAAGCATTTCGTGACGTGTGGAGTCGAATGCGTAGATTCTCTGGTCTGTGAATACAGGTGTGGGAACTACCTCGATCTCAGCGCACTCGGGGCAATCGAGAATTGCGGGAGCGCCGATATCCCAGATGGTACGGATCCAGTCGGGACGGCTTCCTGCCTGCTGATATACCTCGTCTGTTATCTCGAAGAGGTAATCGCAAAGCTTGTTGTGGCCCTTGAGAGCGCAAACGTTCTCATAGTTTGTTGTGAGAACGCAGGTTACGAACCATGCAGGGCAGAGAAGGAGGGGAACACCTGAGTTGAGCAGGAGCTGACCGCCTGTGAAGTCCTGAACGAGGTTGAACTCGCCAAGGTTGTTGGAGTCAAGCTGGTTTCCGCCAAGCCAGATAACGCACATGTTGTCCTTGATGGAGGGATCCATCATAAGGGCGCTTGTTACGTTTGTAATAGCACCGATTGCAAGAACGTATACTATCTCATCGGAGTTCTTAACAACCTCGATAAGGTTACGTGCCGCAGGGGAATCAACACAACCGCCGGAAACCTCGATGGTTGTACGGCTACCCTCGAAAACGGGTGTAGTGTAATCGGGATTGATAAGGCCGAGAACCTTCTTGATCTCGTTGTAGCTCTTGATCATTCCGTCCTCAAAGCTTGTGCTCCTATCGTTGAAATAAGGAGCTGCATGAACTGCAACAAGGTCGATCTTGTCGCAAACGTAGCAGTATGCGAGAGCATACTGGTCGTCAATTTCGTTAAAGGTGTCTGTGTCGAGAACTACCTTCTTTTTTCTGTCGCTTTTAATATCCGCAAGGATCTCACGAATTGTCATAATAATACCGTGCCTTTCTAACAGCTTCGTTGCTGTCATTATACTAAAAGAAATATTTAATGTCAATGTTTGGGAGCACATTTGCCTGTTATAATTCATAAAATTTGTTGACAAAAGGTGCTTTGTATTGTAGAATGTTTTCATATAACTGTACTATAAGGTGAAAAATGAAAAAAATCATATCAATATTTGTCATTCTCCTGACAGTTTTTCTGATGGCGTTTTCTCCATCCCTTTTTCCCGGCGACGGAGGAGAGGATATTATAACGGCAGAGGAAGATAATACTCTGGAGAACGTTTCTCTCGCAAGAAGTGTTGATAATGTTGAAGATGAGAAGGATGAGGAGGACACCACGGAATACGTGAGCCCCTTCGGTGAGTATCCCGACCCTGCCACGTTCAACGATCAGCTCGTGCGAGTTAAAAAGAAGGATGCAGATATTCCCTACGTGGAAGATGCATATTATCCCACGGTGCTTATGTACCATTGTGTCAATGACGAGCCCTATACCGTAAACACAGGTCTTTTCGTTCGACCCGCCGATCTTGAAGAACAGTTCAAGGCTTTGTGCGAGAAGAATATAGAAACTCTCTTTGCCGATGAGTTTGGCCCCAAGACAAAGAAAAGCGTTATCCTCACCTTTGATGACGGCTACGAGGATAACTATATAAATATGTTCCCTCTTGCAAAGAAATATAACGTTAAGGTAACGATCTATATGATCGGCTATAAGATCGACAAGCCCGGTTATCTTTCAAGCGAGCAGATAAAGGAAATGTCCGACAGCGGACTTGTTCAGTTCGGCTCTCACACTCTCGATCATCCGTCTCTCACAGGTCTTTCCGAGCAGAGTGTGCGTGAGCAGTTCGGGGGAACCTCATGGCTTATCTCCGAGATAACGGGAAAGCCTGTAACTACTGTGGCATACCCCTCAGGCGACTATAACGAAATGGTTATGGAGGTTGCCCGTGAGTTTTATACCTATGCTTATACCACCGATGACGATTGGTACTGGGGGCAGGATGCAATGATGCTCCCCCGCTATGCTATCCTTCGAGATACGTCAGTAGCAACCTTTCTGTATTTTATTGAGTGATCAGTCTTGCACAGCTTTTGCTGTGCAAGATTTTTCTTTTTCAAAAATTGTAAACATTGAATATCAATGTTGAAAATTATTTTAATTTGTGTTATTATATTTATAACTTTATCCGAAAGGTATATTCCCGTATGAAAAGAATAATTGCAATGCTCCTTGTCCTTGTTATGGCAATGTCCGCTATGGTTGCCTGTGCAAAGGAAGAGGGCGAGATTTTGGGTGCTGACGATCCCTACAGCGCTGACGATATCGTTATGAAGAGCGAAAACTTCAGCTATACAAGAGGCGAGTTTTCCGTAATCTTCTATCTTTACGTAAACGAATTCTTCTCAAGCCAGGAGGCAGTAGATTTTTATAATATCGATGTAAACGCTTCCTTTAAGGATCAGCTCTACTACAACGATATGACCTGGTTTGATTATTTCAAGGATATTTCCTTAAGCTATATGGAAACAGTTCTTGTCCGCTGCGAGGGTGCAAAGGCGGCAGGAGTTGAGCTTTCCGAGGAGGACAAAGAGGCAATCAAGGCAGAGGTTGACCGCTGCGTCAGAATTGCAAACGACCTTGACTATACTGTTGATGAGTATTTCGACTACCGCTTCGGTCCCGACGGAAGCAAGGAAGCTCTCCGTGCATACCTGGAAAAGGATGCTCTTGCGGCAAGATTCGATAACCACGAAACAAAGGACTATTCCTTCACAGATGAGGACCGTGAGAAGTATATCGAGAAGAATAAGGAAACACTTTACGCAATCGATTACATCACATACACCTTTGATGAGGACAGCGATGCAAACGCAAAGGCAGCGGCTGATGCACTTGCAAAGATCACCGATGCTGAGGCGTTTGATAAGTACATTATCGATTATATGACAAATACTCTCATGCTTAAGGCAGAGGAGATCAAGACTGATAAGTGCTATAAATACGCAAAGGTTTATGATAAGACCAGCGATTTCTCCGTATGGGCATTTGACGGTGCCAAGGCAGGAGAAACCTACGTTAAGGCAAACGAGGTAGACGGTCAGTATACAGTATACCTTCTCACAAAGGCAGCAGGTCTTCGTGATGAGGTAACAAAGAACGTTCGTGTTCTTATGGTAGACGTAAACAACCACGAAACAAGCTCAATGGCAAAGATCTATGCTGAGGAGCTTCTCGATGAGTGGAAGAAGGGCGAAGCAACCATCGAATCCTTTGAGGCTCTTGTTAAGGAAAAGAGCGAAGACGAGGAGGGCAAGAAAATGGGTGGCGTTATCGAGGGCCTTTCCGTAAGCGATGGTCTTCCCGACGGACTTTACGAGTGGCTTTGCGATAGCGAAACCGTTGTAGGAAGCACAGGCGTTTACGAGGGCACCGAGTGCTACTATATCGTTTATTTTGCAGGAGACGGTGAGATCAAGTGGGAGATGGACGTTGAAAACGGACTCATGCAGGAAACGTATACTGCTACCCTTGAGGCTCTGGAAAAGGCAAACCCCATTGAAAAGTTTGAAAAGATCATAAACTCTCTTGATGCATAAAAAAATCTCGATATCGGAATATCCGATATCGGGATTTTTTAATGGGATTCGTATGAATTTTCTGTTGTGCTTTCGCTTGCGGCAATTATACAAAGGCGTGATACCTGAGACATGCCGGATCGAAGAAGGGCGAGAATAAACACCCATGCGATAAGGATAAGACCGCCGTACATAAGATAGGGAGAAAGGGGAATGGGCATATCCCATACTGCGTGAAGCACCACGGGTACGGGGAAAAGACGCCAGAATTTCGCACTCTTGAAAACGCCAAAGTTCAGCTTTTCGTCACCCTTTGCAAACATCACAGCAGCGCCGGATATTGCCGCCCAGACGATATGACCGCCGGGAGAAAGGATAGCACGCATAACGGTGACCTCAAGGATGCCGTTAATATCATTGCCGTATGCCAGCGCATAGCCTGCAGATTCAAAAGCAGCAAAGCCTGCTCCTACTGTGGCTCCTATAAGGATTCCGTTGAGGATATACTTGCAGTCAAGCTGCTTGATAAGTATAAATACGATGGCCAGCTTTCCAACCTCTTCAACGATTCCCGTAACTGTTGCGCCAATGTAGTCGAGCTGCTCAACGGGGAAGATGGTGAAAAGGATAAGGGAGAAGATTATCGAGGCAACTCCTCCGATGAAAAATATAGTAACAAGCTTGAAAATGCTTATGTTTTTAGGGATATTTGTTTCCCAGAAAAGAACGAGGAGAGTGAAGGGGATAACCATCGCACCGATAAACATAACTCCGGGGATAGCAATAATGTTCTGGAACAGATATGTACAAGCGGTAAGAAGTGCGAATGTGATAAGAAGCACGATGAACACTCGGGAATACAGCCAGGGGCGGTTCCACGTTGTGCAAAGCTCTCTGAGAGAGGGAGTGGTATGGGAGGTGCCGCTGATAAGGAGGCTGTCGCTTTCCTCGGAGGTGTGCTTTTTGAAAACGTCGCACCAGAGGTCGTTAAGACTGAATTTTATGTCGTCTGAATTTCCTCCCGTCATTTCCGTAAAGGTATCAACCACCTTTTTCTTGAGGCCATCGGCAGTTTTTTCCAGCTGGTCGTTAAAGCCGGACTGGTTAGGAGGAGTCTGAGTGTTTCCTTTGTTTATTGGCGTGCCGCAGTTCGGGCAGAAGTTTCCCTCGCCTACGTTGTTGCCGCAATTAGGACAAAACATGATAATATCCTTTCGTTTATATTACTTTTTGAAGTATTTCTTTAAATTCGTTGAGGGAGGCTGAGGAGTTGAGGGCGGCACGGGTTTCTGCGCTTCCTCTCATTCCGCGAATGAAGTGAGCGGCACGTCCTCTCGCTTCACGGATACCTCGGTCCTCTCCCTTGAGGTCCACGATTGCAGAAACCAGCTCGATTGCTGCTGCAATACGCTCCTCGGTGGTAGGGGGGATGAATTCGCATCCCTCGAAGTACGCTTTTATTTCGTTGAATATCCAGGGATTGCCCAGAGCCTCACGGCCTATCATAATGCCGTCGCAGGCAGTTTCCTTATACATTTTATAAGCGCTTTCGCCGTCTGTAACGTCACCGTTTCCGATAACCTTAACCTCAGGGGGAAGTGCCTCTCGGACACGGGCAATAATATCCATATCGATTCCGGGATAGTAAAGGCGCTCACGGGTCCTTGCGTGCACTCCTACAACGGAGGCTCCCGCATCGGCGCATGCCTTTGCGACCTCAACGGCATTTTTTGATTTCTCGTCCCATCCTGCGCGGATCTTTACGGTTACGGGGAGATTTATCTTTTCTTTAACTGCCGATACGATCCTTCCTGCCAGCAGGGGATCCTTCATAAGAGCGCTTCCGTCTCCGGAGAGAGCGATCTTTTTAACGGGACAGCCCATATTGATATCGATGGCAACAGGCATTTCCTCGTATCTGCAGCCCTCAAAGAAGCCTTGTGCGAGCATGCTTGCCGCTTCTGCTATAACGTCGGGCTCGTGTCCGAAGATCTGAATGGCAGTTTTGCTGTCACCTTTAGGCAGATAGGAAAGCTCTGCGGTTTTCTTATCCTTGAAGGTCATGGCCTTGGCAGAGATCATTTCGCTGATGCAAAAGTCAGCGCCACGGTCATAGCACATAAGTCGAAAGGGAGCATCGGTAAATCCCGCCATTGGAGCGAGGATCAGAATAGGAGTTTTCATAAAGTAACTTTGGCTTTGCCTGTGGCAAAGCGGCGTGAAAAAGTAAATTTGCGTCAAAAACTGAACGCAGTTTCACGCTTTATTCATCGTCAAGCTTGAGAACTGCCATGAAGGCCTCGGGAGATACCTGAACGCTACCAAGCTGGCGCATCTTCTTCTTACCTTCCTTCTGCTTTTCAAGGAGCTTCTTCTTACGGGTAATGTCACCGCCGTAGCACTTTGCAAGAACGTCTTTTCTCATAGCCTTAACAGTCTCGCGGGCGATGATCTTGGAGCCGATAGCTGCCTGGATGGGCACCTCAAAGAGCTGACGGGGGATGTTGTCCTTAAGCTTTGCGGCAATCTTTCTTGCTCTTGTATATGCCTTTTCACGGTGAACGATAAAGGTAAGAGCGTCAACAACGTCGCCGTTGAGCATAAAGTCAAGCTTAACGAGGTCGCTTTCAACGTAGCCCTTCATCTCGTAGTCAAGAGATGCATAACCGCGGCTGCGGCTCTTGAGGGCATCGAAGAAGTCGTAGATGATCTCGTTGAGGGGGAGGTTGTAGTGAAGCTCAACACGGTCTGTGTCGAGATACTTCATATCAAGATACTCGCCTCGTCTGTCCTGGCAAAGGTCCATAATACCGCCAACGTACTCTGCGGGGGTGATGATGGAAGCCGCAACGATAGGCTCGTAGGATGTTTCGATAGCATCGGGAGCAGGGTAGTTTGTAGGATTGTCTACCTTGATGATCTCGCCGCCGTGAACCTTAACCTCGTAAATAACGGAGGGAGCGGTTGTGATGATATCAAGATTGAATTCACGCTCAAGACGCTCCTCAATGATCTCCATGTGGAGAAGTCCGAGGAATCCGCAACGGAAGCCGAATCCGAGAGCCGCAGAGGTCTCAGGTTCGAAAACGAGAGCTGCGTCGTTAAGACGGAGCTTTTCAAGAGCTTCCTTGGTTTCGTTGTACTTTGCACCGTCTGCGGGATAGATACCTGCGTAAACCATGGGCTGAACGCTCTGGAATCCGGGGAGAGCCTCCTCACAGGGATTGGTTGCAAGAGTAACAGTATCACCGACTCTTGTTTCGGAAACAGTCTTGATGGAGGCTGTGATATATCCAACCTCACCAGCCTTGAGGCATTCCTGCTTTACAAGACCGAAGGGAGACATAGCGCCAACCTCAACAACGTCGAATTCTGCGCCTGTGCTCATAAGACGGATCTTGTCGCCGGGCTTAACCGTACCGTCCATAATACGGAGATAAACTACAACGCCGAGATAGGAGTTGTAAACGGAGTCGAAAATAAGAGCTCTGAGGGGAGCCTCCTCGTCACCCTTAGGTGCGGGGATATATTCGATAATAGCATCAAGAACGTCGCCTATGTTGAGACCGGTCTTGGCAGATACTGCGGGACAGCCCTCAGCAGGAATACCGATAACGTCCTCGATCTCCTCGCGGCACTTATCTACCATAGCAGAGGGGAGGTCGATCTTATTGATAACGGGAACGATCTCAAGGTCTGCATCAACTGCAAGATATGCGTTTGCAAGAGTCTGAGCCTCGATTCCCTGTGTTGCGTCAACAACGAGAAGTGCGCCCTCGCAAGCGTTGAGAGAACGGGAAACCTCGTAGTTAAAGTCAACGTGTCCGGGGGTGTCGATAAGGTTGAGCTGATACTGCTCACCGTTTTTTGCCTTGTAGTCGATACGAACGGCACGGGCCTTGATAGTAATACCGCGCTCACGCTCAAGCTCCATATCGTCGAGGAGCTGCTCCTCCATATCACGCTTTTCCACAGTTTCGGAGAACTCAAGGATTCTGTCCGCAAGAGTGGACTTACCGTGGTCGATATGGGCAATTATTGAAAAGTTTCTTATATGTTCAAGTCTTTCGGAAGATGCTGCCATTTTTTCTTTCCTTCCTTTTTTATTCCTAATAATTAATTATATCAAATAGAAAGCTTTAAATCAAGAGTAAAACTCTATGTATTTAGGGGCGAAGGGTATATTCTTATTTGCCGATGGTGATTTGCAGTTGAAAAAAAACGGACTTTGTGTTATACTCACAGTATAACAGTGAAAAAGGGGAGATATTATGGGCTCTGCAGGAAGAATAAAATGGCTTGACAGCTGTAAAGGCTTTGCGATCATTCTTGTTGTTCTCGGACATATGAACAAGGGAATAATTACGGCAAATATGTTTTTGCAGGATACGACTGCACTGAAGGCTCTGGACAGAGCGGTATACTCCTTTCATATGCCTCTTTTCTGGATGCTGGCAGGATACACCTTTTATCTTGCATATTGCAAAAAAAGAGAACAGAGTGTTCATAAATTCAAAAAGCAGCTTATCAATACGGTCTACGTTTATTTTCTGTTCAGCACCGTTCAATGGGTGATTCAGTTCTTAGCCTCTGATTATACAAATACAAAGGTCACAGTCAGCGATCTCCTTTTAATGCCTGTCCGACCCATGTCACCCTTCTGGTTCACGTTCGTTCTGCTTTTCTACTATGTTTTCTTTTATTTTTTCATAAAGCTTTCGATTCCCGAATATGTGAAGATCGGCATAGTGGCAATTGTCAGCGCCCTTGGAAATCCGCTGGATTTCGATATTGTAATTCCCGTGCGAATCCTTCTTTTGCATATGCTTTTCTTCTATCTTGGAATTTTCTTTGCAAGATACGGTCGGATGATTGCAGATTCAAAGATAGCATTTGCTTTGCTGACGGTGGTCGGCGCGGCTCTTTTGGCGGTATACGTATTTTTCAGCATTCCCTATATTCCGCTGGTGACAGACGTGCTTTTGCCTTCCGTACTGGGCCTTGCATTCTTTAATCTGTTTTATAAGGTATCAGCTCTCGGAAGCTCGCGGTTTTTCTGTTTTATCGGATCCTATTCTCTGGA
Source organism: Candidatus Avispirillum sp. (assembly GCA_045650355.1). Classification (GTDB taxonomy): domain Bacteria; phylum Bacillota; class Clostridia; order Oscillospirales; family CAG-272; genus Avispirillum. Next base: position 28,712 of record JAZRRC010000106.1, on the reverse strand, counting down.
GATATACGTAACGCACTGCATACTCACAGCAGCGATGCGAAGCGCCCTTAAAATAATCGGAATCAACAGCAGTGTTGCTATGCTTGTTATTGGTACCGTTGTGGGAACTGCCTTGCCGGTTATCTGGGCCATTGTTATAAAAAAGATGAGGATATACAATGTCTTTTTCCGCCCTACCGAGCTGTTTTCAAAAAAAGCAAAATAATAAAAATCCGTCTCTGACAAGGAGACGGATTTTTTATCGGGATCGGATCTTTATCGGATCGTTCTTGTCCTCGCCCTTGAACAGCAGGGCGCACAGACAAGGGATAACGAAGAATCTCGCGGTAAGAATATCTGGGATGAAGTTTGATGCCAAAACAGAGTAAAGAATGATCCAGAAAATAACGGTCAGCTTTTTCTTGTATGCAACAAACAAGGTGTAGATGGGAACTGCCATGAGAGATACGGAAAACAGCGGTCCTCCCATCAGGGTCCATCGGAGGAATGTGTTGTGAGGGGCGATGCCGTTTGCCATAAACGTGTTTGCGTAAGATGAATCGAATCCCACTCCGAAGGGATGAGTGAAAACAACCTCGATTACTCTTATATAGTTTTCAAATCGGGCGTTGTCGTAAAAGATCATGGAGAGGTCCTCCATGGGACGGGAATACTGGAAATAGTACAGCATAACACCCGCAACGACGGCAAAGAAGAATATCGCAACGATTTTTTTGACAGTGCTTTTGTAGTGAGTGAGAGCGTAAAGAGCAAGAATAACAACAAGGGATACAGTACTTGTTCTTCGGGTCGTAAAGGTCATTCCTATTATTATCACGAGGATAATTAAAGAATTTATAACAATATTTTTCTTTTTTTCAATTTTGCTGATACAGATAAATACTGCGCTTCCCAGCATGATGGTGGCGCTGCTCAAATCTTGCATAAGAAGTCCGAAGGTCTGTGTGGCATTGCCGAAAAATACTCCCTGAGAGTGGTAGAAGAAGTAAACTCCGAAAGCAAAGAACATAACAGCCTGGAAAATGATAAGAATGCATGAAATAAAGGAGCACCAGACATAAGAGTTTAAAACGTGCTCGAGAGCCTTGTTTTCTGCTGTGTTTGAGCAAAAGAAAGTGACTGCTACGATGACCACAAAGAACATGATCATAATATATTCCTTGAGGGCCTCCGAAACAGAGGGGGCAAGAACCAGAGGAATAAAGGCAAATACAACGACAAGTATGAGGTTTGAGATGAATGCGGTGCTGACGCTTGCCGTATACAATTTGCGGTAATTAAAGATCGCATATGCTACGATCAATACTCCGACCACGTAGAACCAGGGAAGCTGCAGAGCATCAGTAGACTTGCCGAAAATGTTATACCAGGATATCTGCCAGGTGTGGCAGAACATCATAGCGCAGGCAACAAGAAAGTTTTTTGATTTTGTTGCGCAAACCCAGAAAAGGGAAACGAACAAAGCAGTACCTGCGGCTAAAAAGACGAAGCTGTTAACAGGGGAGTGGTAATTTATGAGATTGAGAAGCAAAAGGAGAAATGAAAGCACAAATTCCATAGCTGCGGCAAGTGTTTTTTTCATGATTTATTCTCCTTTCTTTTCCTGAATTTATTCTCCTAATTATAACAAAAAAAGAGCTGCTTGTAAAGTGTAATTAAAAATAGTATGATTTCTATATGGATTTTTTCGGCTCGGTGTGATAAAATGATAAAAAAGAAGAAAGGTACGGTCAGCGTTATGAGAAAAATAATTAAGATGATAATGCTCTCCCTTGCGGTTATCTCTGTTATGGGTGCCGTTGCAATAGCTGCCCCTGCTACGACTGCATCATGGGATGACCCCGCAAAAAGCTATGTCAAGGAAATAGCCCCCTATGAGGACAGCTCGCTCAATCTTTGGTTTGAGCATTCCTTCAAGAAGGTGCTGACCGAGGATAAATCTCCCTCAGGCATGGATACGTATTCTGCGTATATGGCAAAGAATGAGATCGAGAATATCCAGTTTGTGCTTTATTCTGATACAAAAAGAGCGGGTATGAGCGCAACTGTATCGGAATTTAAGGATAGCAACGGAAATATTATTCCCGCTGAGATATATTATCAGATGTATATCACGATTTCCGATATTTCCGATGAGTTTGTCTATACTGCAAACAGCGAAACAACTCCCATCAGAGAGGGAGAAACTCCCGACCCCATCTATCCTCTCAAGAAGATAGGCGGAAAATTCCAGCTGAATGCAGGCAAGAGCCAGGCCTTTTACATCAGGGTAAAAACTGATGCGAATACTCCCGCGGGCTGGTATTCTGCCAGCCTTGATATCAAAAATTCCGCAGGCGAGACAGTTAAGACTGCAACAGTATATTGCTACGTATGGGATTTTGAGCTGAGCGAGGAAACTGCATTTGAAACAGCTCTGTATCTCGGAAACGATACTACATACGGCGGCTCCTATCAGAAGTTTTACGATTATCTTCTTGAAAACCGCCTTGTGGCAATGGATATTCCCGGCGGACTTACAAGCGATAACCCCTATCTCACAAATCCCCGTGTAAATGCGGTCCGTGTCACCTATGGCGGCGGCGGAGCTAATAACAGCTACGGAGAGATAGGCACAAACGTTGAATATATCAATTATCTCGACGTTTATAATGAGCTTTCCACAAGCGACGTGTGGGACTCTGTGAAGGATAAGTTCTATTTCTATACTGCAGACGAGCCCGTCGGTGCTGTATGGAATAAGCTCACAGGCTCCAAAAACGCAACCGTTGACGACGTTAAGACCTTCTACAGTCACCTCTCCGATTATTGGGAATCCCCCATGACAACGGTGCCCTACCATGAAAACCATCCCTATCCCTATTTCCATTATACAAACGCAATGTCCACCTATAAGGACTATCAGCTGATGGATGCAACTCAGGCAATGCTTGAGCAGGGCGGCGTTTCCATCTGGTGTCCTCAGATATATGCATTCACACCTCAGTACGAGCTTACAGCGGCAGGCTATAAGGGTATGAACGGAGAGCCTGTGCGTGAGCTCAGCGCTACTATTTCCAATCTTTATACCTACGGTGCAAACAATTCCGCAAGCGGTACTGTGGGAGTTGACCTTTTCTACGGTGTCGGCTACTATAATTGGAATAATCTCTTTGGCGAATTTTCCGACAGAATTTATTCCGCAATGGCAGTAGCTAAGGAAAAGGGGGAGACTGCGAACTCCCGCCTCTGGACATACGGTGCAGGTGCCAACTATTGCTATACATACGCAAATCACCTTATCGAGAACACAGGCCTTCAGACAAAGATGATGTTCTGGCAGTGCTATCAGAACGATATCACCGGTTATCTCAACTATTCCGTTAACGGCTGGTCTGAGGTAGACGATCAGTACGGCACAAATACCTTTGATAATACTACAACAGGCTCATTTACAATGTGCGAGTGGAGAACCAATAAGTACACCTATAACGGAAGCACCTTCTACGGCAACGGTGTTCTTTTCTACGGTGCATCTCAGGCGAAGATGCGCGGTGTTTCCGATTACGTAGGCACTGTCCGTATCGAGCTCATGCGCGACGGTGTTGAGGAATACCAGATGCTCACAATGCTTGAGGAATATCTCGGTGAGAAGGCGGCAAAGGACGTTGTATCCCGTGTTTCCACAAACCTTGTTCGCTATCTTTCTCTTCCCGGATTTAACAGAAGCGCCTTTGATTCCTCTATGGACGAGTATGATATTATGAATGCTGTCAGAATGGATCTCGGCAATGCTCTTGAGGCGGCTGTCCTTTCTGAAAAGTGCGACCACGACTGGGATAGCGGCAAGGTAACAAAGAATGCAGAATGCCTCACAGTAGGCACTGTAGTGTATAGCTGCAAGAATTGCGATGCGGAATATGATGAATATATTCCCGCTCTTCATACAAAGGGCGATTGCTTCACTAAGGTTTCCGGAGATGCTCCCACCTGTACAACTGATGGCGAGGAGATCTTTGCCTGTGATCTTTGCGGATATAAAAAGACTGTGAAGACTACTGCATTCCACGACAACGAGGACTATTACAGATTCGAGGAATATTCCGATGCTGCCCATTCTGTATATTGCACAGCTTGTGATGAAAGAATAGGCGCACAGAAGCATATGGTCTTCCTCAAGGATACAGCAACCTGTACCGAGGACGGATTCAGCACAGATTGGTGTCAGTATTGCGGCTATGAGACTCTCACAAAGGATGATGCCGGAAACGAGCTCAGAATCCCTGTCTCTGCAAAGGGACATAAATTTGAGAACGGCGCTTGCTCTGTGTGCGGTGAGGCTGATCCCGACAGCGTGGTTGAGCCTGAGTACACCCCCGGCGACATTAACGGCGACGGTGCTGTTAACTCCATGGATGCAAACCTCATGAAGAGAATTCTTGCAGGAATTCTCACACCCACAGAGGAGCAGATCCTTGCAGGAGATTTTGATAATAATGGCGTGATCAACGGCATGGATTCCAACGTGCTCGTCAGAGTAATAGCAGGAACAAACTGATAAAAAAGCACCCTTCGGGGTGCTTTTTTATTAGAGTGAAGGAGCCCGCTTTTCATAAATTTAACAAATGCAATCAAAAGATATTTACAAAACGCCTGAAAAGTAGTATAATAAGATGTATATTTTTATCTTCATCTCCATAAAAGAAGGAGGGGTGCTTCATGCTTTGTTGCGGACGTACCGATGTGGGCAGAAAAAGAAAGGTCAATCAGGACAGCTTTTTTTGCGAATATTATGATAACGGAATGATGCTCTCTGTCGTTTGTGACGGCATGGGAGGCGCTGCCGGAGGCGGAATCGCTTCGGGCCTTGCCTGCCAAAGCTTTGTTGACTGTGTTGCTGAATTCGCCGAAAAATATTCTCCCCCCTGTCCTCTCACAAGAACGGATGAGCGCATCATCCGAAAGGTTCTTGCAGAGGCGGTTGACTGCGCAAACAAAAAGGTTTATACAACGGCAGGAGAGGATATTTCTCTCACAGGCATGGGCACAACCATCGTTGCAACTCTTGTTGTCAACAGAACACTTTTCACCGTTAACGTCGGTGACTCAAGAATGTATCTTATAAAGGACGGAGCTGCAACTCAGATCACAAAGGATCACTCCTACGTTCAGTATCTCGTTGATACGGGAAGAATGACGGAGGAGGAGGCTAAGAACTCCATCAACAGAAATATAATAACAAGAGCTGTCGGCACAGATACCGAGGTAGAGCCCGATATTTATATCACACGTCTGCCCGGTGCCCTCCGCGGTGCACCTGCGGACCACATCGGTCTTCTTTGCTCCGACGGTCTGACTAACCACGTGTCGGTTGAGGATATTGCAGATTGCGTAAAACATGCTTGTGCGGTAGATTCCGACAGAAAGCTTGGCCCTCTTTGTGAGATACTTATCGATATGGCAAATGATGGCGGCGGCAGTGATAATATCACAGCACTGATTTTCACCGTCTGAGACTTGCCTGATAGGAGGTCAAATGGAACTTTACGATAAATATGTGGGCGCCGTTCTTGCCGGCAGATACAGAATAGAGCGTATTATCGGCGTCGGCGGCATGGCTGTTGTTTTCAAGGCGTTCGATCTGCTTATGAATAAGCACGTTGCCATAAAGCTCCTCAAGGAAGAGATCGCAAACGAGGAGGAGAGCGTTAAGCGCTTTGTTAACGAATCCAAGGCTGTTGCTATGATGTCCCACAGAAACGTTGTCAGCATTTACGATGTAAACGTAAGTGAGGATATCAAATATATCGTTATGGAATATATCGAGGGCATAACCCTCCGTAATTACATGACGAAAAGAGGCAAGCTCACCCTTCGTGAGATCATCAGCTATACAGAGCAGATACTTCTTGCTCTCAGCCATGCTCACAGCAAGGGCCTTGTTCACAGAGATATTAAGCCTCAGAATATTATGCTTCTCAAGAGCGGTATCATCAAGGTAACAGACTTTGGTATCGCAAAGCTGCCCAATGCAGAAACCGTTACAATGACGGACAAGGCTATCGGAACTGTTTATTATATCAGCCCCGAGCAGGCAAGCGGTCAGCCTATTGATAACAGAAGCGATCTTTATTCTCTCGGTGTTATGATGTATGAAATGGCAACTGGAGAGCTTCCCTTTACGGCAGAAACTCCTGTTTCCGTTGCTATGATGCAGATAAACGATACTGCAAAGGCTCCCTCCGAGCTTAACCCCGATATTCCTAAGGGACTTGAGCAGATAATCGGCATTGCAATGGAAAAGGACCCCAAATATCGCTACCAGTCAAGCGAGGATATGCTTCGCCATATCCGAAGACTGAAGGAAAACCCCGGCGTTATTTTCAAGATTCCCAAGAAGCACGAGGAGGGTGAGGGCGAGCCCAAGAGCGTTCTTTCTCTTCTTACGGGCGGCGGTCCTGTATTCCCCATGATCGCAGGTGTTGCTCTTGCTTTCTTTATCGTCTTTGCCATCGGAGCAGCATTTGTTCTCGGCAGAGCAAACGATGCAATGACACAAACTGTTGAAACCATTAAGGTGGATGAGTTTGAGGGGCGAACGTATGATGCAACGCTGGCGGCGGCTCTTGAGAATTCGGATAAATATTCCGTAACGATAGAGTATGAGTATTCCGATGAATACGAGGCGGGCGTCATTATGGAGCAGACCCCTGCGGCAGGCTCCTCTAAAAAGGTGAAGGTAGAGCTCACTCTGACAGTGTGCTCAGGTAACCGAGAGATCGAGATGCCTTCCCTTACCGATTATAACTACAAGGCGGCTATCAAGGAGCTGAGAAACTGCGGACTTGAATATGCCATCGAGTATAAAAAGGACAATATCCGCTCCTCCGGTCAGGTAGTTGCAACCTCTCCTGCGGCAGGAGAAAAGATCACTGTCGGCAGCACGGTAACGGTTTACGTTTGCGACGGCTTTGAGGACGGTGAGATCGAGGTTCCCGATTTTGTCGGTATGACAGAGAAGGAGGCCTTCAAAAAGCTTATAGAGCTTGATCTTCTTCCCGGTGCCATTTCCTACGTTAAGGATAAGGCAGAGCGAGGAACTGTTATCAAGCAGTCTCTTGAAAAGAAGAAGGAGGTTCTTGAGAATACAAGAATCGGACTTACAATAAGCGGCGGCCCTGATTACGATCCTCTTAATCCCGACGGAACAACAGCCCCCGAGGAGACCACCAAGCCCGAGGAGGAAACAACAGCTCCCGAGGAAACAACAAAGCCTGAGGAGACAACAGCACAAGCTGACAGCGAGGAAACAACGTCCCCCGAAGAAACCACCGCTCCCGAGGAAACAACGGGCAATGACGATACAGACAAACCCGACATCCCCGTTGATAACAGCCAGTCAAATTAAAATGAACGAAAAACAGTTTAAAGGAATTATAATCAAGGGAATAGGCGGACTTTATAACGTCCGCCCTATCCTTCCCGGAGATATACCAACGTTAGAGGACGGTACTGTGCCTTGCCGTGCCAGAGGAGTGTTCCGTCATGATGGAATCACGCCTCTGCCCGGAGATTTCGTGTTTTGCGAGATAACGTCAGATGAGCCCTGTGAGGGAGTTATCAATGAAATCGAGGAGCGCCGCAACAGCCTTATCCGTCCTGCTCTTGCAAATCTCACTCATCTTTTCATAGTCATCCCCGCAACAAAGCCCCGTCCCGATCTTCTGACGGCGGATAAGCTTGTTTCTGCGGCTGAGGATAAGGGCATCGAGCCTGTTATCGTCATCACAAAGGAGGACCTTGATGAGGAGGAAACGGAAAGAATAGCATCTATTTACCGAACAGGCGGCTTTCACGTTTTCACCCTTTCAGGTCATACGGGAGATGGAGTCGGTCGCTTGCTTTCCTTTATGGAGGAAAATGCAAAAAATCAGCTTACAGCTGCATTTGCAGGTGTTTCCGGAGCAGGAAAGTCAACTCTTATGGCAAAGCTTTTCCCCGGGCTTTCTCTCAAAACGGGAGAGGTCAGCCGAAAGATCGAGCGCGGAAAGCATACGACACGCCATGCAGAGCTTTATCCTGTTCAGGTGCTTGACAGCATTTGCTTTATCGCAGATACCCCCGGCTTTTCAATGATAGACTTTGCCCGCTTCAATTTTACAGACCGAGAGGGACTTCCCTATACCTTCAGAGAATTCGAATCCCTTATCGGAGAATGCAGATATACAAAATGCACTCATACAAAAGAAGAGGGCTGCGCAATTCTTGAAAAGGTTAAGAGCGGAGAGATATCTAAAAACCGCCATGAGAGCTATATTGCAATGCTGGAGGAAATTAATAAAAATCCCCCCTGGAAAAAAAGATAAATCAAAACAAAAAAGAACCTGCCGTAGCAGGTGCTTTTTTGTTTTATTTCTGTGAGCCTGTGGGGCTTACGATACTGTAACCAACGTTTACAAGATGGTCTGCAACTCTCTCGAGACCGAGGATCGCAGATGAATAATAAGGGCTGACCTCAGCACTGCAGGTGCCCTCGGCAAGTCTTGTGAAGTGGCTTGTAATAAGCTCCTTCTTCTTGCCGTCCACGCCTTCCTCAAGGCGGGCAAGGTCGGAAAGCTCTTCCTTATCGAGACGGTCGAAGGCATCCTTGGAAAGAGCGAACATATCCATAACGCTGTTGAACATTTCCTTAATACCCTTGCGAGCAGTTTCGGAGAAGGAGATCTTCTTTGCGATCATCTCAACGCCGATCTCGTGGAAGTTCTCAGCATGGTCACCGATACGCTCGATGTCGTTAAGAACGTGGAAGTAAGAGCCGATAACAACTTCATCGCTTTCCTCAACGTCAACGGAAAGCTTGATAAGGAACTGTGTGAGAGCCTTGTTTGTGAAGTCGATGATCATCTCGTTCTTCTTGATCTGCTCTGCATATTCCACAGTGCCGTTTTCAATAGATTCAAAGGAAAGACGTGTGTTCTCCTCTGCAAGGCTGAGCATGTAGTCAACCTCTTTTTTAACCTGACCGAGAGCAACGGAGGGAACTGTGAGGAGTCGGTCGTCAACGAAGCGGAGAGAAAGGGAATCCTCTTCCTTCTTGGTATCCTTGATAACAAGAGTGGAATACTTAACAAGGTGCTTAACGAAGGGAAGGAGAAGAAGAGTTGTTGTTACGTTGAAGATAACGTGGAAGAGAGAAACTCTCATCTGGAGAGACATGGGATCGTCTCCGGGGAATACGGAAACGAGAAGGTTAACGCAGGGCTCCTTGAATATCCAGATAAGGGCTGCGAAGAATACTGTTCCGATAGTGTTAAAGGTGAAGTGAATAAGAGCAACTCTCTTGGAGTTTGCGTTTGCACCAACAGATGCAAGGAGAGCTGTTACGCATGTACCGATGTTAGCACCGAGTACGATAAAGAGCGCAAGCTCAAGGGGGAGAATTCCTGTACCAACCATGGCGATTACTACACCGGTTGCAGCAGAGGAGGACTGGATAAGCGCTGTGAAGATAACGCCTACAAGGATGAGAAGGAGGGGGAAATCAATTTTCTGGAAAACAGCTGTGAACATATCCTTAACAAGCTGATTTCCGAATGCCTGCTCGCTGGACATGATCTCAAGACCTACGAAAATAAGACCGAGACCGGAGCAAAGGCTACCTGCAATTTTGATCTTCTCTTTTTTGAAGAAGCCCATCATAACGCCCGCAAATGCGAGAAGATACATTGCCATGTTGAAGTAGTCGTTTTTGAGAGCTACAAGCACACCTGTGATGGTAGTACCGATGTTGGCACCCATGATAATGGGAGTTGCCTGCATAAGAGTCATAACGCCTGCGTTAACAAGACCGATTACCATGACTGATGTAGCGGAGGAGGACTGGATGATGGCGGTAACGGCTGCACCGACACCAACGCCTGAGAAGCGGTTGTTGCTTATCTTTTCAAGGAATCGCTTCATACCGTTTCCGGCGCTCTTCTCAAGGGCATCACCCATGAAGTTCATGCCTACGATAAAAATTCCGACACCTGCAAGCAACCAGATAAGGCTTTCAATAAGCTGCATAATATCTGCTGATGAAAACATATTTTTTCCTTTCTTTTTTCGTTCAGCTCTTTTCTATTTTGCTGATACGATATTAAACCTAAGCAGTATATGATGATCATATCTGCTATACTGACAATTTACGTTTACCGAGCAGACCGAGACCTGAAGCCCACACCCACCCAGTATGACTTGATGATACAAGATGCCTGTTAAATCTGAAATCTTGCTATTGTTAAATCTATGTTAAATGATTATTTTACTTTTCTTTTCCTTGAATAATACGAAAAAAAGAGATATACTGTTGTAAAGGAAAGGGATTTATAATGCCTCTTCTGTCAGCACGAAAGGAGTATTAAAATTATGATATATCTTCTCGAGGATGATGCAAGCATCCGCAATTTCGTTGAATACGCACTGAACAATTCAGGCTTTGAGGCAAAGGGATTTGAAAAGCCCTCCGAGTTTTGGAAGGCTCTGGAGGAGCAGACTCCTACTCTTGTTCTTCTTGATATTATGCTTCCCGAGGAGGATGGTATTGATGTCCTCAAAAAGCTGAGAATGAATAAAGAAACGAGAAACGTCCCCGTTATTATGTTGACCGCAAAGGCAACGGAATATGATAAGGTGCTGGGACTTGACTCCGGTGCCGATGATTATATATCAAAGCCCTTCGGCATTATGGAGCTTATTTCAAGAATTAAGGCTCTTCTTCGCAGATGCGAAAAAAAGCAGGATAAGGGTGAATATACAGTAGGCTCTCTCTACGTTTGCCCTCATAAGCACATCGTCCGCTCCTTCGGCAAGGACGTTTCCCTCACCTTCAAGGAGTTTGAGCTTCTTTGTCTTCTTCTGAGCAACCCCGGCACGGTGTTCACAAGAGATCATATTCTCCAGAGCATCTGGGGCTATGAGTTTGACGGCGAAAACCGCACTGTTGACGTCCATATCAGAACGCTCCGCTCAAAGCTTGGAGAAAGCGGAGAGCTTATCGAAACCGTTCGCGGAATCGGCTATAAGATAGGAGAATAAGCCTTGACAAAGAAAATTCATAACGCCATTCTTTGCACCTCTGTTATTACGTTTATCTGCTGTATCCTCATCATTATAGGAGTATCATTTCCTTTTTTTAATAACGAATTGAGAAAGGAGATAATGATAGCTGCAGATTATCTGTGCGCAGGCACGGAGAGTGAGGGCAAGGCATATCTTGAAAGATTTGACGAGGAGGAGCACAGAATCACCCTCATCGGAACTGACGGCTCCGTTCTTTACGATACTGTTGACGATACCTATAACTTCAAAAACCACCTTGACCGTGAGGAGGTAATCGAAGCTCTTGAGAAGGGCGTCGGAGAAAGCTACCGCTATTCCTCAACTCTCATGGAAAAGACATATTACTATGCAAGAAGACTTTCAAACGGTACGGTCCTCAGAGTTTCAGCAAATCAGATCACGGTAGGTGCAATCCTTCCGCCTCTGCTTCTTCCTTTGTTTATCGCTTTTGCCGTTGTTATGGTAGTCTCGGCTCTCCTTTCCTCCTCTCTGGCATCAAAGATAGTAAAGCCCATAAACAATATAGATTTTGAAAATCCCGAGAATTTTGAGAATTATCCCGAAATAGACCCTCTGCTCAGAAAAATAGCAAGGCAGAACAATCTTATCAATCTGCAGATGGATGATCTGAAAAGAAAGCAGGAGGAGTTCTTCACAATTACTCAGAATATGTCCGAGGGACTTATCCTCATCGATTCCAAGGCAACCGTTCTTTCCTATAATAAAAGTGCTCTGAAGCTTTTATCCATCAAAGACAAAAAGCTTGATGAAAGCGTTCTCACCTTTAATGACAGCGAGGTGTTTGTAAATGCCGTATCATCGGTGCTGGGAGGTCAAAAATGCCGCCCCCTTATGGAGACGGACGGAAAGACCTTGCAGATTTTCGCAAACCCTGTAATCGTGGAGGATACGGTCAGTGGAGCTGTTCTTCTCATTCTTGACGTTACAGAAAAGGAGCAGCGAGATGCAATGCGCCGTGAGTTCACCTCCAACGTTTCGCATGAGCTGAAAACGCCCCTTACCTCGATCTACGGCATTTCCGAAATTATGTTGAACGGAATCGTAAAGCCCGAGGATATGCCTAATTTCTTGCAGAATATTCACGATGAATCCGGCAGACTTATTACCCTTGTTAACGATATAATCAAGCTTTCTCAGCTTGATGAAAATGCACCCCTTATTGACAGGGAGGATATTGATCTTTATCTTTATGCAGATGAGGTCATCCACCGTCTCAGCCACGTAGCCAAGGAGAAAAACGTTTCTCTTTCTATTTCGGGAGACCATGCTGTCATTGTGGGCATACCCTCGATAGTGTCTGAAATGATATATAACCTTTGCGACAACGCTATCAAATATAACCGTGACGGAGGAAGCGTAGAGGTCAGCATCACCGAGAAAAACGGACATCCCGCAGTCACCGTCAAGGATACGGGAATCGGAATTCCCACCGAGCATCATGACCGTGTTTTCGAGCGCTTCTACCGTGTTGATAAAAGCCATTCACGAAAGATAGGCGGCACAGGTCTCGGTCTTTCCATTGTAAAGCACGGAGCGCTGGTCCACGATGCCCGTGTGAAGCTGGAAAGCCGCGAGGGAGAGGGCACAACTGTCAGCATTATTTTCTGATAATATGTTAAAAACCACCGATGACCTCGGTGGTTTTTCCTTTTGATTTCGTTGACTTTTTTTCGCAGATGTGTTAATGTAAAATCAGTAATTGAAGGGAGCAGTTGTATGGATGCTTATATTAAAGGATGTGCCCGATTCACAGTTATAACCGATGGTTGTATTCGTATGGAATACGCAAATAACGGTGCTTTTCTCTCTGAGCCCACTCTTTTTGCCACAAGAGAAAGCACAGCCCATGCCGATATTACAGACACCGATGACACGCTTGTTATAAGAACTGAGAAATTCACTCTTACCTATAAGGGTAAAGAGGCTTTTTCCTCTGAAAATCTTTTCTGCCAAATCCATATTGCAAACGTCCTTGCGGTATGGCATTACGGTGACGAGCTGAAGAATAATCTCGGCGGCACTCTTGTTACTCTGGATGGCGTTGACGGTGACAGACCCTTGCCTGACGGAATAATTTCCCGAGACGGATACTATGTTATAGATGATTCAAATAAGCCTGTAATCCGCAACGGATGGATAGAAAACAGAGACCCCGACCATAAGACAGACCTCTATCTTTTTGCATACGGCCATGATTATAAAGCAGCAATAAAGGACCTTGCAAAGGCGGCAGGAGATTTCGAGCTTCCCAGAAAATGCTTTTTCGGCTCCTGGTATTCCCGCTGGTGGAAATATACCTCCGAGGAATTTCTCGCAATAATTGATGAATATGCCGAGCATAATTTCCCCATTGATATAATGGTTATGGATATGGACTGGCATTACCAGGATTGGGGACACAATGAGGGCGAGCCTTATGCTCTCTACGGCTACGGCCACGCAGGCGGAAACCTTGGCTGGACGGGATATACGTGGAATCGCACAGTTATCCCCGACCCTGCAGACCTTCTCAAAAAGTTTTCAGAAAAAAAGGTCAAGGCAGTCTTGAACGATCATCCCGCAGACGGTCTTCGTGACCACGATGAGGGCTTTACTGAATTCATAGATGAGCTTACGGCTAATGGATATACTGAAGAGGTCCCCGATATTCCCGAAAAGATATCCGAAAGAGAAAAGGCAAATCTTTGCCGAGACGTTAAAAACTTCCGCTTCAATGCAGGAAGCAAGGTCTATATGGATGCCTTTTTCAACAATGCACTTTCAAGAATAGAAAGAGACGGCGTGGAATTCTGGTGGCTTGACTGGCAGCAGGATTATATATATCCTTCAGTAAATAAGATCAATTCGCTCCCCCATCTTCCCTGGCTGAATCATCTCTATTACGAGCATTCAAAAAAGGGCGGAAAGCGTGGCGCTTCATTTTCACGCTGGGGCGGTATCGGTGACCATAAGCACCCCGCTTATTTTTCAGGAGACTCTGTCAGCGGATGGGAGACTCTTGCCTTTGAAGTTAAAATGACCGCCACCGCTGCCAATGCAGGATGCTTTTGGTGGAGCCATGATATAGGCGGATTTGTTGACCCCGTTGAAGGCGGTCAGGCAGAAAACTACGTCAGATGGGTTCAGTTTGGCGCACTGTCTGCAGCGCTCCGACTTCATATGAACGGTGTTGAGGGCTTTGACCGCAGACCGTGGACGTGGGGTGAGCCTTATTGCTCAGCAATGAGAGAAGCCTTCCATCTGCGCTCCCGCCTTATGCCCTACGTTTATTCGGCAGCATATGAAAGCTATAAAAACGCTCTCCCGTTTATCCGTCCTCTGTACTATGAATGTCCCGAAGAGGCGGAGGCATACCGTTATCCCACAACCTATCTTTTAGGATCCGATCTTGTGGTTTCTCCCGTTTGCACGCCTATGGGAGAGCAGGGCATTGCCACCACAAGCCTCTGGCTTCCCGAGGGAGCATGGTATGATCTCTTCTCCGGCAAGAGATATATGGGCGGACCTGTGACTGTAGAAAGCGATCTTTTCTCATTCCCGCTTTTTGTGCGTGCAGGAGTGCCGTTTATCACTCAGCCTTATCGTGACAGAATGACCTCAGAGGATTATACAGAGCTGAACATTACAATTTATGCAGATGCAGAAAACGGTGGCAGCACCACTCTGTATGAGGATGACGGAGAAAGCGAGCAGTATAAATTTGGCAATTGCAGAACAACAAAGATGGCATTTTCTTCAGAAAATGGAGAATACTGCATAAGCCTTATGCCGCAAGGGAATTATGAAAATGCGGTTAAAAAGAGACAGCTTAAGATCACGCTTCACAACGTTCCGGAGCTGAGTTTGATTTCGGCAAATGCAGAAATTAAGTATTGTCCCGAAACAAAGTCGCTCGTTATCTGTGCAGACGAGGTATATGCAGATTCTCCCATCACCTTCATTCTTAAATAAAAAGCACCCGCAAGGGGTGCTTTAAAGGTAGATACCTATAATATCCGCAACGATTTCTGCAGCAGAGCAGGGAGTTACAAGCCCTCGGCTGACCAACTCAAATATTCGAAGAGCATCATCTGCTCTTCTTGAAATATCATGAAGATGAGTCACCTCGCGCCTCTCCCCGCCGCAGCAGATCTTTGTAACGGTGAGTGAGAACACCTTGCCGTCACCGATATTTTTCTCATCATCGGCTGCATTCACAAAAGTCAGCCGATATATGAGGATTATATCTTTGCCGTAGCACCTTACGGATATTCGTGCAGGATTAGATTCCTTGCTTTTGATAAAAAGCCTTTTCAAGTTATTTTTCCTCCACTGTTCAGGTTCTTGAATTATATTCTTAAATTGGTGTGCGAGGATTAATTTTTCATCGGCAGAAAATCGGATTATTTGATCCGAAAGGCGAAAAATGACAAAAATGTGCAGTTACGGTGAGTAATGCGACCTTAAGACGTGACAAAAAACGATTTTAAAAAAGAATTTTGTCACAGTCAGTTTTAATAATGCTGTTTTAATTTTATTTTTCTCCAAAAATAAAATAACGAAAGGATACATGGGAAATGGATATTTGCGAATCTTTTCTTAATGCATACAGAGACCTTGAAGAGGTGCTCTCCGTCAAATACGGACAAAAGCTGGGAACGGTGCAGCTTTATGCCTCAGGCGAAGGCGCTAAATATTTCGAAGAGCTGAATCTGTTTCGTGAGATGAGAAATCTTCTCTCCCATCACGGAAGGATAGACGGCTCTCCTGTAGTGCTGCCTTCGGAGCAAGCACTGAACAAACTTCTTGAGATTCTTGAATATGCGAAACATCCCCCCATGGCGCTTTCTCTTGCCACACCTAAAGAAAGCCTTTGCTGTGCCCGCCTTTCAGACGGTGTATCCAAGACAGTAAGCATAATGGAGCAAAGAGGATATTCCCATATTCCGGTGCTGACCAAAAAGGGCGGTATATACGGCGTATTCAGTGTAGGCACACTTTTCTCCTTTGCTAAAAATAATCCCTCAGGCTCGATTAAGGACCTGACCCTCAGAGATATGTCGGAATATCTGCCCCCCGAAAAGCATACGACTGAAAAATTCGCCTTTGTCAGCCGTGATGCTACGCTGTATAAGATAAAGGAGCTCTTCAGAGCCCCCGGACCTAATCATCGACGCGTTGTGGCAGTATTCGTTACCGAAGACGGCAGACAAAGCTCTCCTCTTTACGGAATGATAACTCCCTGGGATATTTTCAAGGCAGAAGGCTCAACGATACTTTGATAACCTTATATAAAATATGCCTATTCCTTTTTAGTTTATTGAAGCGGTTTGAAAAGGTACTGCTGCAGCTTGCAGCAGTACCTTTTTTCTGTAACGACATTATTAAGATATGTAGAAACAAAAATGAAGGGACAAAATGTAAAATTCTCTTGAAATCCAGGTTAATAGTAGGTATAATGATGATAAAGTCCCGTATTATGGGCATCTTTCAAACGAATTTTATGAAAGTATGGTGAATTTATGAGAAAGCTGAAAGTTCTTTTCTCTGTGCTGCTCGTCATATGCACCCTTTTCGGTCTCTGCTCTTGCGCAAACGAGACTATTGAGGTGTCCGATGACAGAGGAGCGGCTGTTCTTCGTTCAACAGATGACAGCGTATTTGAAGTTGTGGTAACCGATAAAAACGGTAGCCCTATTGCTGACGTTGAGCTTCATTTGAGTGCTGAATCCGGTGCTTTCCTTTCTGAGACAACAGATGAAAACGGTGTTGCCGTTTTTGATGCCGACGTAAATAAAGGCGATTCTATAGTTGTTGCTTCTTATCCCGACGGATACGAATGTAAAACTACTGAATTTGAGATCAAAGAAGATGCTGCAGGCTTTGCCATTGAGATGAAAAAGCTTAGCTTTGACCTTTTCAATGTATTGGCGCTTCTTGGCGGTCTTGCTCTGTTCCTTTACGGTATGACCGTAATGGGCAATGCTCTTGAAAAGAGAGCCGGTAACAAGCTGAAAATGCTTCTCGAGAGCCTTACGTCCAACACCTTCAAGGGATTCCTTCTCGGTCTTATCGTAACTCTTGTAATCCAGTCATCTTCCGCAACTACCGTAATGGTAGTTGGCTTTGTAAACTCCGGTATCATGACACTCCGTCAGGCAACCGGCGTTATCATGGGTGCAAACCTCGGTACTTCCATCACTGCATGGATTCTCTCTCTTACAGGTATTGAGAGCTCCAATTTCTGGATCCAGCTTTGCAAGCCCTCTTCCTTCGTTCCCGTTCTTGCTGTTATCGGTATCTACCTCTTCATGTTCCAGAAGAAGCCCAAGCACAAGGATACAGGTGTAATCTTCCTTGGCTTCGCCGCTCTTATGTTCGGTATGGAAATGATGTCCGATGCGGTTTCCGTGCTTAAGTACGTTCCTGAATTCACTCAGGTTCTCACTGTCTTCTCAAACCCCATCCTCGGTGTTCTTGCTGGTACAATACTTACAGCGATCGTTCAGTCCTCTTCCGCTTCCGTAGGTATTCTCCAGGCGCTCACAACATCGGGAACAGTTATGTATGCAACAGCTATCCCCGTTATCATGGGTCAGAATATCGGTACTTGCGTATCTGCTATGATCTCCTCTGTAGGTGCATCCAAGAACGCAAGAAGAGCAGCGATCATCCACCTTTCCTTCAACGTTATCGCAACTCTTGTTCTTCTCCCCATCTGGTATCTTGTTGACTATTTCGTAGGCTTTGCCTTTGTTGATTCAGCTGCAAATCCTCTCGGTATTGCAACTGTACATACAGTATTCAAGCTCTTTGCTCTTATCCTTCTCATGCCTGCTTCCCGTCTTCTTGAGAAGCTTGCCAACGTTATTGTTAAGGATGACAAGAAAAATGACGGCACAGAGCTTCTCGACGAGCGTCTTCTCGTAACTCCTCCCGTAGCTATCGCACGCTGCAAGGAAGTTACAATCACAATGGCAGAGATCTCCGTAAAGTCTCTCCACGATGCGATCAGTCTTCTCGCAAAGTATGATGAAAAGGTGTTCGACAGAATCCGCGAGGATGAAAACCGTGTTGATATGTTCGAGGACAAGCTTGGCTCTTATCTTGTAAAGCTGACAAGCCAGGATATGAACGAGGAGGACAGCCTTGAGGCTAATAAGCTTCTCCACGTAATCAGCGACTTCGAGCGTATCTCCGACCATGCTCTTAACCTTGCAGCCAGCGCAGAAGAGATCTTTGAAAAGAAGCTTGAGTTCTCCGCAGAAGCAAAGCGCGAGCTTGAAACACTCACAGCAGCTATTACAGAGATCCTTGATCTTACTCTCGAAAGCTTTAGATCCGATAACCTTGATAAGGCTATCATCGTAGAGCCTCTTGAGCAGGTTGTTGACCATCTTAAGGAGCTTCTCCGTAAGCGTCACGTTAAGCGTCTCCGCAAGGGCGAGTGCACAATCGAGCTTGGCTTCGTTCTCACAGATATCCTCACAGACTTCGAGAGAGTATCCGACCACTGCTCCAACATTGCTGCATGTATGCTTGAGATCGCGCACGACGAATTTGATATTCATGAGTATCTCAGAAACGTAAAGGCTGGAACTGAGGAAGAGTTCAACCATTACTTTGATTACTACTCAATGAAGTATTCCATCGCAGAATCCAAATAACAAAAATTAATAAAAAGAAAACCTGCCGAAAGGCAGGTTTTCCGATTTTTTGGGGAAAGATTAAATTATGATGAACAAAAATAAACATAAATTGAAATTGGTTGCAAAGCGGTACCGTGAAGAGATAAGACAGCATAAGGGCACCTTTGCCGTTTATCTTGTCTTAAGAGCGTTGGTCATTGCTGTGGGAGTAATTTCCTTTATCGGGGGAAACTATCAGAATTGCTTTTTGTGTATTCTTTCCCTGATCTTATTTTTGCTCCCCGCATTTGTTCAGAAAAACTTCGGCATCGAGCTTCCCGAAACTCTTGAGATAATAGTTCTTCTTTTCATTTTTGCCGCAGAGATTCTGGGAGAGATATCAGGATTTTATATGAAGGTGGTTTTCTGGGATTCCATGCTCCATACGGTAACGGGATTTCTTGCCGCCGCAATCGGATTTGCTCTTCTTGATATTCTCAACAGAAACGATCGCTTCAAGTTCCGGATATCTCCTATCTATATGGCAGTGGTGGCATTCTGCTTTTCAATGACAGTGGGAGCCGTATGGGAGCTTTTCGAGTTTTCCATGGATTTCTTTTTCGGACTTGATATGCAAAAGGATACTATAATAAGCACTATAGCCTCTGTAAGCCTCGATCCCTCAAAAAGCAATGAGGTAATAACCGTTGCAGATATTGCCTCTGTAGAGCTTATAACGAAAAGCGGAGAGGTCATCCGCCTCAGCGATTACGGAATCAACGGATATCTTGATATCGGAATCATAGATACAATGAAGGACCTCTTTGTAAATCTTATCGGCGCATTCGTTTTCTCAGTCATCGGCTATTTCTATATCAAAACCCGAGGCAAAGGCAGATTCGCCAAAAAATTCATCCCGACGTTGAAGGAGTAGAGAGGATACGGTCGCTTTTTTGAAAAAAAGCTCCGCAAAAAACTTTAAAAATTGATATAGCTGAATTATATAAGGCAAAAGAAGCGGTGCTTTGCACCGAGGCGATATATCGCCTCCAACACAAAGAAAAGACTGCAAAAATGAGCACGTTCATTTTTGCAGTCTTTTCTTTGTGTTGGCTTTTGCCTTTTTGAAGTTTCTTTGCTACTTTCTTTTCAAAGAAAGCAGGTTGATTACTCCCCGACAAACCCGAATTTATTGTTTAAACAACAAACTAAAAGGCTATAGGTAAAACCCATAGCCTTTTTTATAAAGTTTTTTGGAGTGCAGAACCTTTTTTTCAAAAAAGGTTTTGCAAAATCATCCCCATCAAGCGAACTTATACTTTGTGCCTTCCTTGGTGTCCTCAAGGATAACGCCCATAGCTGTAAGCTCTGCGCGGATCTCGTCTGCGCGGGCAAAGTTTCTTTCCTTCTTTGCTGCAGCACGCTCTGCGATAAGAGCTTCGATCTTTGCGATGAGCTCGGGATCAGCGTTTGAAAGTGCGTTTGCTTCTCTTACTGCCTGTGCCTTCTTTGCAAGGTCGAGGCAGAGAACACGGTCGAAGTCCTCGATGAGGGCAAGCTTTGTTGCGCCGTTTGCGTCTGCCTTGAGAACGTCGAAGAGTGCTGTAACTGCAAGGGATGTGTTAAGGTCGTTGTCCATAGCCTCAACGAAGCCCTTCTTGAGAAGGTCGAACTTTTCTGCATCTACCTCGCCGTCGTTGGGATCGAGAGCTGCGATTCTCGCGATAAGCTTTTCGAAGGCAATAGAAGCATTGTCAAGGTTCTCGTATGTGAACACGAGAGACTTGCGGTAGTGGGACTGGAGGCAGAAGTAGCGGTATGCAAGGGGATCGTAGCCCTTGGACTCGAGAAGAGAAACTGTGAGGAACTCACCGCTGGACTTACTCATCTTACCGGAGTTTGTGTTAAGGTGGAGAACGTGCATCCAGAAGTTGCACCACTTGTGACCGAGATACGCCTCAGACTGAGCGATCTCGTTTGTGTGGTGGGGGAATGCGTTGTCGATACCGCCGCAGTGGATATCGAGGCGCTCGCCGAGATGCTTCATGGAGATGCAGGAGCACTCGATGTGCCAACCGGGATAGCCAACGCCCCAGGGGCTGTTCCACTTAAGCTCCTGATCGTCAAACTTGGACTTTGTGAACCAGAGAACGAAGTCTGCCTTGTTTCTCTTGTTGTCGTCCTTCTCAACGCCCTCACGAACACCGTCCTGGAGGTCCTCCTCCTCGAAGTTGTGGAAAACGTAGTAGTTTTCAAGCTTGGAGGTATCGAAGTAAATATTTCCGCCTGCCTCGTATGCGAAGTCCTTTTCGATAAGCTTCTTGATTACCTTGATGAACTCGCCGATGCACTGAGTTGCGGGAGCAACTACCTCAGGCTTTCTGATGTTCAGCTTCTTGCAGTCCTCAAAGAAAGCGTCAGTATAGAACTGAGCGATCTCCATAACTGTCTTCTTTTCGCGCTTTGCGCCCTTGAGCATCTTGTCCTCGCCCTCGTCTGCATCGCTTGTGAGGTGACCAACGTCTGTGATGTTCATAACGCGCTTAACCTCGTAGCCGGAGTAGCGGAGGTATCTGTCAAGGATGTCCTCCATGATGTAGGTACGGAGGTTTCCGATGTGAGCGAAATGGTAAACCGTGGGGCCGCAGGTGTACATGGACACCTTGCCGGGCTCGTTGGGTACAAATTCGTCTTTCTGGTGAGTGAGTGTGTTGTAGAGTTTCATTTTAGTTTTCCTTAGTTGTATTTAAGCTGTTTTCAGGTTTCTTGCTTGTAAAGAAGATCATTCCTGCAGTAATAAGGAAGAGACCGGTGCAAGCAAAGAAAATCGCAATATATGCAAGATCGCTTTCGAAATTCAGATATGAGGTCAAGAAATTCGAACCGTTGAATGACATATGAATAAGAATGGGAGCGACAAGGGATCCTGTCCTTTCATAAACAAGAGCAAGGAGCACTCCGAGGAGCGACGCATAGAAAAACTGCTCGAGATTCATATGTGCTGCTCCGAAGAAAACGGAGGAAAGAAAAATTGCAAGGGGGAGGGGTAAAACCTTTTTAAGGGTCGTATGAATAAGTCCTCGGAAGACAACCTCCTCAAGAATACCCGTGAGGATTGAAACGTTCAGAAACTGAAATATAACGTTGCCGTTTTCAAAAAGCATCTCAACCGCCTCGTTGGAGTTATCGTTGCCGGAGGAAAAGATTGCATAGAACAACGCAAGAAGAGTACCTATGATGATCTGTGCGGTAAATCCGAAAATCACCATAGCGCCCGAAGATGCAAGGCTTATGGGCTTCAATGAGGTTTCCTTCGCAAAGCTCTTTTTTATTATCTTAAAGAATAAGAAGTATCCTACCAGTGTAAGGATGCCCGATACTAATCCTATTTCATGAATATAGGATAAATATATCTGGAAGGCTCCGTCTGGGTCTTGCCGGCTGAAGATAGTTACTGCTATCAACGCTATCGTTGAAACCACGGTCTGTATTCCCAAGAAAAATCCGTAGTATCCGAGACACTTTGCAAGAGCGAGCAAAAAGCTGCTTATCTTTGAAGGCTTTTTTTGCTGCTGAGCTGCCTGCATGGGCTGCTGGAATTTTATAAGACGTGTTCCGCAAGCCATACAGAATTCGGCAGAGTTGAATGCCTTCGCACCGCATTTGTGGCAATAATGAGGAGTGAACTGATTATTCATCTGCCTTATCCTCTACCTTTTCCTCAAGGGCAGCAAGCTTCTTTTCAAGTGCGATCATTCTGCGTGAAACATTGCAAAGCTCCTGAGAAACAGGGTCGGGAATATGAACCTGGTCAAGGTCGACACCGCTGACCTTCTTGCCTTCCTTGCGAACGACGTGAGCGGGAATACCTACTGCAGTTGAATTTTCGGGAACAGGACCGAGAACAACTGCACCTGCAGCGATCTTAGTGTTTGAGCCGACAGTGAAGTTGCCGAGCACCTTCGCTCCTGCGCCAACCATAACGTTGTCGCCGAGAGTGGGGTGACGCTTGCCTGTATCCTTGCCTGTACCGCCAAGGGTAACTCCCTGATAAAGAGTACAGTTATCACCGATAATAGTAGTTTCTCCGATAACAACTCCGCTTCCGTGGTCGATAAAGAGGCCCTTGCCGATTGTCGCACCGGGGTGGATCTCAATACCGGTCAGAAAGCGTGCGCCCTGAGAAACAAAGCGGGCAGAGGTGAAATGCTCCTTCTCATAAAGCTTGTGTGCAAGTCTGTATGCCATAATTGCATGGAAGCCTGAGTAGAGAAGCGCAGCCTCGGCACGGCTTTTAACAGCGGGGTCACGCTCGCAGATAGCATCGATATCCTGTGAAGCCTCTTTTGCAAATTCCTTGACAGGCTCGGGAATAACCTTTGCCGCAGTTTCCTTTGCCAAGGTCTTTACAGACTCGGGAATGACCTTATCTGCTGCTGATTTTATTTTATTTTTGATTTTTTTCTTGTTAAGATTGATTTTGATTTCAAACATAGTTTTAATGCTTTCGTGGATTTAAAGTTACAGACTAAAGAGGTAAATGATCAGCGTTGCAAGGCAGAATGCGATGATAACGCTGACAAGCACCGTGGTAACGATAGCCAGCACAAGAGCGAGGCGGGAGCGGGTCTTATTCCAGGTGTGCCAGAAGAAGATGAATCCGCAGGCTATTGCCAGACTTAAGGCAATAACGAAAAAATATTCAATAAATTTCATATGTTGCCCTTCTTTTTTTACTTATTTTATTCGCCGGGGGTGACGATATATTCGTTCACCTTGGTAAGCTTTTCGCCTTCCCACTTATATTCGGTGCAGTAAGGACCCTCGGGATGCAGATAGTCAATGCTTTTGATAAGCTTATCCTTTGAGACAACAGTAAGCTCGTAAAGTGCGGAAAGCTCCTTGGAAAGAACGAATTCCTTTTTAGCTGTGTCCCAAAGCCATGCCATTCCTTCAAGGTTTGCTGTTGTAACAGAGCAGGGAATATAGAGATCAAGATAACCGTCGAAGTTCATATCCTGAAAGACTGTGTTGAAAAAGGCGTAGTCAAAGTCAAGGCTTGTATAATAGTCGCCTGTGGTGCCAAGCTCAATTCTCTGGATAAGCTTTCCGTTTCTGCGGCAAATATCCATAACAGCACTTTCGTCCTCAAGAAGGAACAAATATGCATTAGCTCCCTTGCCGCCTACTATGCCGCTGGCAGACATGTGCTCATCCGTATGGTATTCGTCGTATGCGGGTGAGCATGAGGTGAGCAGGGCGCAGCTCACCATACAGAGAAGAAGTAATGCTGATACAATTCTAAGATATCTGTTTTTCATGGTTTACCTTTAATTCAATAAATTTCAGTTTTCTGTGTCATCGATTCTGACAGGGAGACCGTCCTCGAAATAGCCTGTGTAAACTCTTCCGTCGGGCCATGTGTAGGTGCCCTTGCCCCAGGGGGCGTTATTTCGGAACTCACCCTTGTAGGTTTCACCGTTTGCATAGGTGTAGGTGCCCTTGCCGCTCTTCATATCATCGGCAAATTCACCCTCGTAAACAGAACCGTCGTTATAGGTGTAAACACCGCTGCCGTGCTTAAGATTGTTTTTGTAGGTGCCAACGTAGGTTGCGCCGTCGTGGGCTGTAAACGTACCCTCACCGTTGAGCATTCCGTTTGCAAACTCGCCTTCATATTTGGAGCCGTCTGCATAGGTATAGGTGCCGATGCCGCTTCTCTTGCCTTTTTCAAAGCTTCCGACGTAGCGGTCACCGTTAGCGAAGGTAAGCACGCCCTCGCCGCTGGGCTTGTCTGCAATAAAGGTGCCCTCGTAAACGTCACCGTTTTCGTATACAAGCTTGCCCTTTCCGTGCTTGACAAGGTCCTGCATATCACCGGTGTAAACGTCACCGTTGGAATATTCGATAGTTCCCTTTTCAGAGTTTATCGTTGCGGTAAGGCCCTTGACCTCATCGTTTCCGCTGTATGAGATCTTTCCTGATTTCGGATATCCGGAAAGATCGGTAACACCGACGAATTTAACGGAAAAGCCGTCGGGAAAATTATACTTAACGTAGCGAAGTCCGCACAGATACAGAACAACAAGAAGGATAACGATAGCCAGAGCCGCACAGACTGCGGTCAGTATAATATTGGTTTTTGCAGAAACACTGTTTTTCATTTTTCTGCTTTTAACTTTTGCCATACTGATAGTGTTCCTTTCTTTGCATTCGTGCCGCAGGGCACGAATGTGTCCTGACGGTATCAGAGGTTTTTATAAGCGGTGATCATGGAGTCCACAAGCTCGAGAAGCTTGGGGAGACAGAAGGAGATTCCCACAGCGCAGAGAATGAAAAGAACAGAGAAGATAAGCGCTGTAACGTAGGGAGAGCCCTTCGTTTCGTAACGGGCCTCGGCAGTAATGCGGGCATCGTCGGGAAGATAAAGCATAGCCTTTGAAAAATCGTACTTTTTGGGAAGGTCCTCGCCTCTGAAGAAGCGGTAGACTGCGTTCCAAAAGCCCTTTTTTCTTTCGATAGTACATTCATCCTCGTTTGTCATGAGAATGTATTTTCTGAGGGGCTGATCTTCGCCAAGGCTTTTTTTAAGAATAAATCCTGCTCGAAGACCGAGGTCGGAAAGGGAGACTGCTTTATCTGCGGAGCTGTGGTTTCCCTTTGCAAGCAATTTCACGATGCGGGAAGCACTGTGTCTTGAAAAGGTATAGAAGATAGTGCCGAGAGCAAGACCGATGCATATAGCCCAGACAATGACGGTGAGAGACACCGTTTCATTGTCGAGGGCAAAATTTTGGTAGTAGGTTTTGAGATCAAACATTATCTCATGTCCTTTGTGAGAACGTCAACGCCGAGATACTTGCGGAGAACCTCGGGAACTGTTACGCTGCCGTCAGCGTTCTGATTCTGCTCAACGATAGCGGGAAGGATACGGCTTGTTGCAAGGCCGGAACCGTTAAGAGTGTGAACGAACTCAGTCTTGTTGGAGCCGTCTCTCTTAAATCTGATGGAGCCGCGGCGAGCCTGATAGTCGCGTGCGTTGGAAACGGAGGAAACCTCCTTGTAGCCGTCCATGGAGGGGATGTGGATCTCGATATCGTATGTTCTTGCCATGGAAGCGGAGCAGTCTGCTGCTGCGAGCTTAACTGTTCTGAAGTGGAAGCCGAGACCCTTAACGAGAGCCTCTGCCTTGCCAACGAGCTCCTCGAATGCTGCGTCGGAACCCTCGGGGCGAGTATACTGAACCATCTCAACCTTGTTGAACTGGTGGCCTCTTACCATGCCGCGCTCGTCAGCTCTGTAGGAACCTGCCTCGCGTCTGAAGCAAGGTGTGTAGGAGATATACTTTCTGGGAAGATCAGCCTCTGTAAGGATCTCATCGCGGTGGAGAGAAACGAGAGCAGTTTCAGCTGTGGGAAGCATGAATCTCTTTCTTTCGTCCTCTGCAGCCTCAAGCCAGTAAACCTCGTCCTGGAACTTGGGGAACTGACCTGCTGTGAGACCGCACTCGTATCCGAGCATGTGGGGAACGAGAACGTACTCGTAGCCGTCTGCGATGTGAGTATCGATGAAGTAGTTGAGAAGAGCCCACTCAAGACGAGCGCCCCAGCCGCGGTAGATCCAGAAGCCGTTACCGGAAAGCTTTGCGCCTCTCTTGTAGTCGATAAGACCGAGGTTTGTGCAAAGGTCAACGTGGTTCTTGGGCTCGAAGTCGAATACGTGGGGATCGCCGAAGTAGCGGATAGGCTCGTTGTTTTCCTTGCCGCCTGCCTTGAGGTCCTCATCGGGAAGGTTGGGGAGACCGAGCATAAGTGTGTTGTACTCGTTTTCGATCTCAGCGAGCTTCTCATCGTTTGCCTTAACCTCAGCGGAGAGAGCCTTCATTGCTGCGAATACCTCTGTGCAATCCTTGCCCTCCTTCTTGTACTGGGGGATGAGCTTAGACTGTC
Source organism: Candidatus Avispirillum sp. (assembly GCA_045650355.1). Taxonomy (GTDB): domain Bacteria; phylum Bacillota; class Clostridia; order Oscillospirales; family CAG-272; genus Avispirillum. The sequence goes on along the minus strand of JAZRRC010000106.1, from coordinate 2,056 downwards.
TGTTCTGCTCAGCCTTCTTCTGATCGTTTTCTGCGATCATGTTACGGCGGAGAGTATCAAGCTCTACGATGCGGTATATTTCAGCTGCGGCATCCTTGCCCTTAGCTGCAAGGCGAGCGATTACGTTTTCGGGATTTTCTCTGATAAGTTTGATGTCAAGCATTGTTTTTACTCCTAAATGTATGTTAGATAATATTTTTTATAATTTTAAGATTTTACTCTTCGGTGATTTTTGTTCCGCAGATAGCGGAGAGAAGTGCCTCGAGGTCGCCCTCGCCGCCGTACTCGATGGTAACGGTCTTTCTTGCACCCTTTGTTTTGATCTTACAGTAGCGACCGGAAAGTCCTGTGAACTTCTTTTCAAGCTCTGCAACGTAGTCAACGGAAACTGTTTCAGGCTCAACTGCCTTGGGCTTCTGGCTGTCCTGTCGGTTCTGCGCCTTAACAAGTGCCTCGGTCTCGCGAACGGAGAGATTTCTCTGAATAACTCTGTCTGCAAGAGCGGCGATGCCATCGCGGTTTTTAAGTCCGAGAAGGGCACGGCAATGTCCTGCGGAGAGAGTACCGTTGCGAAGGTAGACAGCAACGCACTCGGGAAGCTCAAGAAGTCTGAGCGCATTTGCAACAGCGCTTCGTGATTTTCCGAGGCGGAGGGAAACCTCTTCCTGAGTCAGGTCAAAGCCTGTCATAAGCATGCGGAAGGCCTCAGCCTCTTCATAGGGGTTCAGGTTTTCGCGCTGAAGGTTTTCTATAAGAGCGAGCTCAGCTGTGTGAAGCTCGTCTGCTTCCATAACGATTGCGGGGATCTCTGTAAGACCTGCAAGCTTGGACGCTCTCCAGCGGCGCTCACCTGCGATGATCTGATACATTCCGCCGGGAGCGGGACGAACGAGGATGGGCTGAAGAACTCCGTTCTGGGAGATGGATTCAGCAAGGCTTTGGAGAAGCTCCTCATCGAAATCCTTTCTCGGCTGATCGGCCTTGGGCTCCACGTCGGAAAGGCGAAGCTTTGTTACACCCTGGCCGCTTTGGGTTCGCTCGTTTTCGGAAAAGAGGTTGTCAAGTCCGCGAGCTTCTGTAAGGGATCTTTTTTTTGCCATAATTAACTCCGAATTTTAGAGAACTCTTGAAATAAGCTCTTTTGCGATCTCTGTATAAGCAAGAGAGCCCTTGGAATATTTATCGTAGTAATAGATAGGCTCGCCGAAGCTGGGCGCCTCGGTAAGCTTAACGTTTCTTGTAACGCTTGTCTTAAAGAGCTTGTCAGCGTAATACTTCTTGATCTCACCGAGCACGTGAGCGGAGAGGTTAAGTCTGCCGTTGTACATGGTGATGAGAATACCTGTAATAGTCAGCTCGGGGTTGTAAAGCTGCTTGACCTTCTTGATGGAGATCATAAGCTGAGAGAGACCCTCGAGAGAGTAGTATTCGCACTGCATGGGGATAACGACGCCGCTTGCCGCGGAGAGTGCGTTGATGGTGAGGATGGAGAGGGAAGGAGGACAGTCTGTGAAGACAAAGTCGAAATCCTCGCCCACTGCGTCGATAATACGCTTGTAAGCGTATTCGCGTCCGTCCTGCTCGATAAGCTCGATCTCCGCACCTGCAAGATCGATTGTGGAGGGGATTATCCAGAGATTCTGGAAATCAGTTTTGTAAACTGCAAGCTTTGGGTCGCAGGCACCGATGAGAGCATCGTATGCCGAATGGCGGAGAGACTTCTTTGAGACACCGCATCCGCTTGTTGCGTTACCCTGAGGGTCAAGGTCGCAAAGGAGCACCTTGTATCCGAGAGCACCGACAGCAGCGGCTATATTAACGGCAGACGTTGTCTTACCAACGCCGCCTTTCTGATTTGCAAAAGTTATAACTATAGGTATTCCCATTGTTGTATCTGTACCTTTACCGAATGTATTCCAAGATAAATTCATACCTTATATTTTAACTCAATACGCAGTTTTTGTCAACATTATAAAGTGTTGTAGCAGCTTATTTTAAAGTAAATTTACAGTTTTTTTGAAGGAGGGATAAATTTTGAGTTTGAAGGTAAGACGAA
>JAZRRC010000105.1:0-20029 GCA_045650355.1 Candidatus Avispirillum sp. | reverse complement strand
GCGTCATCCTGAGCGGAGTAAAACACCACAGTGCGGTGTTTTACGAAGTCGAACTTTTGCCTCAGCAAAAGTGTTCGCCAGAGCGAACAGGATCTCGCGGAAGACAAACGCACGTCTTTTCGTAGATCCCGCCCCGAAGGGGCGCCACCCTATGGGGTGGTTCGACTCCGCAAACAATTCACCGGATTGTTTGCTCCGCTCAGGATGACGACGAAGGGGACGTTTGCAAATATCTTAACTACCCGACAAACCCGAATTTGAAAGTGAAAGCGGTAAATTATGTTGTAGGGGAGGGGTTCTCCCTCCCGATTACAGACGAAAAGCTTTGCTGTTAATTTGGTTCGGTTCGGGGGAGGGAGAACCCCTCCCCTACAAAATACCAATATCATCTCCACCGATAAACTGAAATTTAAACGTTAACGTTTTTTCTCGTTCATGCATTAAATTGCGTCTCGGGCTATCCGTATGGGCGAACTGTGTTCGCCCGCGGGCGCACGCAGTGGCGTCCCTACGACAACGCAAGGCGTTTTTTTGGTATTAATCTACGAAAAAAGTCATACAAAAGCGAAAAAGCTTTTGTATGACTTTTTATTACTGTCTTTTAAGATCGAGATACTTGCCGTCGCCTGCGTATACGGAAAGTACGTCACCGTCAAGCTTTGCAGGAGTATCAAAGCTGCCGTCGGAATTGGTTATGGTCAGCACCTCACCGTCGTAGATATAGGTGAACTCCATAACCTTATCGTCTGTGCTGAGATAGGTCTTGCCCGTGCCGTCTGCGTAGAACTCATAAAAAAGATCAACGAAAACTCCGGGGTCTGTGATTGCATCGGTTATGTAATCTCTGAGTTCCTCGTTGGGGGAATATTTCCAGACTCCCACGATTCCCTCGGCAGGGGTATCATATGTGGTCTTCATTGCACAGGATGCAAGAGAAAGCACAAAAATGAGAGCAAGTATTACTGAAAGTATCTTTTTCATATTATACGTTAAAGAGGAATTCAACAACGTCGCCGTCGTTCATTACGTATTCCTTACCTTCACTTCTGAGAAGACCCTTTGCCTTTGCATTTGCAAGGGAGCCGCACTCAAGAAGATCTGCGAATGCTACGATCTCTGCACGGATAAAGCCACGCTCAAAGTCGGAGTGGATCTTACCTGCAGCCTGGGGTGCCTTTGTGCCGCGGCGGATAGTCCATGCTCTTACTTCCTTGGGACCTGCTGTGAGATAGCTGATGAGACCGAGAAGGTTGTAGCCTGCCTTGATGAGCTTATCAAGACCGGACTCCTCGATACCGAGGTCTGCAAGGAACTCTGCCTTTTCTTCGCTGTCAAGCTCGGAAATTTCAGCCTCGATGCCTGCGCATACGGGGATAACCTCAGCAGCTTCCTTTGCTGCCTCCTCGCATACTGCCTTATAATACTCGTTGTCGGGGGAAACTCCGCCTGCCTCGTCCTCAGATACGTTTGCAGCATAGATAACGGGCTTCATTGTGAGAAGACCAACCTCATCCATGATAGCTGTCTCATCCTCATCAAGCTCGCATGTTCTTGCAGTTCTGCCCTCCTCGAGAACAGCGTATACCTTTTCGTATACCTCAACTGCTGCCATAAGGCTCTTATCTGCCTTTGCAAGTTTCTTTGTCTTGTCGATACGGCGCTCAAGTGTTTCCATATCTGCAAAAATAAGCTCAAGGTTGATAGTTTCCATATCACGGGCAGGGTCAACGTTACCGTCTACGTGAACGATATCGGAGTCCTCGAAGCAACGAACAACGTGAACAACAGCATCAACGTCTCTGATATGGGAAAGGAACTTGTTTCCGAGACCCTCACCCTTGGATGCACCGCGTACAAGACCTGCAATATCAACGAATTCGATAACTGCGGGTGTGTACTTCTGGGGCTTGTACATTTCGTTAAGAGTATCAAGACGGCTGTCGGGCACTGCAACGATACCTACGTTAGGGTCGATTGTACAGAAGGGGTAGTTTGCAGACTGTGCGCCCGCACCTGTGATAGCATTAAAAAGTGTGCTCTTTCCTACGTTAGGAAGGCCGATAATACCGAGTTTCATATTTATTACATTCCTTTCTTGGCATTTGTGCCGTTTCTTTGAATTCTTTGCCGCTGCCGGGGTCCCCTAAAACGAGTATTTCGAGTTTTTGGGGTTCACGGCTTGCAAAGAAAGGCACAAATGGGGTTTGAAAAAGGCAAGCATACGATTTGTGCTTACTTTATTTTCAAACTCAAATACCTCATTTTACAAATTTACCTATCTATTATACAGAAAACATTCTCCATTATCAAGAGTAATTTATATTTTTCATGCTTTCATCCACATTTTAACAACAAATCACCCCGTTTTCACATAACTGTCACTTTTATACATTAGAATGTTAATGTACAAAGAATAACTATAAAATTTCCGTACAAAAATAAATTGCCTAAAGGACTATACTTTTTTACTTATTTATGGTATTATTACTTTATGTACGGAATAGATCAAAGAAAGGAATTTAAGAAATGAGCACAAAAATTCTTGTTATTGATGATGATTCCAATATTTGCGAGCTTCTCCGCCTTTATTTTGAAAACGAAGGCTATGAGGTAAAGTGCGCCCTTGACGGAAGTGAGGGTGTCAGCTACTTTAAGATGTACGAGCCCGATCTCGTTCTCCTCGATATCATGCTTCCCCAGAAGGACGGCTATCAGGTTTGCCGTGAGATCCGTGAGGTTTCTCAGAAGCCTGTTATTATGGTAACTGCAAAGGGCGAGGTTTTTGATAAGGTTCTCGGTCTTGAGCTCGGAGCTGACGACTTCGTTGTTAAGCCCTTCGATATGAAGGAGCTTTCTGCCCGTGTCAAGGCAGTTCTCCGTCGCTATAACTCTCACGATCATCTTCACGACGATGAGGTTATCAAGTTTGAAAATATCGAGATAAGCCTTCAGAAGTATGAGCTGAAGCTGTGCGGCAAGCCCATTGATATCCCCCCCAAGGAGCTTGAGCTTCTCTACTTCCTCGCTTCAAACTGTCCCCGAGTTTTCACCCGTGATCAGCTCCTCGACAAGGTTTGGGGATTTGACTACCTCGGCGACTCAAGAACAGTTGACGTTCACGTTAAGCGTCTTCGCGAAAAGCTTGAGGGCGTTTCCGATAAGTGGACTCTCAAAACTGTCTGGGGTGTTGGCTACAAGTTTGAGCTTCTTCAGTAATAAACCATTACAGGGCGGCCACGGCCGCCCTTAACACTTTGGAGAATCTTATGTTCAATCCGAAAAAGAGCGTGTTTTTCAAATATATTGCCACGTTCATGCTCATCAATATTATCGTTTTTGCGGTGCTGACGGCAACTATCTCCGTTATCGTAAACTCATACGGCACCAACAAGAAAACAGAATCCCTCTCAAATGCCGCAAACTCGGCGGCGGTTTATATCCAGAATGCTTTTGAAAATCAGGAATTCCCCGATTTCAAGACCTATCTTTTAAACGATAACGGCCCCTTGAAATTTCTTCTTGAGCTGCTTTCCGTTAACGACTCTTCAATGTTTATGTTCATAACGGACGAGGGCGGAAGAGTTATCCACTTCGGAGGAAGCGAGGATATAAGCATTTCAACGGAGGCTTCATCCCAAAAAGGCGGAATCTACAAAATTCCAAAAAGCACTACGAAAAGCCTTGCATCCGGTGAGCATATTTCCGCAACCGATGACCTTAACGGCTTTTTCATGGGCCCCCATATCTGCTACGCTATCCCTCTTTTCAACGACGGGGATTACGTTGGCTCAATTTTTGCCGCCTCCAACAGCACAGGCACCGATGCCCTCCTCTCAACAATGACCCGTACCGTTACTATGGCGGTCCTTTGGATAATGCTTGCCTCCCTTATTGCGGTCTACTTCATTACAGAGCGATTTATCTCCCCTATCCGTGAGATGAGCCGCGCCGCAAGATCCTTTGCAAACGGTCAGTTTGATGCCAGAGTTGACGTTATCGGAGACGATGAGGTTGCGGAGCTTGCAACTGCCTTCAACAATATGGCATCCTCTCTCCAGAATCTTGAGGATATGCGAAGGACATTCCTTGCAAACGTTTCCCACGATCTTCGCACTCCCATGACTACAATTTCCGGATTTATTGACGGAATCCTTGACGGAGCTATCCCCCCCGAGCAGCACGATTACTATCTCGGTATTATCGCAGGAGAGGTCAGACGCCTCTCAAGGCTTGTTTCAAGCCTTCTCGATATTTCACGAATCGAGGCGGGCGAAAGAAAGTTCACCCCCACAGTATACGATATATGCGAGCAGGGTCGTGAGATCGTTATCTCAAATATCCAGCGCCTTGAGGACAAGAATCTTGACGTGCGCTTTGAATGCAGCCTCGACAATATGTACGTCCTTGCAGACAAGGACGCTATCCATCAGATATTCTACAATATCTGCGACAATGCTATTAAATTCTCCCGAGAGGGCGGCGCTTATGAGATAAACATCCGTGAAAAGAGCGGCACTGTTTTCGTCAGCGTCTATAACGAGGGCGAGGGAATCCCCGAAGAGGACCTTCCCTTCATCTTCGAGCGATTCTACAAGAGCGACAAGAGCCGCGGCAAGGATAAGAGCGGCGTTGGTCTCGGAATGCACATTTCCCGTGCCATCATCGAAGCCCACGGACAGAAGATATGGGTTGAAAGCGAATACGGCAAGTGGTGCCGCTTCACCTTTACTCTTCAGGGAGTTAAAAACGACGGAAAGGACAAAAAATAATGACTTTGAAATATACTGCAACCTGCCTCTTCGGTCTTGAGGGTCTTCTCGGTGAGGAGATAGACAGCCTCGGCTACAAAAGAACGGAAACAATGGACGGACGAATCACCTTTGAGGGTGACGTTGCCGCATGTGCAAGGGCAAATATCAATCTTCGCTTTGCGGAGCGCCTTTACCTTAACCTCGGTGAATTCACTGCAAAGACCTTTGACTCACTTTTCGAGGGTACAAAGGCTCTTGAATGGGAGAAATGGATCGGCAAGGGCGATCAGTTCCCTGTTCGCGGACACGCCATCAAGAGCACTCTCTTCTCCGTTCCCGACTGCCAGAAGATCATCAAAAAGGCAGTAGCAACCCGACTCGGCAACGTTTACAATATGAAAACTCTCCCCGAGGACGGCATTAAATATCAGATCGACTTCTTTATATTCAAGGACCGTGCTTCTCTTATGATCGACCTTTCGGGAACACCTCTCCATAAAAGAGGCTACCGCCCTCAGTCTGTGGCGGCACCCCTCAGAGAGACTCTGGCTGCGGCAATCGTTAAGCTCTCCCGCCCCCGCGAGAACGTTCTTCTCCGTGACCCCTTCTGCGGCTCCGGTACTATTCTTATCGAGGGCGCAATGATGATGAAGAACATCGCACCCGGAATAAACCGTTCCTTCTGCTCCGAGGAGTTCCCTCAGTTCCCCAAATCCGTATGGGACTCTGCTAGAGACGAAGCGAGAAGCGCCGTTCGAGAGGACTGTGAGTTCCGCGCAATGGGTTCTGACATCAATCCCGAATGCGTTGAGATCGCAAAGGCGGCGGCAAAGAGAGCAGGAGTTGACAGTATGATCGACTTTTTCCAGGCCGATGCACTTGAGCTTACAACAGGCGGCGTTCGCGGAACAGTTGTTACAAATCCCCCCTACGGTGAGCGACTTCTTGAGAAAAAGGAAGCGGAGGAGCTTTACCGCAAGATGGGCGAGGCATGGAAGAGCCTTGATAAGTGGCAGATATACGTTCTCACCTCCCACGAGGGCTTCCAACGCCTCTACGGACAGCGCGCCGACAAGCTGAGAAAGCTCTACAACGGTATGATCCCTTGCGGATACTATCAGTTCTTTAAAAAGAAATAAAAAAATCCGCTTCGGCGGATTTTTTATTTTATTTATTATTTTACTTAATTTGGTTCGTGTGCAGATAGCGGACGTGCAATGCACGACCCTACTCACATTTTTTTACATTTTTCCGTTTTCTTCTTTTTTCAACTGCTCTTCAAGCTCCTTTTGCTCTTTGTTTATTCTTTCTTTTACTGCATTTGAATACTTCACGTTAAATATCAATCTGCCTAATACTATTGTTACAAAAACAAACACAACAGAAACTGCTTTTACAGCACCGCTAAAGAACAGAATAAAAGGCACACAAAGAGGAATCAACATACAAGCACTTTTTGAAAGGCAGGCATATAACGCTTTCTGTTCTTCCTCTGAAAATCTTTCTCCGCTGACCGTATATGCCGTATCTCCCATTGTTTTCTTCGTTTTTTGCTCATTATAAAAGAATGCCCAAAATGCAAGAATCACCAGAACTACGAGAGGAACCGCACTTGTATAACCCAAATTTAAATAATCACGAAGAACAAAAGCTGATATAAAATTAAGAATCAAACAAATCACGTAATAAATAATCATATCAATCCACCCTCCTGCAAAAGCCTTTACGACCGCAATGAGGACATTTTATAACTCTGTCACTTCCATTATGAAGCCACGCTGAAATATGATGCCATTTCGGTCTGATAATGCTACCGCACCCGGGGCATTTATAATCCTGTTTGCAAATAAACGCCATACTTATAGCATAAGCTACGACAAAACAAACAATTGAAATAATGACAACACTCATACGATCCTCCTTCAATAAACGAAGCTCTGATCCACCATCAACGATGAATCTGCACCGTAATAATTAAACCATAGTCCGTGTATACAGCTTTTGCCGAAAACGTATTTCACACTAAGCTCCATTTTTTCAAAGCCCAGACGTGCATACACTATATTGGGATTATTCTTATCCCCTTCAAAGATGCATTCTCCTGTGTAGGCACCAAGGAGAGAGAGTACGTCCTGTCTGACTTTTTCAAAAACAGGAAGCGGCATATAGGATTTCATTTTTTCGGAAAAGAAATTCATACATATCGAAAGCTCATCCGAAAGAAAAGCATCTGTGCATTTTTTTGCAATACTCAACATTTCATTAGCAGGTAACACTGAGTCCTCAACTGAGCCGAAAATATCTCCCCCATCGGAAAGTGTCATAAAAGCACCCGTCAGCTTTTCATATTCCCGAGTTTTTCTGTTGATGAGAGAAAGAACTTCTCTTCTGCGTTCATCAATAATGGCGAGTATATCTGCACCCGAGCGTTGCCATTCAAGTATTTTGGGAATGGAAATTCCGATAGAACGGAGAAATGCAACTTTCTTTATTCCTTCTACCTGCTCACCGGTATATTGACGGCGCGTGCTGAAAGGCTTTTGTAAGCTTTCTACAATGCCTTTTTCTTCCCAGAATCGAAGTGTTCTCGATGTAACAGAAAGAAGTTTACAAACCTCTGTAATATCGTAAAGCTTTTCCATTTCCCCACCTCCACCTACATTATACCACTTGACGCCGCGTCAATGTCAAGGGACAAATCACCATTATTGTTGCTTTTTAACGTTATGATGTACTGACAGAATCTCGAATCATAATAATAACGCCTCCCCGAAGGGGGAGGCGCGGGAGGAGCAAGTCCCTCCCCTACGACAACGTATTGCGTTTTCGTTTGTTTCTGCATCAAATTTTGTTTCAGTTCGCGTGCAGATAACCCTCTGCCTCCCCTTCTCAGCTCGCTGTGAAGGGGAGGGGGACCGCCTCGAAGAAAAAGAAACGATAACATCTATCAAAATCGTGGCGGTGGAAGGGTTGCACATCAGCACGAGAGCCAAATTTGATTGTTTCGTACACTGTTAAATGATAGCTTAACTATAATTGTTAGATAGTTCTCGTGCAGATAAGACACCCCTTCCGTCATCGGTGCCTAAGATTACATAAATCCTTCATTCCCCCTGCACCGATGCCACCTCCCCCTCACAGCAAGCTGAGATGGGGAGGCTTTAATTTAGTTCCTATACTGATACAAACTTTTATAAAAAAACGGCTGATTCCTCAGCCGTTTTTGCGTGTATGATAAAGTAGGACACCTTAAATCTTAAACTTATGGATCAAACGTTTTAAACTCTTCATTAGTGAGCACATAAATATCATTATCCGTTTTTATTCTCTTATTAACTGACACATATCCGTTTTCATCAAGTCCACAAATCCGTGAAGGTATACCATTAAAAACAATTATACCTATCGTTCCTTTATTTGCAAAGCTTTTTTTCGCAACTACCCATTCTTCCTTTGCGGGACGATTACCCAAAGGATAAGATTGTTCCCATAAAATATTTTCATTCTTCAAACGTATAACCGTATGATTGCTTGCTTTTTTCATCACCTTTAATATCGTATATTTTATATTTTCGTATTCAAACGAATATACAGTACCGTTATCTGTAGTATACTCTATACTTGCATCATTTTTGAATGATTCAAAAAAGCAGTTCTTAGAGAGCTTATTATTGATTCTCTCAAGATGCTTTTTTTCAAGGCTGTCTCCGATAATATAGCAAGCTATGAAAACTACTATTACAACGGGAGTAGATATCAGCATGGTTTTCAAAAGCATATTATAATTCGTATGTCCGCAGCTGTGATCGAAATGACCAAACAGCCACAAGCCAATCGGCTCGGTTATACACCAAAGTCCTATGACCGCACCTCTGCGTATCCATTTTTCAAGGGGAGGAACACCTTCCTTGAATATCAGGCCTGCGGAAATTGACATAATTGCCACCATGATATTCGCTTCATACAAAAATCGTATCTCCCATATACCCTTCATAAATACGGAAATTACGGTACAGCATATATTTACAAAAGCCAGTCCTACCAAAAGGCCTATTCCTATAGTCCGAAGTCTTTTTTTCATAATTACACCCCCAATTTTGTTTTAATTTCGTTTACGTACTGTCTTGAAACGAGAAGCTTTTCCCCGTTTACAAGGTCGGCTTCAAGACGCGAGCCCTTCATCCTCTTTATGCTTTTCAGCTTCTTCAGATTTGCAATAACAGATTTTGATATTCTCGCGAAGCTTGTATTCGAAAGCTTTTCTTCAAGCTCGTAAAGCTTCGATTTTATCTCATAAACCTCATCCTTCGTATAGAAAAAGGTCTTGTTATCAACGGATTCGAAATAATATATATCCTTGAGAGGGATAAAGCTGACAGCATCCTCCTTTACTCCTGCCACCGTATTTCCGATAAGGGAAAGGCAGGCGATCACTTCGGAAATCTCCTCGTCAATACACTTTGCCTTGATGGTTATTTCCGTTTCGCTAAGGCTTGCATCACGGATTATTTCAATTTTCATTTAATCCCTTCTTTCTCTTACTATTGCATCGGTACCTTGCATTTTCAGTATAGCAATGCCAGGTTCCCTTTTCAAGCCGTTTTCGGTGAGATGCAATTTTACGAGGTAAGATGCACGGTTTTATTGTAAATTCGGATTTGTAGGGAGGATAATGCAAAGGACTTTTTTGTAAAAAAGTCCTCTGCACTCCCAAAAAACTTTATAAATGGATTTATATAATTTGAGTTTACCGAGAAGGGATGTTGTTTCTTTGTAGAAAAGCCCTGTAAGGGCTTAAAAGAGTTCACTAAAGATAACTTTAGTGAACTCTTTTTTAAAGTTTTTTGCGGAGCTTTTTTTCAAAAAAGCGACCGTATCCCATTCCCGATAAACCCGAATTAAATTTTCCCACTTCAATAAAAAAACTCCCCTCGGGGAGTTTTTTTATTAGCTGTATCTTGAGATGATCTCGTCCTTATGGGAGTTATCAAGCTCGTTGAAATGGATGGAGAAGCCGCCTACACGGACGATGAGATCCTGATGGTTTTCGGGATGCACCTTTGCATCCTTAAGATCCTCAACGTTTGCCGTTGTGATCTGGGCAAGCTGTCCTCCTGAAAGGAGAAAGGCCTTCATAAGTGCTTCGATCTTCTTTCTCATCTCAGGTGTCTTCATATGGTCGCCGGGGATAGTTACGTTACAGGTAGTTCCGCCCACGCCAAGGTCGAGGGGGAGCTTTGAAACGGAGGAAACCATTGCTGTGAGGCCTTCCTTATCACGTCCCGGTACGGGACCGATGGAGTTGCCGAAGGGCATTCCCTTATTTCTTCCGTCAGGTGTTGCCCATGTCTGCCAGCCGTAATGGATACCGCCGGAAAGAAGTGAGCAGGCGCCGGAAAACTCGCCGCCGCGGACAGACTTATACTTCTTGATCTCACCCCAGAAATCGGAGAGGATGCGGTTAGCCATGCTGTCTGCCTCATCGTCACCATTTCCGAATTTGGGTGCATCACGAAGAAGCATTACTCTGACTTCCTCATAGCCCTCGAAGTCTGCTGCAATTGCCGCCTCGAGAGTTTCCTTTGAGATCTTCTTTTCCTCAAAAACAAGCTTTTTGATGGCTGTCATTGAGTCTGCAACAACGCTACTTCCCGCAGTTTCAACACAACCGTAGTTATAAACTGCGCCGCCGTCGTCAAGGTTAAGACCACGCTCGATGCAGGCCTCGGTAAAGGGAGTTTTTACAAGCTTTGCATAGTTTGCCGCTCTCATCTCCTGACCCTTATTACAAAGGGGCACGAATCGCTCGACAAAGTATCTCATCTGGCTCAGATATGCGCTGTAAAAGTCCTCAAAGCTATCGTAATCGGTTATATGACCTGTGGGGAGGCCTACTCTGTATGTGCTGTCAAAACGGGTGTAACCGTCATTAAGGGTTATTTCAAGCACCTTTGCAAGGTTAAGGCTTCCGTCCTCGCAGCCAAAGTTGCTCTTGCCGGGGATCTCAAGCTCCTGACAGCCGAGGAGGGAGTAATTGCGGGCATCATAGGGGTCTACGCCGTAGTTCTCGATAAATGCGGGGATAACGGTTTTATCGGAGGAAACTGTGGGGTCGCACATACCCTCAGACCACATCTGAACGCCAAGGGCGAGGAGAGCGGGATCTGTATCCTCAGCAATTCGAAGAGAGATTCTCGGATGAGTTTCATGATTTCTTCTTGCAATCTGCAAATAGAGATAGGAAAGCTCGTTTGTTGCGTCAAGCCCTGTTTCGGGGTCGCATCCGCCGAGGGTCATATTATGTATGCCGTGCTCAAGGAATTTCAACATAAGGGCTGCTGTGCAGTCCTCTGTGAACTGACGGTCCTCTTCTACCGCTTTTTTGAAGAAGGGGTACATGAACTGATCGATTCTGCCCACGCAGTCTACCCAGTCCCAAAGAGAATAGAACCATACGAGCTGACAAGCCTCGTAATAATTCTTGGGCGCGTCAAAGGCGATAGCCCGGCAGTTTTCTGCAATCCTTTTAAGGCTTTCTGCCCACTTGCCGCCATCTTTTGCCTTACTCTCTGCGGCATCTGCATTCATTAAGATCCAGTCGCGAAGGCCCTCGAGAATGATCTTACAAGCTGTGAGCATCTCGATCTTCTTCTCTTCTGTTTCCTCAGAAAGGCGATCGCATACTCTCTTATGTACGCCGCCGATGCCCTGAGTTACAAGGATCTTATAACTCGGAACAGTATGTCCCTGGAATCCGCCTACCCACCAAAGACCGGGCTCAACCACCTCGCTGTAAACGTTTCTGCCGTCCACGTGAGGGAAATACTCAAGGGCAAGCTCACCGAGATGATCCCAGCCGAGGGGAACGAATTCGGGCTGGAGCTCATCAAGGATAGGCTCAAGCTCTTCTCTTCTGTTTTTATAAATATCGCACCAGTCAAACATATGTCGGTGCTGCTGAATACCGAAGGAGAAATGCTCTCTCACTATTCTTTCGGGGCGCTGAGTTCCTATAAGGAGGTCGCCCTCGTATACGGGAATCTCTGACTCCGTCCAGCTGCGCACAATTGCCTTTGCAATACGGATAGGAAAGGGCTCGCCTCGGGTTTCAAAGAATACGTCGATAAAGGGCTCCTTGCCGTCGGGAGGTGTTCCTGTCAGAGTATCCTCACGGTATCTGTTTGTTCTGAGTCTTTTAAGCATTCCCTCATAGACTGTATTCAGTCTTTCGGAATATTCGAATTTTTCTTCTGTTGATTTATAGTTCACCATAACACCTCTATTATTTGCTTTTCAGTCTGTAAATACTGCTGAGGACTCGGTTTGCTGTTATTTTGATTCGTTTTTTAATTACTGTGCTTTTTTTGATCTTTGCAACGTGCTTTGCATAAAGCTCCATAAAAGACTTACCCTCTGCCATGCTGACAAAGAACGTATCTCTTATAGGGGGGCGTCTTGTGCTCTTTCTGTAGGAAACGTTTGCTCTTTCAACGTCCCTGAGATTTGCAGGATGAAGAACAAGCTCGTCTCTTATTTCAGAAAACAGCTTTTCGCCCTTTTCGCTTCGTATAATAACGGCAGAGGTTCCGCAGCTATCATACATTTGGGGATATATCTTTTCTATGCCCCAGAAATCGCCCACTGTAATATCGGAGAAATAATTTTCTCCCTTCCATGAGCAGCTGTAGCACGAGGGGCGAAGCGCAACGTTCATAACAAAGGTTCTGAGATAGGGGTCACTGTAAAAGGAACGGGAATATGTGCCGCCTTTGGACTCGATATTCATGGAATACTCTTCCCAGCCTCTTTTTTTATGGCGGAAGGATACGCTTTTCACGTCCTTGAATTCTTCTGTTATATACTTATTCCAAAGCTCGGGAGAAGGAACTCCGTGGCAGATAATATCCATAACAAAAAGCAGCTCGTTATCGCCTATATAGCTTCTCACCGCTGCGCACTGACAAGGTGTTCCCGCAAACAGAACCTGCCTTCCCTCTTTGAGAAAAGCCTTTACCTTATTGTAAACGCCTGAAGTATCGCTCTGAACGTACTTTGAGCCCATAAGGTCGGGAAGGTCTTCAGGTCTTTCAATTCCTTTATGGACAACCCGAACACCGTCATATCCTGCACCGAAAACTACTCCGCCCTTTTCAAGGACAGCCCTTGCAAGATAATGGAAAACACCTGCAGAGGATGATTTTCGGCTTATGCTCTTATCCTTTGAATATGCGGCAAGAACGGAAATTTCTCCCTCTTCTTTTTCTGCCCTTTTATTTACGGGGCATACCTTTGCGCAAATTCCGCATTCGACACAAAGATCATTATTAACTGCGGGACGAAGAAAGCCCTCGCTGTCCTTTTCCATCTTGACAGCGCTTCGGGGGCAGGCATCTGCACAGAGCGAGCACCCCGAGCAAAGCTCAACACTACAAATATCCATAGTTTGTACTCCGTTTATATACGTACAATCTTTCTAAATAGCTTATTGACAATATCCTTTTCGTAGCTGTTCATTACGAGATAGTAGGCAGATACGCAATACAGTGCTACGAACACAGCTCCATAAATAACCATTCCCAAGAATCCCGCAACAGGGATAAAATACTGAAGAAGGTAAACTACAGCAGCTGAGGGAAGAAGTCTTACAAGCATGCTTATAAAATTCTTCCAGTAGGATATCATATTGATTCCGCAGGATCTGTGATAATAAATATTGATTATCAGAACGTTTGCCAAAAGAAGTGTGATTCCCGTGCCCAAAGCACTTCCTATGCTGCCGAAGTATATTGCAAGAGGAACGCTGATGACAACGTTTGCAAATGCCATGAAGAACAGAAGAATCGCTCTGAATTTAAATTTATTCTTTGCCTTGATTACTGTTATTGCAACAGACTGAGTGAGAGGGATAAGAACACCGCCCATAAGGATGAGGGCTACGTAATATGCATCCAGACATTCCTTGCCCGCATGCCACAAAACAAATTCTCTTCCCACCAAAAGGAATCCCAGATATGCCATAATAACGGTATATATCTGTATTCTGCTTGCCTTGATGAACAGTGCGTTGATCTTGCTGTCAGATTCCTTGCTTGCAACCATGGCAGAAACCCTGGGCAAAAGAACTCCCGCAACACATCCGGAAAGGCTTATAACAAGCTGATTATATGTTGAAGCTACGGAATACACCGCAACCTGCTTTGTTCCCTGAACAACACCGAGAATGATCTGATCTATGCTCCAGTTGACCTTATCAACGATCTCCGCGATAAATACAAATATGGAGTATGCAAATATTTCGGCAAAGATCCCTTTATCAAAGCCTGAGTAGCGCACCTTGATACCGAGCTTCGCTCTTGCATAGAAGCAGTTGAGAAGAAGACAAAATACGTTAACTCCCGAAAGCACGATTACCATAGTTACGGAATCGCCTCCAACGAGGAGCAGGGGCAGCATGATAAGAGGATTAAGAAGTGAGCGGGCTATCGTTATAATCTTAACAAATATGAACTTTTCATATGCAATTATAATTGCATTATAAATGGAAAGCGCAAAGGTGAGTCCCATATTTACGGTGAGGATCGCCATAATAACTCTTCCCTTTGCAAGCTCCTCAGCCGTCATTGAGGCGCCGAAAAAGGTTTCCACGTTCAAGGTTATAACAGCTCCGATGATTACGGCAACAATACCTATTCCGTAAAATATGATCTTGAACATACCGTGAAGCTTTTTCATCTGATCTTCCTTATCGGTAGCTCTGTATCTTGCGGTATAGGTCACGATGCCGTTATTAAAGCCGAGATCCATTACGGACATATAATTTATAATGGATGCCGCAAGCTGATAAAGTCCGAATTCCGACTCTCCCAGCACTGCAAGAATGACCTTTTGATAAATAAGAACTGCAAAGGTATTCAAAATTATGTACAGATATGAAAGCATAACACCTGCACGGCGCTGATCGTTTGCCAAAAAGTCATCCCCTTTCTGAAATGGATTTTATATTATATCAGTTTTTTTCAAGAAGTTTCTTGAATTCCTCGCCTGCCTGCCATGATCTTTCGATATACTCAGGCATAACGTCGGCAAGTGTTTTTCTGATCTGTGCTTCATTTTTAACAATATTCTCGTATGCCTCAATAAGGGCGTTCTCCTCCTTGAGACTCTGGACGGGAATAACGTATCCCTCGTCTGTTCCGAAAAGATCCTTTGCAATACCTCTTGCCTTTACGGAATATCCTACAACAAGTGTGGGAACACCTGTGGAATAAGCCGCAATAGATGCATGAGTTCTTGCAACAACAAAGAAGCGGCACTTGGAAATATAACCCTTGAGGTCAATACAGTTGCCCTCATCGAAAAGCTTGATTCGCTTTTCATCGGGGAAATACTTCATAACGTCCTTTGCGGCATTGCTGTCGTCAGAGGTTGCGCTTCTTACGTGGGAAATAAATGCAACGTTATGGTCTGTAGTATCAAGGATATGACGAACAAGGGCAACGTAGCATTTGAGAGTAATATCGTCACCTGTTTCAAAGCTTCTGATAAGGGGGCTGATATTGATACCAACAATATCATTTTCATTATCAAACATAGGCTCCTTTACCTCGCCCACGGGAAGGGTAAATGCAGGGTCGGGATAAAGCTTTACGTTGTCAAAGCCAAGGCTCTTGAGCGCCTCATAGGTAATGCTCTCTCTTGCAGTAATGAGAGAAAACTTGCGAAGCCCCTCTACCTTATAGGCATACTCCTTGCCCTTAAGCATCTCGGGATTGATGGAGCATCCCCAGAGAATAGACTTCTTGCAGCGCTTTCTTACGTATCTGTCAATAGTTGTAAGACCTGCGCTCTTTCCGTAGGAATATGTATCACCGCCAACGGAAATACATACGTCTGCATCCTTTACCTTCTTGAAGAAATTACTGAAGATGATTCTTGAAAAAGGAATTGAATGGAACAGCTGAGAAAAAGCACCGACGATAAAGGTTCTTGTTTCAAAGGAGAATCTGCATAGCTTGTCCATAAGGAAAACATCGAACTTTTTGCCATTTGCATTCAGATACTTTTCATCTACGTCCGGATGCATGGATGTCAGAGAATACTGAATATCACTGCACTGCTTATCGATAATTCCGGAGATCGTTCTGATTATGGCCTCACATCCATGGTTATTGGAGGACGCATGGTTATACATTACTACCTTTTTCATTGCCGTTATCCCTTTCAATCTTTATCTGTCAATATTATTTATTCGTTCTGACTTATGATAATTTCTCCATAATCAGTATGACAGAGCTGCAAATGCAGCATACTGTTTTATACATACCTATACACATTAATTGTATCATTTATCCCCCATAATGTCAAGAGCACCGAGGTCAATGACTCATCGGTGCTCATAGCATTTTATTATATTGTTTATATACTCTTCCCTGTTGCAATATCCTGCAGCCCTGGAAAGTGCGCCCTCGGATTTTTTCTGATAATATTCACCGTCACCGAGAAGCTTCAGTATCTCGTCCTTCATTTCATGAATGTCCCCTGCAAGCAGTCCGCAGTCCTCAGTTATTATTTTCAAAAGTCCGCCAACGGGAAAAGCTACAACGGGAAGACCGAGCACCATTTCCTCAACGGCAACAAGACCAAAGCCCTCAACTGAAGAAGTCATAACGCCTATACGGGAATTTTTCATATATTTATAGGGGTTTTCATCAAATCCGCAAAGCTTTACGTTTTCAAAAAGATCAAGCTCTTCGATCCTTTTTTCAACCTCGGTGCGCATTTCTCCGTCACCTACCATAAAAGCTCTGATATCGCCCTTCTCTGCCTTAAGCAAGCTGACAAGCTGGAGAAACAAAAGAGGCTCCTTTTCCGCAACAAGTCTGCCCACAAAGCAAAGATCAGCTTCTGCAGCGGTGTTTTTCGCAGCGAGCTCTCTTATATGCTCACCGTCTACAGTGTTTTCAAGAGCACGAAGCTTTTTCAAAAAAGGCTTTGCGAAAAGATATTCATCAATAATACTTTGGGAAACACAGATGACGTTTTTAGCCTTCATGCACGCATAGGCAAGAAGAAAGCTTTTAGGGCAAGGCTTTTTCATCCATCCCCAGTTTGCATGAAGATGAGCTGTAAATTCAAAGCCCGCTCTTGCACAGTTAAAGCTCATGCGACAATCATGGGCATGGATTGCATCAGGCTTTATTCTTTCAGCAACTGCTTTTATTTCGGAAATATCGGAGGTATTGCAAGGAATAACGTTTATTTCCATTTTTCTTGCCATCTCACAGCCCTTGCCCTCGGGAGCTGCGTAGTATCCCTCCCACGAATCGGGCAGGTCCTTGATTATATTGGCTGCAACGCTTTCAGCTCCGGAAAATCCGTCTGTGATAATAAAATGGATAACCTTCTTTTTATTTGCATTCTGCATAAAGCGCCTCAAGCTCCTTTGCACAAATTCTCATATCAAATCGGCTGTTTTCCATTTTATCGTTACATGCAAATCTGTCTGTCTCCTCAATTGCAAGAAGCTTCTCTGCCCAACGTGCAGGACTGTCGATGGGAAGAAAGCTTACTGTATCAAGAATTGCACATTCTCTTGTAACCGCATCGGAAAGAATAACGGGAAGTCCGGATGCGCAAGCCTCCACACATACTACGGGAAGTCCCTCATAGAATGAAGGAAGAACAAAGGCATCAAAGGCAGAAAGAATTCTCTCGGCATCTGTTCTGACGCCTGTGAAGATAACCCTTGATATAACACCGCGCTCCTCGGCATAGCTCTTAACGTCATTCATAAGCTCGCCGTCTCCCACAAGCATAAGAACAGCATCGCTGTTATGCTTATTGTATTCCAAAAACAAATCTATAACAAACAAGTGATTTTTGGTCGTTACGAATCTGCCGATATGACCTATCACCGTCTTATTTTCAATATTAAATTCTTTTCTGATCTCAGCTCTGCTTTTGGGATCGAATCTGTATTTTTTAATATCGACACCGTTATTGAGAACCTTGACCTTATTTTCTCTGACTGCTTTTTCTCCGTACATCCATTTTGCCGCAAGCTCAGAGCAAGCACAGCTGACATTGCAAAGTACAACGTTGAAGGGGCGAAGAAGCTTCTTTACAAAGGTTCTTTTTCTCTCAACGGGAGATGAGGTTGTATGGTTATGAAGTATTCTGTACTTTACTCCGCAGGTCTTTGCTGCATAAAGTGAGAACAAGGAAAGGGAGTTCAGATTAGAATGAACTATTCTGTACCCTTCTTTTTTGATTATTTTGCGTATAGCACCGACGTACTTTACGGGATTGGAAACTGAGGGAACCTTAAAAGCACGGGCTCCCATTTTTATCAGCTCCTCGGGAATATCATAATCGGAGCCTTCCTCATAGATAAAATCGTACTGATATTTAGTTTTATCAAGAAAGCTGTAGTATGAACACATAATGCTTTCCACACCGCCGGATTTAAGCTTACCCAGCACACATAAAATACGTTCTGCCATAATATCTCCGATTATTATAATATTTGAGCACCCCGCCTAAAACCAAAGGCGGGGTGCGATAAATCCGATTATTCTGATGTTCCCTCGGATCTCTTGCGAGATCCGAAGGAGCTATTTAGTATTGATTTAAACCAACACTTCCGAGAAGCTATCTCAGAATACGAACTTAATTGTGAATGTTGTAGTAGCGCCTGCAGCGGTCTTAACAGTTACTGTGTACTCGCCTTCAGCGTATACCTTAACGTATGTGTAAGGACCGCTCTTAACTACATCGTAGTTATCACCATCAACGATGGAAGCACCGGATACGAGCTTGAAGCCCATACCAGCATTTGTATGACCGTCCTTAGCGTATACTGTGATCACATTGCCGTCGATCTCGTAAGATTCAGCAGAGTGAGCCTTGATTGTCTCAGTGTAGAACTCTACAACGAAGTCAACATCGATTTCGTATGTATATGTCTTACCGTCAACTGTGAAGTCTACGTAGTATGTGCCTTCCTCAACAGCCTTGAAGTAGGTGTAAGGACCGCTCTTAACTACTGTGAGACCCTCAGATGCAACGTACTTAACGCCGGACTTGATAACAAGACCAACAGCTGCGCTTGTTGCGTTGAGCTTGGAAACAACCTTGATGCTGTTGCCGTCAATGCTGATGGACTCAGTTGTATGGCTGGCAATAGAATCTGTGAAGAGCTCAATGTTGAAGTTGAACTTGATTACGAACTCGTAAGCTACGCCGTTTGCTGTAACTGTTACATTGTACTCGCCGCCCTCAGTAGCCTTGAAGTAGGTGTAAGGACCGCTCTTAACAACTGTAAGACCCTCAGCTACTTCATACTTAGCACCAGAAGCAAGACGGAAACCGATAGCAACTGTAGCATAGTTGAGCTTGGAGTTTACAACAAATACATTGCCGTCTACTGTGTAGTCAGCTGCGGAGTGAGCAAGAATGATCTCAGAAACAGGAGCTGCGATTGTGAGGTTCTTTCTGTTTGTAAGCATTGTACCTGCTGCATCAGCAAATACTGCATCACACTCAGGGCAGAACCAGTACTCAGCAGAACCGTTTACTGTGAGTGTAGGAGCAACTGCTGCTACATACTCAAGCTCGTTAAGAGCAGGAACGATAACGTTCTTGCGGTTTGTGAGCTGTGTAAGAGCTGCGTCTGCAAATACTGCATCGCAATCTGCGCAGTACCAGTACTCAGTGTTACCTGTCTGGTGGCAAGCTGCCTCAACTGCTGCTACGTAGATGATCTCTGCTGTTGCAGGGATTGTAAGGTTCTTTCTGTTTGTGAGTCTGAAGTCCTCATCGAATACAGAGTCACACTCAGAGCAGTAGTAGTATGCTGCGGAACCGTTCTGGTGGCAAGAAGCCTCAACTGCTTCAACGTAGATGATCTCAGCTGTTGCGGGAATCATTACGTTCTTGCGGTTTGTGAGCTGTGTGAGAGCTGCGTCTGCAAATACTGCATCGCAATCTGCGCAGTACCAGTACTCAGAGTTACCAGCCTGGCAGCAGGAAGGCTCAACAGCCTCAACGTAGATGATCTCTGCTGTTGCAGGGATTGTAAGGTTCTTTCTGTTTGTGAGTCTGAAGTCCTCATCGAATACAGAGTCACACTCAGAGCAGTAGTAGTATGCTGCAGAACCGTTCTGGTGGCAAGAAGCCTCAACTGCTTCAACGTAGATGATCTCAGCTGTTGCGGGAATCATTACGTTCTTGCGGTTTGTGAGCTGTGTGAGAGCTGCGTCTGCAAATACTGCATCGCA
>JAZRRC010000104.1:0-9493 GCA_045650355.1 Candidatus Avispirillum sp. | reverse complement strand
GCGAGTTTCGCGAGGCATTTGATAAAATATAAAAGGAGCCGAAAGGCTCCTTTTTATTTCATTCTAAATCCTGGATTGTTAAATATGCTATTAATTGCAATATATTGGATGTTTGTTTTGTTTATATTGTTGACAAGGTTTGTTTTTTCTGATAGAATTAAGGTATAAATTGTAAGATAAAATGCAATCAAGAATAAAGTGAGGAAAAAATCATGAAAAAATTCGTTTGTGAGCTGTGCGAGAGCACTAATTTACTTAAAGAGGACGGACAATATGTCTGCCAGGGATGCGGTGCCCGTTATTCTGTTGAAGAAGCAAAGAAGTTGTTAGTCGAGGTTGGTGACGATAATGCCTCATCTTCCGGTTCTGCTCCCACAGCCGGTGGGGAGTCTCAGAAGGTCGCTAATCTTCGTAAATTGGCGATGAGAGCAAAGGAAGACGGCGACAGCGATATGGCTGCAAGATATTTTGAGCAGCTTATGATGGAATGCCCCGACGATTGGGAAGCAAGATTCTATTCAACCTTCTATGCTGCACATAATATCAAAATTGCTCAGATCGGTTCTGCTGCATCGAAGGTTAGCAGCATTATCGGTCCTACTTTGCAGATGATCAAAAACTCTTATGACAATGACGTAGAAATTGCAACTGCTTATATGAATATGACTACAGACGTAATCAATTTCAGCAGTATGCTCTTCAACAACATCACGCCTAATTTGGGTTCCAGCGTGGAGAGTGTCAATCGTAATATCGATAACTGGGCAGTTCCTACTGTAAGTATGCTTGTAACAATGGGTGATGAGCTGCAGCTTAAGTTCCCCGGTGAGGAAACGGACGATCTGGCCGGTAAGTTATATGACCTTGCCTTCAACTATACCCAGCATATGTGCACCAACACGATGTCCGCAAGAAGATTGCATAATAACGTTGTAAGCCGACAGAAAATGGTTGAAGATTCTATCAAGGCTCGTAAGAGAGCAAAGATGGAAGAGGAGCTTCGTAAGAAAGAAGAGAAAAAGAAGAAGAGATACGAAGAATACTGGGCAGCTCATGCTGAGGAACGTAAAGCTCTTGAGCAGGAGATGAAGGAGCTGAAGGATAAGGTTGCAGAGCTTGAAGCTCAGGTTAAAGCAATTGACACTAAGAACGAACCTGAGATCAGCCGTCTTGAAAAAGAAAAGTCAGATATTCTTCCGGCAGAGCAGGATGTGAAAAATCAGGAAAAGGTTATCGCCCAGCTGCAGGAGGAGAGACGCTCACTTGGACTTTTCAAGGGTAAGCAAAAGAAAGCAATTGATGCCCGCATAAGCGAAATCGAGATGCCCAAGCTGGCTGAGCTGAAGTCTGTAGCAGAGAAAAAGAGAAGTGAATATCTCTCCAAGATCAAGAGACAGATCGCTGCTCTTATAGATGAATCCAAGGATCAGCGCGATCAGATCATGCAGCTTGAGGATCGTATTGCTAATATTAATAATGAGCTTACAAAGGCTCGCTGATGTAAATTCAAACTATAAGTACATATGAGCATTTTAAGGGTGCCGATTAGGCACCCTTAAATTATGCTTATGAGCTTCTTTTTCAGGATAAATAATATCAGATTTTATACGAATTGAATATTTTGAGCTAAACTTTTTAAAATTCTATTGAATTGAGTCCCTTAATAGTTTACAATTAATATATATGTTTTGAACGAAAGGAAATTTTCTTATGAAGCTTATGTTCCCCGAAACCGTTCGCGGCAGAGTTAGTCCTCGCCCCGAAAGCTGGTTCAACTATCACGGCTGGCCTACCGTTTGTAAGGACGAAAGAGGCGTTCTTTATGCAACAGCATCTGCCCTGCGTATGTCTCACGTTTGCCCTGCAGGCAAAAATGCAATGTATATCAGCTATAATGAGGGTAAGACATGGTCTCCTCCCATTATCGTAAACGATACCTTCGCTGATGACCGTGATATGGGCGTTCTCTATCTCGGCAACGGCAAGCTCCTTGTCAGCTGGTTCTCCGTTGGCAATGAGGATTTCTATGATCATATCCAGTCATATGACTGGTTCGGCGATGCTCACAAGGCAATCACTAAGGGATTTGGCACAGCTCTTCGCGATCTTCCCCCCGAGGAATTTGCAAAGTACTGCGGCTCCTTTGTTAAGATCTCCAATGACTACGGTATCACATGGTCCGATCCTATCAGAGTTCCCGTTACAGCACCTCACGGCCCCTGCGTATGCAAGGACGGCACTATCGTTTACCTTGGTAACGTAATGTCTCACGCTGATGAGGAAGGCGAAGGCCGTCCTCCCGTTACTGCTTGCGTAAGTAAGGATGGCGGTTACACATGGGAGATCGCAGGTAAGGTTCCCAACGGTGATATCATTTCAAGTGTCAATACCTTTGAGCCTCACGTTACTGAGCTTCCCACAGGAAGACTTCTCGGTGCTATCCGTGTTCACTGCAACGATCTTGATCCCTTCTTTACAGTATTTACAACATACTCCGATGACAAGGGTCTCACATGGTCAAAGCCTATTTGCATCGGCGTTGACGGAAGCCCTCCTCACCTTCTCGTTCACTCCAGCGGTGCTGTTATCTGCTCTTATTCAAGAAGAACAAACGGTATCAGAAGCCAGAGAGCTGTTGTCAGCTACGATAACGGTGAGACATGGACTGAGGACTATACAATCGATGACCGTCTTGACTACGTTTGCGATATGGGTTATCCCGCATCCGTTGAGCTTTCCGACGGCTCTATCCTCACAGTTTATTATCAGAAGGCACCCGGTGAGGGCCCCACAAGTGTTCTCTGCTCTACATGGCGTCTTGGCGACAATTCAGGCGGCGATGAGGCTCTCGAGGCATTCCTCAAGCTTGATGCAGAGATGAAGGAACGCAGAAAAATCGAAGGCTGATGAAAAAGCTTTCTTTAATTCTTCTTATACTTTCTCTTTTCCTTGTTTCCTGCGCTGCTGAGGACACTCCTCCTGCAGATACATTTGTGGAAACAGGATATTTTGATGAAAATCTTGTAGAAACCACCGAAAAAGAAGAGGCTGAAACAACAGAAAAGGAAGAGCCCCTTCCCTGCCTTGTTGGATTCTATGATGAGCTTACGGTGAGTGGTACTTATACAAGACTTTCTGAGTGGAATCAGCCCTGGGTACTTGGTAAGGATATTGCGGTATTTGACGTTATTCCTTCAAGTGAGGAAACTCTTACAGGACGCTCTTATAAAGCTCTCTGGACTGAACAGTCCGATAAAATATCTGCAGAAGAGATGGCAAAGCCCTATTTCGTTCTTGAATATACTCTGAAGGACGGCACTGTAAAAACTCAGGAAATCAGAAGCTATGCAGAAGCTGAAGCTGTGATCGACGAGGGATATCTTGAAGTATATCTTTACGATGATATCCATCAGAACGGCGGCTGGTACTATCACCTTACCGAAAGCACAACAAATGAGGATACTGTTATCTCCTCCTTTAAGCTGACAGCGGGAAAAGAGATATATTCAGTTATGTCTATAAAACTTACTGCATATATTGAAGGCAGCAGCGGTGCTACTATTGAGATCAATAACGGAATTAATTAAAAATAAATTCAATTTTTTCCTTAATTTATTGCATTTAACGTAGTGTTAGTTTATAATTAATTAGTATGTACACGACATGTGGCGACATTAGAAAGGAATCACTACTATGAAACTTATGTTCCCCGAAGCGGAGCACGGCCGTGTTAATAACCTTAAAGGCACTTGGTTTAACTACAATGGCTGGCCCAGCGTAACAATGGATGACCGCGGCGTTCTCTATGCTGTTGCATCCTCCATGCGTCTTTCTCACGTAGACCCCTGCGGAAAGAACTGTATGTATGTAAGCTATGACCAGGGTAAGACATGGTCTCCCCCCGTTATCATCAACGACTCCTACTTCGACGACAGAGATGCAGGTATCGTTTACTGCGGTAACGGTAAGATGGTGTTCAGCTGGTTTACAGAAACACTTGATAACTTCTTCGATCAGATTCAGGAGTACCCCTGGTTCGGCGATGGCCCCAAGGCTATTACAAAGGGCTTCGGTGATGCTCTCAGAACTCTTGATAAGGACTTCTTTGCAACAGGTAACCGTTCCTACGTAAAGGTTTCCGAGGACTACGGTATCACATGGTCCGATCCCATCAGAGTTAACCTCACAGCTCCCCACGGTCCTTCCGTATGTAAGGACGGTACTCTCGTATACATGGGTAAGGAAATGATCGACGAGTACGTTGCTCCCTCCCCCATCGTTGTATACTCCAGCCATGACGGCGGTTATACATGGACTCACACAGGTACAGTTCCCGTTGGCGAGGACTGCATCGTTGAGAACATGCACGAGCCTCACATCGTAGAGCTTCCCTCCGGTCGTCTCCTCGGCGCTATCCGCGTTCACGAGAGAAAGACAGAGCCTATGCTCTCTACATATATCACATACTCTGATGACAAGGGTGCAACATGGTCTGTTCCCAAGTGCATCGGTGTTGACGGTATGCCTCCTCACCTTATGGTACACTCTTCCGGTGCTGTTATCTGCTCTTACTCCAGAAGAACAAACGGTATCCGTTCCGAGCGCGCTGTAGTAAGCTACGACGGCGGTGAGACATGGACTGAGGATTATACAATCAACGATAAGGTTCCCTACGTTTGCGATATGGGTTATCCTGCATCCTGCGAGCTTCAGGACGGCTCTATTCTTACAGTATACTATCAGCCCTGGCCCGGCGAAGGCAACACAAGCGTTCTTTGGACCAGATGGCGCCTCGGCGACAACGCAGGCGGCGACGAAGCTCTCGAGGCTTTCAAAAAGCTTGATGCCGAAATGGCAGAACTCCGCAACTCCGGATATACCGGCGGTTGGGAATAATATCTCAAATAAAAAACCTCTCCTTTCGGAGAGGTTTTTCTATTATAAAGATTTCTCGTTTTACTCTAACCACGATTTTTCTTTTATAGCATCAATTACATTATTTACATCGGACAAAGTTACAACAAACAAACGCCCGTCTATGGTGCTGATATTCAGATGTATATTATCATATTCAATTTGATGGATATCCTCCAATAATATTTTCTCCACAGCATAGGGCTTCTCTTCGAAACAAACGCAAACTATTCCGGCTTCGCAAAAGTAGATATTACCATTTTTTATTTTTCCGTTTGCTAAGCTAAAATTACCGTTTGTTTTATAAAAAACAGGAGAAATAATGCTTTTCTCAAATTCGGAATATTTCTTTAAATAGTAATTAAAATATATGAGAAAATAACTAAAAAGCAGGATTGCGAATAAAGTTCCGCACATGACAGATAAAATCAAATTGAATTTACCGTATCCTAATATCAAATAACAGCAAAGACCTGCGAAAAATCCTAAAACCATAGAAAGAATGATAAGTGTTTTTTTGTTAAACATTTAATTATATCTCCAAATATCAGGTCGAAAATCTTTATCTGAACAGATCAAACCAAAGAGGCATGACGTTCTCGGGAAGATAGCTTTCTGCCATTTTCTTTGCATTTTTGCCCATTTCGGAAAGCTTTTCTCGGTCGGTGAGCATTTCTACTACCTTGTCTGCCATCTCATCGATCTTCTTATCCTCGATAAGATAGCCGTTTTTGTCGTTTTCAATAATTGCGCAGGGTCCCACGGGTACGTCGAAGGAAACGAGAGGAAGTCCAACGCTTGATGCTTCGAGAAGCACCATGGGGAAGCATTCAGTGAGGGACGTCATTACGTATATATCAGAACCGAGCATATAACGAAGAACATCCTCCTTAGATACCATTCCCGTGATTTTTACCTTATCGGAAATGCCGAGGCTTTCGGCAAGGTCACAAAGCTTTTTATGCTCGTCGCCGCCGCCCACAATGGTGAGAGTGGCATCGGGAATCTTCTTCTGCACCTTATTGAATACCTCAATAAGAGTGGGAAAATCCTTTACGGGATGAAGTCTGCCAACGGAAACGATGTTATTTTTTGAAATTTCAGCAGTGCTTTCGGGGATATCCTCAAGAATATTGGGGATTCGCACAAGCTTTATCTTTTTGTTATCGGAAAGCCAGCCGGAATGATTTTTCTCACTTCCCTCGCAAAGGACTACGAGATAATCAAGGTTTCTGAAGGATTTCTTTACTCTTTCAACGTATTCGGGAGAATCATCGTGGAGGTGCTCCTGTGTTACAGTTACAACGCCCTCGGGAGCATACTCGGAAAGCATGTCCGCATACTCGATTCTCGTTGAAAGAACGTAGTCGCAGTCAAGGTTTTTGATCTCCTTGATCATAAGGCTTTTCTTTTTTCTGAGAATGGAAACAGCCTTGATTCCCTCTTTGAGAATTGCGAAGGGATTCTTTGACTTTACAGCCGCCTTAAATTCATCCTTATTGGGCTTTGTATCCATAAGATACTTTATATTGATCCTCTCGTCTACGGGGTATGCAGGGGACGCAAGCATACTGTAGGTTGAGATAATATTCACCTTATATCTTTTGCAAAGCTCGTTTGCAAGAGTTATGGTCTGCTTTTCGATGCCGCCGTGCTGCATATGCAAAAGCAAAATTGTTATAGTTTTCATACTGACCTCGCAACATAAGTACTGAATTTATTTTATACGAAATATGTCGCTTCGTCAACTGATTTTCATATCTATATTATTGCAATTTTTAAACAAATGTGGTAAAGTGTAATTAATAAAATATATGAAAGGTAAGAAAACCAATGAACGAGCTTTTTAACATTCCCGTTATCAATTACGAGGGTCCCGAATCCAAGAATCCCCTTAGCTTTAAGTATTACGATAAGGACAGAGTTATCGGCGGCAAGACAATGGCTGAGCATCTCCGCTTCTCCATGTGCTACTGGCATACTCTCTGTGCTGACGGTACTGATATGTTCGGTATCGGCACAATCGATAAGTCCTTCGGCGGCGCTGATCCCCTTGAGATCTACAAGCAGAAGGTATATGCAGGCTTTGAAATGATGCACAAGCTTGGCATCGAGTATTTCTGCTTCCATGACAGAGATATCGCTCCCGAGGGCGAGAGCCTCGCTGATTTCCAGAAGAATCTTGACATCATTGTTCCTATTATCAAGGAGCAAATGGCAAAGTACAATATCAAACTTCTCTGGGGTACTGCAAACTGCTTCTCCAGAGCAAGATACATGCACGGTGCTGCAACAAGCCCCTATGCTGATGCTTTCGCATATGCGGCAGCTCAGGTAAAGAAGGCTATCGACATTACAATCGAGCTTGGCGGTACAGGCTACGTATTCTGGGGCGGCCGTGAGGGCTATGAGACCCTTCTCAACACTAAGATGGGCTTTGAGATCGACAACTATGCACGCCTTCTCAAGATGGCAGTAGCATACGCTCGTTCCAAGGGCTTTACAGGCGACTTCTTCATCGAACCCAAGCCCAAGGAGCCTACAAAGCAGCAGTACGACTTCGACGCAGCAACAGTTCTCGGCTTCCTCCACAAGTACGATCTCCTCAAGGATTTCAAGCTTAACATCGAGGCAAACCACGCAACTCTCGCAGGCCATACATTCGAGCACGAGCTCAGAATCTGCCGCGACAACGGCATTCTCGGTTCTGTTGACGCAAACCAGGGCGACAACCACCTCGGTTGGGATACAGACCAGTTCCCCACCAACATTTACGATACAACATACGCAATGTATGAGATCGTAAAGGCAGGCGGCTTTGTTACAGGCGGTCTTAACTTCGACGCAAAGACACGCCGTGGCTCCAACACAATCGAGGACATCTTCCTCGCTCATATCGCAGGTATGGATGCATTCGCTCTCGGTCTTATCAATGCATATAAGCTTATCGAGGACGGCAGAATCGACGAGTTCGTTGAGAACAGATATGCTTCCTACAATTCCGGAATCGGTCTCGATATCGTTAACGGAACTGCAACTCTCGAATCCCTTTCCGACTATGCTCTTTCCCTTTCCGATGACGTTAAGCCCGAAAGCGGCAGACAGGAATATCTCGAGAGCATCGTAAACTCTGTAATCTTTTCAAAGTAAGACGATGGCAGAAAAGAAATATTTAATCGGTATTGACGTTGGCACGTCCGGTACAAAGAGTGCGCTTTTTGATACTGAGGGTCACGTTATTGCCTCCAGCACTGCGGAGTATCCTCTCTATCAGCCTAAAAACGGCTGGGCTGAGCAGGAGCCCGAGGATTGGTGGCAGGCTGTTTGCAAAACTCTTTCCGAGATATGCCCGAAGGCTGTTGACGGCGAGATCGCAGGCGTTGGCCTTTCAGGTCAGATGCACGGTCTTGTAATGCTTGACGAGGCTTGCAACGTTATCAGAAAGTCCATCATCTGGTGCGACGGCAGAACAGGCGAGGAATGCAAGCAGATAGAAGAGCTTGTAGGTCACGACAGACTTATTGAGATCACAGCAAACCCTGCCCTTGCAGGATTTACTGCGTCTAAGATCATGTGGGTCAAGAACCACGAGCCCGAAAACTACGCAAAATGCGCTCATATCCTTCTTCCCAAGGACTATATCAGATATAAGCTTACAGGCGAGTTTGCAACTGAGGTATCCGATGCTTCAGGTATGCAGCTTCTCGACATCCCCGGCAGATGCTGGAGCGACGAGGTTCTCGAAAAGCTTGGTATTGATAAAAAGCTTCTTGCAAAGGTTTACGAAAGCCCCGACGTTACAGGTCATATCACCGCTGATGCTGCCTCTCTTACAGGACTTCCCCAGGGTATTCCCGTTGCAGGCGGCGCAGGTGATAACGCTGCAGCGGCTGTTGGTACAGGCGTTGTTGAGTGCGGCAAGGCATTCACAACAGTTGGTACAAGCGGTGTAGTATTCGCTCATATGGATAAGCCTGAGATCGACAAGAGCGGCAGAGTTCATACCTTCTGTACAGCAGTACCCGGTCAGTGGCACGTTATGGGTGTAACTCAGGCTGCAGGTCTTTCCCTTAACTGGTTCAAGCACAATATTGCAGAGAACCTTTCCTATAAGGAGATCGACTGCGAGGCTGAAAAGATCGCTATCGGTGCAGACCGTCTTCTCTATCTTCCCTATCTTATGGGTGAAAGAACACCTCTTCTCGATACTGAGGCTCGCGGTGCATTCTTCGGTCTTTCCGCTATGCACACAAAGGCTCATATGTCAAGAGCTGTCCTTGAGGGCGTTTCCTACTCCCTTTGCTCATGTCTTGACGTTCTTTCCGAAATGGGCGTAACCACCTCCGATATGGCGCTCTGCGGCGGCGGTGCGAAGAGCCCCCTATGGAGAAAGATACTTTGCGACGCCTTCGGTGTTTCTGTAAAGACTATGGAATCCGATGAAGGCCCCGCACTTGGCGCAGCAATCCTTGCAGGATGTGCAGCAGGAGTATATTCCTCCGTTGAGGAAGGTTGCAAGATCGCTGTTCGCGACGGAGAAAAGCTTTCTCCCGATGAAGAGGCTACAGCTGAGTATAAG
>JAZRRC010000103.1:0-3004 GCA_045650355.1 Candidatus Avispirillum sp. | reverse complement strand
CAGAGAGGGTAAGTTCGTAACGAGCCGTCAGATCAGAGAGCGTCTTTATAAGGAAACACTTAAGGACGTTTCCCTCAGAGTAGCGGACGGTGAAACAACAGACTCCTTCAAGGTTGCAGGCCGCGGAGAGATGCACCTTTCCATTCTTATCGAAACAATGCGCCGCGAGGGCTTTGAGATCGTTTGCTCAACTCCTCACGTTCTCTACAAGGAGATCGACGGCGAAAAGTGCGAGCCTATGGAGCGCGTTACCGTCGAGGTTCCCGAGGAATACGTTGGTACAGTTATCGAAAAGCTCGGCAGCCGTAAGGGTGAGCTTCTCGAGATGAACCTCCGCGGAAACCGCATGAAGATTGAGTACTCCATCCCTGCCCGCGGTCTCTTCGGATACAGAAGCGAGTTCCTCACAGATACTCGCGGCGAAGGTATTATGGCAAGCGTGTTTGACGGCTACCAGCCCTTCAAGGGAGAGATCACAACCCGCTATACAGGAAGCCTTATCGCAAGCGAAACAGGCGAATCCACATCCTACGGTCTTTATAACTGTCAGGACCGCGGTCAGATGTTCATCGGTGTTCAGACTCCCGTTTACGAGGGCATGATCGTTGGTGAGTGCCCCAAGCAGATCGATATCGCTCTCAACGTTTGTAAGAAAAAGCACCTCACATCCATCCGTTCCTCCGGTGCAGATGAAGCACTCCGCCTCGTTCCCCCCAAGGTTATGAGCCTTGAGCAGGCAATCGAGTTCATCGGCGAGGACGAGCTTATCGAGGTTACTCCCAAGAGCCTCCGTCTCAGAAAGAAGATCCTCAACACAGAACTCCGCCTCAAGGAAGAAGCAAAGAGAAGAAAGCAGTAATTTAAAAGGGCTATTGCGAATGCAGTAGCCCTTTTTGATATCAAATTATGATTTTATCGGGGAGGGGACGGTCGCTTTTTTGAAAAAAAGCTCCGCAAAAAACTTTATAAAAGGATATATTGAAGAGAGATTACGCTCTCTCCAATATATCCTTTAAAGCCCCTCGGGGCTTTTCTTCAAAGAAGTAACAGCCCTTCTCGATAAACCAAATTATATTAATCCCTTTTTGAAGTTTTTTTGGAGTGAGGAGGAAGAAAAAACGATTGAGTATCGTTTTTTCAACGACGTAACTAAAACAAGGAGAGTAGCGAGCTGAGTGTATCGAGGCGTTTTTTAATTGATATTACACTTAGGCCTTTGCTTTTGCAAAGGCTGAGCGGGCAAGATAACTCTCGACAATCGTTTCTCTTTATGCCCGCGGATCGACTATGTTTTAGGAAGATAGAAACTTTTTTTCAAAAAAGTTTTTGCAAAAAAATAGCTGTTGCAAAAAATTGCAACAGCTATCAGTATTACATTCCGAAGAACTTGTCGAGCTTAGGCTGGAGAACCTGGCGCATAAGCTCATAGCCTGCGTGGTTGGGGTGGATACCCTCGCGGGAGATGCCCTCACGCATTGTCATTCCGTCCTCATCGGTGAGGTTAGAGAAGTAGTCGATATACTCTGTGTTGTACTTCTCAGCGAGAGCCTTGAGCTCGCCGTTTACTCTTGCGATGAAGGGGTTACGGATAGCAAAGTTGCCAACCCACTTGCTGTGAGGAAGGATGGAGCATACCCAGAGGGGAATGCCTGCAGCCTTTGCCTTTTCGAGAATGCTTGTATAAGCTGTGAGGATGGTTTCGATAACCTTAACCTTCTCCTCTTCCATATAATCGCCTGTTTCGGGATCGATCTTATCCTCAAGCACCCAGAGGTTGTTGCAGCCTACGCAAAGGATGCAAAGGCGGGGCTTGAGCTGAACTACGTCTGCCTCGAAGCGGAAATCGATGAACTGAGTTTCGTCTCCGCCGATACCGCGGTTGATAACAAAGCCGTACTTGTTGTAGAACTGGCAATGCTCCATAAAATGAGTGATAGAGTCACCGATAAAGTCGATGGCAACCTCTGTGCCCTCGGTGAAGAAGATCTGCTCATTCATAATATCAAATTCGCAGCGACGAGCGTCGCAAGCAGCGTTATTGCCAAGATCGCCGGGACAGATAAGCTTCTTTTCGTTTTCCATTGGTTTATTCTCCGATCTTTAGATTTACATTTTCATTCTACCACACTTTTTTCAAATATTCAAGTTAATATGGATTTTTCGGGCGCCATATGATAAAATGATAAAAAACAAAAGGAGGCGGCATATGAATATCACCATCGATAAAGAATCTTCCCGCATATATATTGCCGCCGAAGAGGTGGCTCGCTTTGCAAGAACGAAAAAAAGCGCCCCTCTCAGAATCCCCTTCTGCGAAAGGGAGGGCGAATACAGCGACGATGCAGATATTCGCCGAGAGCTTTCCTTCACCTATACAAAGGGGAATATATCCTTCACCGTTACGGGCCTTTGCGACCTTGTCTGGCAGGCAGGCGGACGGTGGACTATTGAAAAGATCAAAGAAAAGGCGAGAATGACGCAAAAGACCTCCCCCGCAACAGACTCTCAGTTTTTAGCGGAAAGTGTGCTCTGCGCCCATATGCTGGCTTGCGAGAAGGATCTTTCGGGAGTCAATATCCGAATGACCTTTATGAAGAGCAATTCCTCCTCTACACGCACCTTTGAGTGCTATATGGAGGCATCCTTCCTTGCAAAAATGTCCGATGCCCTTATCGAGCGAGCAATTCCCTTTATTGAAATCGAGGCTGCACGGCAGTCCTCCACCATCCCCACTCTCGCTACTCTTGCCTTTCCCTATAAGGATCTTAGAGAAGCGCAGAGAAGCTTTATTGCCGATGCATACAGAACGATAAAGGCAGGAAAGCGCCTTATAGTTTCCGCCCCTACGGGAATCGGAAAGACGGTTTCAGCCCTCTACCCTGCCCTCCGTGCCTTGGGAAACGGGGATATTGACAAAATATTTTATCTCACGGCAAAGACTGTGACGGGTAACGCCGCCGCAGATGCCATACAAAAAATGAGCGCAGAGGCCAAACACCTGAGA
>JAZRRC010000102.1:0-13298 GCA_045650355.1 Candidatus Avispirillum sp. | reverse complement strand
GACAAGTGCAGATTGGTACTTGACAAAGCGAAGTTGATATGGTATACTAAGGACTGTGGAAAACACAGACCGAACTAGTTGGTGTGATTAACGCAGAGGGTCCACCTGTTCCCATTCCGAACACAGAAGTTAAGCTCTGTTATGCCGACAATACTTGGCTGGCGACGGCCCGGGAAGATAGGTCAACGCAAACGCTATTCCTCCTTAGCTCAGTCGGTAGAGCACCTGACTGTTAATCAGGTTGTCGCTGGTTCGAGCCCAGCAGGGGGAGCCACAAAAAAGGAACGCATTAGCGTTCCTTTTTTTGTGGCTCTTTTTGCTTGGTTCAAACCAATAACATTCTGTTTAGCATTTACGAGCTTACCGACTGAGCTCGCGAAGGAGGTAGACGGACCGAGCAAAATGATCCGGTGAATCATTTTGCGACGGGAGATAACTGAAACAAGGAGTATCGGAAGGCGAGTGTACCGAGCCGCCCGAGACGACTATGTTTCAGGAAGTAGCCCTTTCTGACTGTTAATCAGGTTGGAGTTGGACGAACGAAGGAGCGCTCGCAGTGCGAGATGAAGCGACTGAGTGAGGGTGCAGCGGTCGAAGGCTTCAAGACCGCATTGCGCGTCGCAGAAGCTTCGGGCACCGCAAACGGAGCTGCAGTTGCTCACCGCTTAAAGTGAAGTTAGTCCGGGGGATTTTTAGAGCTTTGTTTTCCCTAGCTGCGTGTGCCTCACTTTCCTTATTGCGAAAGCTCTTTTGATGTGTTACAATACTACTAAGGTGGTGAAATTATGAAAAACATTTATTATGAGTGTTATGAGACAGGGTGTATAACAGAGCATGAAGCAAATGCTTTTGCCGGTTTTGTAGCTGTAAAGAAATATGATGTTTTATATTCAGAAGAATTACATCGTTTCAAAGAAAACCCTTTAAATTATTACGCATTGCCGTATTCTGATAAGCCCTCCAAAATTTATAATGGTTTAGGAAGAGTGGAGCTTCATACAGATATTAAGTTTAAAAAGAAGCTTACAAAAGATCAAAAGCAACTTGTTAAAAAGATATTTCGCAATTTCGACATTACGTATGAGCTGATGAAAACCGAAGCTACGGCTCTTCAGTATCTTTCACTTCATGAGAAGTGTGATAATTTTGAACTGATATGGGTACGTAATTGCAAAACAAAAGGTGAGATTCCTAACGGTTACAAATTTATAGGGTATGATATAGCATATCCCTGTGATTGTTTTGGTAGCTTTTCTATCATTAATGATTGTATGTTCATTTGCTGTTGGCATGGGTGTGATGAAGAGGGGACGTTGTTTATACCAGAATTCAATAAATTAAATGACGACGGATTATTTAACGACTGGCAATCTGCGTATGATTATATGGTAAAGTATTTGTGCGAAGATTGGACAGAGCGCGGAAGATACTGTATTTATGAGATTTATAAAAAGGCTGAATGATAGTTTGATATTATGAATTTAGATAGGTGGTGAATTACATGAACATCGTAAAATATGGTGAATGGGAAATTGAAGTTGATGTAGAGAAAACAAAAGAATACTATTCCAAGTATGTAAAAAACGAAAATCAAGCTAACCGTAATTTTGCGGAATACTGCAAGATTATGAGCGACGAAGAAAGAAGCTTTTTTGATTCATTTGGCATTACACCCGAATGCTGCGAGATTAATCATATTGGTGTAGATCGAAAGAAAAGATTTCCTTGCGGCGGTTACTATCTGATCTGCGGAGAATATTTAAAATATCCTGAAGAGGAATTGATTACAGTTGAAGAGCTTGTGGCTAATGATTTCATTGATGATCGTGAAGATCCTCGCGTCGATATTGGTATTTTCCAGTTTGATTTTCAGCGCGAGGGAAATCTCATTTGTGATATTCCCGATGATATGCCCGATGGCTTTATTTGTGTCAGATTTTGGTGTGAAGATATGCGTTGGCTTCTCAAAGAAAAGCTCGAAGCTGATATGATCATGTATGAGCCTCCGAGATTTTGGGAGATCGGTAAAATCATCAAAGAAAAAATTCAATGGAAAAAGCAAGAGAAAAAAGATTTTGAGGAAAATAAGCAGGAATTTAAAAACGTATTCGAAAAACTTGGAATAAAGCATTCTGAATTAAGCAAGAAAGAGATAATTGATTTTCGAAAAAATTGGATTGGGACGTATTCCCCCGAGGATGCAAACCAAAAGGAAATCAATGAGCTTTGCCTGTTCAATAAAAAATTCACTTCTTATTTATGGCATATTTTCAGCTTTGAGTTTTTAGATTCTGTAGACGATCCCAAGGAGTGCTACGACAGAGCAAATAAAGCTTCCTGTGTTATAATCAGCAATTTTGATTGTATCGGCTTTGTTCTTTCGGATGCGGAAAAGCTCTCCTCTGAGGTGCTTTGTGAATTTATGGATATAACAATCGCATCAAGTGATTTTTCATGGACGTACTGTAAAACACACGAAGAAATGTGCGGACCATATTTTTATAAAAAATAAGTTATATAATTTAAACACAGAAAAGCATTTGCCGAGGCAAGTGCTGTTCTATTACTTCATTATTTAATTCATTCCAAATCCTTAACCGCCGGATTATCAATAACCTCCCCGCTTTTATCAAAACGCGATCCATGACAAGGACAATCCCACGTGTGCTCGTGCTTGTTCCATTTAAGACCGCATCCAAGATGGGGACATCGTTTTTTTGAGGGGATGATCAGATTCTTGGTCGATTCTAAAATATTAGTAGCAAGCTGAGGGGAGAGCATTCTTCTTTGGGGTGAGAACAGATCTGCAAAGATGTTTTGCTTTCCTTTTATCATATCTGTAAGGATCAACGCCGAAACCATGGATGAGGTCATGCCCCATTTGTTAAACCCTGTTGCAACGTACAGATTCGGTGTCAGCTTCGAATACTGACCTATATATGCAATACCGTCAAGGCTCATGCAGTCCTGAGCTGCCCAATGGCATACAGGCTCTGACTCGGGATAATATTTTTTTGCAAATGCTTTCATTGGCTCCCAAGCACAGGTGTGTTTTCCTGTTCTCTGGCTGCTGCCGCTTATAATTAAGGTATCGTTATAGCTTCTGAAGGAGAAACCGTCATTTGATTCGTCAAGATACATTCCTTGCAGATTTTGCGCATTTTTAAATGCAGATACATATGCACGTTCTTGATATAGCTTGAGAAAATAGCCGCCGTGCTTATTTATAAAAGGGAAATGGGTTGCTACAATTGCGGCTTTATATTTTATGGTGAAGTTTTTCGTTAATGCTATGCCCGGTTGAAGTTCATATATAAAAGTATTTTCGTATATTTCAAGGTCTTTTGAAATTTCTGATATGAATTTCAAAGGGTTAAACTGAGCTTGGTTTTCAAAGTCCACAGCCCCCGCAATCTTGAAGGGAAGCTCGATTTCTTCTGTATATAAGGGATCGATACCGATTTTATTTAGTGCATTGACCTCATTTTCTATTTTGCTTTTGTCATTGCGTGAATAAACGTATGACGGACACCTTATGAAATCACAATCGATCTTTTTACATAGCTTTTCATATTCGTCAATAGCCTGGCTATGTGCTTTGAAATACAGCTGTGCGTCGTCTATGCTTTTCTTTTTCAGAAGAGTTGAATAAAAAAGTCCGTGCTGTGAGGAGATTTTAGCCGTCGTGTTTTTTGTTATTCCCGTGGCGATGGTGCGCCCGTCAACGAGTATAGAATCAATTCCGTCTTTTTTCAGAAAATATGAGCAGAGGACACCGCAGATGCCTCCTCCGATTATGAGGACGTCTGTTTTTATATCTTTTTTCAGTTCGTTGTATCTTGGAATCTTTGCAGTATCTTCCCAAATTGACTTTTGCATTATATCGCCTCCATTCTATAACACTATTTTACCCGATATGATGTATAAAATAACAGAGCAGTCAGTTTTGAAATAAATCATTTTTATTCTATATCTTGCTCTTTTTCTATAAACATGATATAATATAATGAACAAATTTGGGCATTCGGGAGGTTTATATGGACAAATACGACGTTCTTAAAAGATATTTCGGATATACCTCCTTTCGCAATGGTCAAAATGAGCTGATCGATGCTGCTCTTGAGGGTCGGGATGCGCTGGGCATTATGCCCACAGGCGGCGGAAAAAGTCTTTGCTATCAGGTGCCTGCCTTGATGTTTTCGGGAATAACTATTGTTATTTCTCCTCTCATCTCCCTTATGAAGGACCAGGTCATGGCCCTCAAGGAAGCGGGAGTGAGAGCCGCTTACATTAACAGCACTCTCAGCTTCAAGCAGCTTTTGAAGGTATATGATAATTTACGGGCGGGACTTTATAAAATAGTCTACGTTGCTCCCGAGCGACTTATGACGGAGGGTTTTTTGCAGGTTGCCATGCAGCTGCCAATAGCAATGGTCACCGTTGACGAGGCTCACTGCATTTCTCAGTGGGGCAACGATTTTCGTCCAAGCTATCTTTCAATAATTGATTTTATAAACAGTCTTCCTCGCCGTCCTGTTGTCAGCGCATTTACTGCCACGGCAACGGAGCAGGTGAGAGCAGATATTATAGATAAGCTTTGTCTTGAGTCACCCTTGAAGGTGGTTACGGGATTTGACAGACCCAACCTTCGCTTTGAGGTTGTTAATGCTCAGAACAGACGAAACGAAGCTCTTTTGAAGCTTATCAACGCTCAGCGAGACAAGTGCGGCATAGTTTATTGTATGACGAGAAACCGTGTTGAGTCAGTCTGCGAATTTTTACAAAAGAACGGTATTTCTGCAACCAGATATCATGCGGGACTTGAGCTTGAGGAAAGGCAGAAAAACCAGGAGGATTTCGTTCACGACAGAAAAACGGTTATTGTTGCGACTAATGCATTCGGAATGGGAATCGACAAGTCAAACGTTTCCTTCGTTATCCATTTCAATATGCCACTCAGCCTTGAGGCATATTATCAGGAGGCGGGAAGAGCAGGGCGAGACGGCTCGCCGGCACTTTGCACATTGATGTATTCTCCCTCCGATATAATGACAGCGAAAACTCTCCTTGAGCATTCCGATGAAAACGAGCTGATAAGCGAGGAGGAGCGGGAAAGGCAGACGAGACTTGATAAGATTCGCCTTGAGCGGATGATCGAGTATTGCAAAACAAATAAATGTCTGCGTCGCACAATTCTTGAATATTTCGGTCAGGAATCTGAGGGGGATTGCGATAATTGCTCAAACTGCGCCGCAACCTTTGACAAAAAGGATATAACCTTAGAGGCACAGAAGATAATATCCTGTATTATAAGAATTCATGATCTTCTTGGATATTACGTTGGAAGCGCTATTGTTGTACGAGTCCTTCGTGAAAGTCAGGAGAAAAGGATCGAATCTCTCGGACTGTGCGCTCTCAGTACGTACGGTATTATGAAGGACGTTCCCCGAGGGGATGTGAATGATATTATCACAGCTCTTTGCGATCAGGGATATCTCAGACAGGACAGAATCCACGGCACGGTTCAGCCTCTTGAAAAAGCACGGCGAGTGCTTTCGGGCAAGGAAAAAGTGTTCATGGAATATAAGGTAGAAGAAAAGCCTAAAAAGGAAAAGCCAAAGGCATCTATCTCCGCTCAGAATTCTCTCTTCGAAAAGCTTCGTCAGCTTCGGCAGACAATCGCCGCAGAGCAGGGCGTTCCCACCTACATCGTATTCTCCAATGCCACTCTTGAGCAGATGGCAGAGATGCGCCCAGTTCATATGTGGGAGCTCATGGAGGTGCCTGGAGTGGGAAGAAAGAAGGCAGACCTTTACGGTGAGCGGTTTATGAAGGTTATTCGGGAATATAATGAGGAGGATGAGCTGTCATGACGTGTATGGCAATAAACGATTCGACTCTTCTTGTCTTCAGTATTGTTTTTACTTTTCTGCAGCTTTTGATTACAGGTGTGTTTGTATTTGTCTTTATTGCGTACATGAATAAGGATGAGAAAAAGCAAAGAGAGATCAGAAAAAAGCTTGAAGAGAAGGCGAAAAACGATCCTTACGCTAAAAAGAAGCTTGATAAAATGAACAGAAAGCGTAAGAAGAGTATCAAGCAGGAGTGGCTTGAAAAAGTAGTATCCTTTGCTTTGTTGGCGGTGCTTTTCTTTGTGAATTTCAGTTTTTTCTTTCTCCCTGCGTGGACGGACTACATAAAAAAAGATTACGTGATTTATGAGGGTGATGTTGAGGTGGAACATTACCGCCGTCATTATTATATTTATCTTGACGATGGAACTACCCTCACGGGATCTCTCGGTCTCAGCGAGGGCGAGCACAACGTGACAATAGTCTATTCAAAACGAACTGAGATCGCTCTTGATATTTTAGATTAATAAAAAATTTGCATAAAGCAATATAAAGGAGTAATATGAAAAAATCTAATGCACTTGCACTTATACCCATCGGGGTATTCGTGGTATTCTATTTGTCTCTCGGAATTATTTTTGAGTACGTTATGAAGATCCCCATGGGATTCTATTCTGTGCCTGTTGTTGTGGCATTCCTCATTTCAATTTTTGTTGCAGTTCTGCAGACAAGAGGAATCTCCCTTGACAAAAAGTTTGAGATCATGGGAGAGGGCGTTGGTGATAAGAATATCATAACAATGCTTTTCATATTCCTCCTTGCAGGAATTTTCGTAGGTGTTGTAGGCCGCGAATCTGCTGAAAGCGTTGCTTATTTCATGCTTTCCGTAACCCCCCCCAGACTTGCAGTTGTTGTTCTCTTTTTGGTAAGCTGCTTTGTTTCAACAGCTATGGGTACTTCTGTTGGTACAATCACTCTCATTGCACCCATTGCAGTTGCGATCAGCGCGGGAAGCGGATTTTCTCTTCCTCTTTGCGTTGGTACAGTAGTTGGCGGAGCTATGTTTGGCGATAACCTTTCCTTTATTTCCGATACTACAATTGCAGCCTGCAACGGTCAGGGCTGTAAGATGAAGGATAAGTTCAGAACAAACTTTGCAATCGTTATTCCTGCGGCAATCGTTGCAATTATTATAATTCTCGCTCTTTCCCTCGGTGCAGATATTCCCGAGAAGATAAGCCGTGAATATAATATGATCCAGATCATTCCCTATATCCTCGTTCTTATCTGCGGTGTCGTTGGTGTCAACGTATTCATCACGCTCTTCGTTGGTATCCTTTCCGGAAGCATTATTATGATGGTTACCGGCGGTGTTGCCTTCCACGAGCTTCTTTCCGGAATGGGCGCAGGAGCTGCGGGAATGTTTGAAACATCAATGGTAGCTGTCCTTGTTTCCGCACTTTGCGCTCTCATCAGATACAACGGAGGCTTTGAGGCTCTCCTTTCCTGGATCTGCCGCGTGTTCAAGGGCAAGAAGGGCGGTCAGCTCGGTATCGGTCTTCTCGTTGGACTTATGGATATTGCAACAGCAAACAATACAGTTGCAATCGTTATGGCAAACCCCATCGCCCGTGAAATGAGCGAAAAGTACGGCATCAGCAGAAGAAAGTGCGCGTCAATTCTTGATACCTTCTCCTGTATCTTCCAGGGTGTGCTTCCTTACGGTGCGCAGATTCTTGTTGCGATGTCCGTTGTAAGCACTCTCGGCGGCGAGATCACAGCCTTTGAAATTATCCGTTACCTCACATATCCCGCAATGCTTCTTATAAGCTCTCTTGTATTTATGTTTATAATTCCCGACAGAAAGAATGAGGAATAATTATAACTATGGAAAACAAAAAGCCTAAGGCATCGCTGAGAAAGGTCATTATAATAATCTGTCTTTCTCTTGCGGCAGTCATCCTTTTGTCAACACTCATCGGCCCTCCCGTCATCCTTGCCGCTGTCCGTCAGCCTGAGGTGGCAGAGGAGTATAACTACAGCGAATATTTTCTTGAGACCTACGAAGAGGTCAGAAAAAATCTTGAGTCCAGAGTAAAGAAGCTTCGCGACAGCGGCGCTACTGTTGAAACAGAGAGCTATGCCGTTGACGAGGAGGACGATCTTTATATCGACAATATCTATCTCCCCGCAAAGGATAAGAAAACAAACCTTATCGTTCTCACAACAGGCGTTCACGGTATGGAGGGCTATATCGGCTCCACTATGCTTGACGTATTTTTCGAGGAGATATATCCCGAGCTTAACCTTGAAAACACAGGCATTGTGGTAGTTGCAAACGTAAACCCCTACGGTATGAAATACTATCGCAGATATAACGAAAACAACGTAGACCTTAACCGTAACTTTATTATCGACTGGGAGAATTTCGATCTTTCCTCAAACAAGGAATACCCCAAGGTAAAGGAATTTCTCCAGCCCGAGGGCA
The DNA here is from genome assembly GCA_045650355.1 of Candidatus Avispirillum sp. Taxonomy (GTDB): domain Bacteria; phylum Bacillota; class Clostridia; order Oscillospirales; family CAG-272; genus Avispirillum. The sequence continues at coordinate 4,958 of JAZRRC010000102.1, read as the reverse complement.
AGATCGGAAACGCTCTCTGGCACGAGGCGGGATTCTATCTCTCACTTGCAAAGGAAGCACTGACAGTTGGTGCTGATACAGTTTCCGATGCGCTTCTCACAGGTCAGTATGAGTATCCCGAGGGCGTATATTACGGCGGAAACGGCGACGAAAAGTCCACCACCTATCTCAAGGGCGTGTTCTCCGATTGCCTTGAGGGCGAGTATGAAAATATCGTTCATATCGATATTCATTCAGGCTACGGCCCCAGATACAATATGGTGATCTTCAACTCTGTCTACGATAAGATGACAGAGAAGGAGACTGCAGAGGCCTTCGGCTATGACCATATCATCGCCTACGATTCCGAGTCCTTCTACGCAACAACAGGCGATACAACAGACTTCTTCTACAGGCTCCGCGAGGCAAAGGAAAGCGAAAAGGAGCTTTTCTCCACCTGCTTTGAGTTCGGTACCATCGGTGATGAGTTCTTTGATACTATCCTTTCTCTCAAGTATACGATAGACGAAAACCGTCAGAATAAGTATCCCTCAGACAGCAAGATCACTTCAGAGATCGTAAAGGAAAACTATTTTGAGCTTTACTATCCCACAGAAACTGAGTGGAGAGAAAAGACTATTGAGGATTTCCTTCTTGCAACAAACGGAGTTCTGAAAACAAAATTGAAATAATAGGGTGATAAGATGTTATTTTATTATATCAGACACGGAGACCCCATCTACGATCCCGACAGCCTCACCCCTCACGGTCACGTCCAGGCAGAGGCAGTATCTGAGCGACTTTTAAAAACAGGGCTTGATAAGATCTATGCTTCAACTTCAAACCGCGCAATGCAGACAGCCGCTCCCACCTGCGAAAAGCTTTCAATGGAGGCAGAGCTTCTCGATTTTGCAAACGAGCATTACACCTGGTGCGATATGACTATCCCCAAGGATGACGGCAGCGGAAGCACATGGCTTTTCCATAACGAAAAGATCATCAATCTTTTCACAAGCCGCGAGATTCGTGATATGGGCGACAGATGGTTCGATCATCCCGAAATTGCAAAATACAGTTATGAAAAGGGAGTAGAGCGAGTATACAGAGAGGCAGACCGCTTTTTCGAGTCCCTCGGATATTCTCACGAGAGATATACGGGAAAATATAAGGTGACAGCTCATAACGATAAGAGAGTAGCACTTTTTGCCCATCAGGGCTTTGGACTTCTGTTTTTGTCCTGCCTTCTTGATATCCCCTATCCTCAGTTCTGCACCCATTTCGATATGTGCCATACAGGCGTAACTCTTATTGAATTCAACCCCGATTCTACGGGTGAGTATTGCGTTCCCAAAATGATAACCCTTTCCGACAGCGCCCACCTTTACGCAAAGGGTATCCCTTCAAATTATATAGAGTTTTAAAGGGATGCGGTTATGCAAAACCTTTTTTGAAAAAAAGGTTCTGAACTCCAAAAAACTTAAAAAATGGCTATGGGTTTTGCCCGTAGCCATTTTTCTTTGTGTTTATTTTTGAAGTTTCTTTGCTACTTTCTTCTCAAAGAAAGTAGGTTAACTTTTTCAGATGATTCCCGCAAGGAGTCGCTTCATAAGCTGGCAATCCATTGCGTTTACAGAGCTGTCACCGTTGAGGTCAGCGTTCTGATATTCTTGAGAATATGTGCCTGCAACTATCTTTGAAAGAATATTGGAATCAATTCCGTTTGCCACTCCGTCGCCGTTGATGTCGCCGAAAATGGCAAGGGCGGGAATTTCCGTCACGTCCGTCACCGCGGTGCAGTTAAGACAATGGCGGGACTTTTGTCCCTTCTCGCTTTCTGTAGGCTGGCGGTCTATTGTAAATTCGTCCGAGAATTTATGTCCCGATGAGGGGAGGGTAACTGCTTTCATAACGAACTGACAGACCTTGCATCTGTGAACGACGATGCCGTCTGCAGTGCAGGTGGGGGAAATAAGAGTGCCGTTATCAATCACGTGGGCTTCTTCCTTGGATTCCATGCATCGGCTGCACTCTGCAATGTGTTTTTCACTGTCCTTTGTCTTGAAGGCAGAATAATCGTGACCCTCGAGGCAATCCTTATACGCGTAATAATCAAGGATGGCGCCCTCGGGGTAATAGCCGTTTTTCAGCAAGGCTACATCTCTCGGCGTAGGTGAGAAGGCTAAGTATTCGATCTCTACGTATTCTCCGGGGGAGGAGATGATCCCCTCGAAGAAATCAAGGCGAAGGAAGTTCAACGCCCCTGACCACCCTGCAGACTCGGTCATATTAAAGGTTACGTACATATACCCGCTTTGAGGTGTGATCTGTGTTGAGATATTATAGATTGTATTCTGTGTGCTTGTCACGTAATATAAAGCAAAATTCGATGTCCTTTTGATATTGGTTCTCAGCTTTAAGGTTACGTATTTGTATTTCGAGGTATCGATATACTCCGAAAATTTTGTCATATCGAGGTTTGCGTACGGATCGTTAGTCGCTTCCGTCGGCTCAAAGGCCAAAAGCTTTTCATCGATAAGATAATTATAGTCGAGGCAGTTTGTAACGTCGACCACCCTTTCGAGCATTCCCGCAGGGATAAAGGCAGGAGAAAACGAGGAAAGCTCGTCTGACGTAGTTATATAGGAAAGGCTGCCCTGCTTTTCACAGACGGGAGTATCGTTCCATACGAGAGCAACTGCGTTGATAACTGCACGGGCACTTCCGTCAGCGGAGTAGTTTCTCTGGGTATAGGTGCCGTCCTTTAAGGTAACGATGGAGCTTGAGCCGCCTCCGTCAAGATAGAAAACGTTGTTGTAGCCAAGCTCCTTGCAAAGCCTATAGGCATCCTTGTAGCGAAGACCCTTGTACTCGCCGTTCTTTGCTGAATTGACAGCGGCAAGCATAACAGTGCCGTCATCCTTGATGCCGATAAGAGAGGTGGGATATTCGCTGGAGCGGGCATCGATCAGTGTCTGCTTGTCATCCTTGATAACGTGCATATGACCGCCGATGGCGTCCACAACGTTCTGCCAGAGGTCGGTGTTTCCGTGCTTGTCCACAAGAGAAAGATCAAATGAAACTGTATCTCCAACCTTAAAGGAGGAAAGCTCGCCCATACGGCTTCCGCGGGCGGTGATGACTATTGTGTTTTTGTCAATGGAGGGGCGGGTGGTAGAGCCTGAGGGGTAGATAGCGGAAACTCTCGCTGTCACCTTGTTATCGAGGGTAAAGGAAGAATTGTCAGTAGTGAGAACGACCTCGTATGAATCGTTGAGAGCGTAGTTCAATGAGTTAATGCGGTAGTTGTAAACCACCATAGAGTCCCATGCGGGAAGACGGTTAAGTCCGTCTGGGGTGAGGGTAGTATTTCTCGTTTCATTTGTAACCTTAACTGTGATCACAGGCGCGCCCACAATAGGCTGATTCTTGTCTGTAACACCGAAGGCTGATTTAAGGGAAGCTACTGTTGTTGCTCCTGAGGTATTCTGGTAGTTTTCCATACCGAATTCCTGAGTAGCCCATATCTCCCGGTCAATGATCATAACGCCTCGTGTCGCCTTGAGGACTTTCTTCGTAACGTTGGAATTGGAATTAACTCCCGCCAGCCAGAGGCCACCGTTGAGAGCTGCAAGAACAGTCTTTCCGTTTTTGGAATGATTTCTTGAGGCTGCCGCCACAGTCTGTACCGCTACGGTGTTATCGCCGCAGTTGATAACGTCAATGGAAAGGCGTGTGTTTGAAAGATCTCCCTCAGCAATGCCGAGAACCTTTCCCGAGCCGTATGTGCCGGAAAGGTTCATCTGAGTATAACGAACGCCTGTGTCCGTGCCGTCTGAGAGGGTGATGTTCTCATAAAATCGTCCGCTCTCTCCCGAAATGTTACCCACAGGGGCAGAGAGGGAAGCGGAATCAATACACATAGAAGAAAAAAGTATTATAAATGATAAGAAAAGTGATACTATTTTTGCAGCCTTCATTTTATACCGTGCCTTTTTGAAGTTAGTTTTAAAGCTATTTTATTAATTATATCTTAAAAACAGAAATCTGTCAATTGAGATGATTTTTCGCTACAAAAGGTAATATTTGTGTTGTATAAGTAATTGCATTGAAATCCCTGAGGAATATCTCAATTGAAAATAAAATCATTCCCCCAAAGGTTCGGAATCTTTGGGGGAATCGTATTTTCCATTGACAATGTGCTCTATATTGTGATAAAATACTGTAAATATCTTGTTTAAATCGATAAAATTATAAGCATAAAACAGAAATTAATTACAGTAACCAATAAAGGAGATTAATCATGGCAATCGCCGAGGTAATTAAGTTTGAAGGCCCCCAGGATGCCCTTGTGTGGAAGTATCCCATTGAGGATTTTAATACAACATCTCAGCTTATTGTAGACGAAACTCACGAGGCTCTTCTCGTAGTAAACGGTAATGCGGCAGACCTTTTCGGTCCCGGCAGAAGAACTCTTTCCGTTCCCAATATCCCGCTTCTCAGAAAGCTCATTGAGATTCCCACGGGAGGCGATTCTCCTTTCCCCTGTAAGGTGTTTTTTGTAAACCGTGTCCATCAGATGGACCTTCTCTGGGGAACACAGGGCCCCATTGCTCTTGAGGACCCTCTTTATGATATTTTTATGCACGTTATGGCAAACGGAAGCCTTACATTTACTGTAGATAATACAAGAAAATTCCTTCTTAAGATGGTAGGCTTCAGAGATAGCTTTTCTCCCACAGAGCTTGTTGCAAAGTTCCGCGGAATCATATCCTCTCACGTTAAGGACAGCATCTCCAAGATCATGATAAACGGTATGCTCAGCTATTTCATGATGAATGCTCACCTTTTCGAGCTCAGCGAGGTAATCAAGGAGCGTCTTGATACTATATTTGAGGAATACGGAATCAAAATTCAGTATTTCAATCTTGAAACGATCGCAGTTCCCGAGGCTGATTATAAAAAGGTCAGCGAAGCAAAGG
>JAZRRC010000101.1:0-19563 GCA_045650355.1 Candidatus Avispirillum sp. | reverse complement strand
CCGCTCGTCTTCGTCTCTCGGTTTTGTCTCTCACCTCATCGGCTTGCTTAGTATACACGATTAACTCCCCTTTGTCAACACCTTTTTTTGAAGTTTTTTTGATTCATCCATCATGACGGATACTACCAAATCTAACCATGTTCGGTTGTGCAATTTGCCCATATGCGCCTGATATATGCAAAAAAGAGAGCCTCGCACGATGCGAGACTCTCGATTCTACATTATTATATAGGAAGAGGCAAATTACTTCGCGTAATGCACAGCGCGGCTTTCGCGAATGATATTTACCTTGATCTGACCGGGATACTCAAGCTCATCCTCGATCTTCTTTACGATATCTCTTGCAATGAGAGGCATTCTTTCATCGGAGATGATCTCAGGCTTAACCATGATACGAACCTCACGACCTGCCTGGATAGCGAATGACTTCTCAACGCCCTCAAAGCTGCAAGCAATTTCCTCGAGCTTTGTAAGACGCTTGATATAGTTTTCAAGATTCTCACGGCGAGCGCCGGGGCGTGCTGCAGAAATAGCATCTGCCGCCTGTACGATCATAGCAACGAGAGTTGTGGGCTCAACGTCACCGAGATGGGCTTCGATAGCGTGGATGATATCCTTATTTTCCTTATACTTTCTTGCAGTGTCAACACCAAACTGTACGTGGCTACCTTCCTGGTCAGCGGTAAGAGCCTTACCGATATCGTGAAGAAGACCTGCACGCTTAGCAAGCATGGGATCTACGCCAAGCTCATCGGCAATGATGCCGGAGAGGAGAGAAACCTCGATAGAGTGGCGAAGAACGTTCTGACCGTAGCTTGTACGGTACTTAAGACGGCCAAGGAGCTTAACAAGCTCGCCGTTGAGACCGTGGATACCTGTTTCAAAGGTAGCCTGATCTCCCGCCTTCTTGATAGAAACCTCAACCTCGTGACGAGCCTTTTCAACCATCTCCTCGATACGGGCAGGATGGATACGGCCATCAGAGATGAGCTTTTCGAGGGCAATACGAGCAACCTCGCGGCGCACGGGATCAAAGCAAGATACTGTGATCGCCTCGGGTGTATCGTCAATGATAAGATCAACACCTGTAAGTGTTTCGATTGTACGGATATTTCTTCCCTCACGGCCGATGATACGTCCCTTCATCTCCTCGGAGGGGAGAGTTACTGTAGAAACAGTGATTTCAGCTACATGATCCGCTGCACAACGCTGAATTGCAAGAGCGATAATGTTACGGGCCTTTTCGTCAGCCTCGTCCTTATACTCCTGCTCGAGCTCAACCATTCTCTTGGCCTGCTCGTGACGCACCTCCTCAACCATATCCTCGATGAGCTTCATTCTTGCCTGCTCGGCTGTCATTCCGGATATACGCTGAAGAGCCATTCTTGCCTCAGTCTTCAAATTCTGAAGTTCCTCTGCAAGAAGTTCGTTTTCCTGAATTCTCTTCTGCAGTGCTTCTTCTTTCTTTTCAAGATTTTCCGTTTTCTTATCCAGAGTTTCTTCCTTGGACTGAACACGGCGCTCCTGTCTGGAAAGCTCGCCTCTGCGCTCTTTAATTTCCTGTTCAAACTCGTTCTTTGCGCGAAGCATTTCTTCCTTAGCTTCAATAAGGGCTTCCTTCTTTGCAGATGCGGCATCAGCCTTAGCCTGATTCATACCGTCTGCAATGATCTTTTTAGCCTGAAGCTCAGCAGAGCCAATAGTTCTCTCGGCAACCTTTTTGCGGTAAGCGATGCCTGCGAAAACGCCTACTATGATGCCTATCAGAAGACCTGCAGCTGCGCCTATACTAGCATAAACAATGGGCATATTTAAACCTCCTTCTTGAGAATTTTTCCAAAAAACTCAAACAAATTAAATCGTTTCATAATCGGGAGGCTGCCCGGCAACTTATATTATTCAGTTGATTATTATTCAGTTGAATCTATATAAAACCGGCAGCTTCGCCGGAATACGAACATACTCCTTTATTTTAAAGCACAAACTATCATATGTCAAGTGATTTTTCCGCCTGAAATGTAAAGATTTATTAATATTTATGCGATTTTTTGAGATTTTTGCAACTTTATCAACAAAAAGACAGCCTCGGAGAGGCTTAAAGCTCCCCGAGGCGCCATTTCTTCAAAGATACTTACTTTGTACCCTTGATGTCGTTTTCGTACTTCTCGATCATCTTCTTAACCATCTGACCGCCGATGGAGCCTGCCTGGCGGGCTGTGAGGTCGCCGTTGTAGCCCTGGTTGAGGTTTACACCTACTTCGCTTGCTGCCTCCATCTTGAACTGGTTGAGTGCCTGCTTTGCTTCGGGCACGAGTGTCTTGTTGCTTGCCATAATAATTCCTTTCCCGGACTCTGTCCGTTTTCCCTTTTTCTTTCGGGATTTTCTTCAATCTATTTTAATTGAGACGCTTTCGCTGTCTCTGCTATTATTATCTTCACCCATCCGATAAATATGAACGGCAATTTTTGTTATGTTTTTATTTTGTTCATATGTTTTTATATTGTAATATAAAAAAGAGCCCCTCTCCGGTATCTTTCATCGGAGAAGGGCTCTTTGAATTTGAATTGCGCTGAGGATGCCTATGGCTTTTACAAAGTCCTTCGACATCAGCCTTCACGAACAGTTTTACGTAACATATATAATAATGAAGAAAAACAGAATGTAAAAGCCCCTGCGGTATACCGCAGGGGCTTTGAATTATTGCATTCCTGAAACCTTTCTTGAAAGGATATTACAGTCAATACCGTTTATCACGCCATCGCCGTTAAGATCGCCTGACAGAATCTGTTCGATTGTAGGAGCAACTACTCCGGAAACGATTCTCTTGGAAATGTTAATATCGATGGAATTGATATCTGCATCTCCGTTTATATCACCGGCAACGATCTCTCCGCCTACGGGATCAACGTAGCTGTCGATAAAGCTATACTTACAGGTCGCACAAGTATGGATTGTATATCCACGCTCTGTACGTGTAGGTGCAACCACTGTATCAACGAGATGGTGACCCTTTGCAGGAACAGCGATAGTTCTTATCGCCTCTCCGCAATAAAGACATGCTTCAATAATATAACCAAACTCTGTACAGGTAGCTTCAATTGTGAATGTCTTAACCTCTTCAGAGTGATTACCTGCAGGAATTACTTCCTCGGATATGATCTCTTCGCAGATTGTACAATAAATTATCACAAAACCGTCTTCTGTACAGGTAGCCTCTGATCTGTAGGAATCGAGAGAGGATACGGCCTCGATCGTAAGATTCTTTCTGTTTGTAAGGATAGTAGCTGCAGCATCTGCATATACTGCCTCACATTCAGGACAATACCAGTATTCTTCCATACCGTCATTGTGGCAAGCCTCGACTCTTTCTACATGAACAAGCTCACATACAGGCGCTATGGCAAGATTCTTTCTGTTTGTGAGGATTGTTCCCTCTGCATCTGCATATACTGCTTCGCAACCGGGGCAGTACCAGTACTCATAAGTTCCGGGATTGTGGCAAGGTGCAGCATAGGGCACGTATGCCAGATCATATACGGGAGGAATCACAAGATCCTCTATACTTGTAAGTGTTTCACCGTTTGCATCAGCAAATATCTTACCGCAATCAGCACAGTACCAATATTCGCCGTAGCCGGAAGTATGGCATGTGCCCTCAACCATTTCCACGTGGGTAAGGTTATGAGTTGAGTTTTTGGGAAGATACTCAATATCGGAGATCTCTCCGCAGAAATCGCAGTACGTTATCTTTGTACCTTCCTTTTTACAGGTAGGCTCAACAATAACAACGTCACCGTCCATATCATGACCCCAGGCAGGTTCACCGGCCTCGACCTTAGGCTCATTACATACGTCACAGTATCTTGTTACATAGCCGTCCTCTGTACATGTGGGAGGTGTGATTACAGAGTTCTGAGGCTGGAGGTAAAGGTGTCCTGTTGCAGGAATAATCTCTTCACGGAGATACTCACCGCACAAGCTGCAGTAATATTCGCTCTTACCGGAGTTTTCACATGTGGGGTTAGTTACTACAGCATCACCCTCAACGTGATCGCAATCAATTTCAATAACTGTATAATAAGCGCCGTATACATCGGGATAGTATGAGACAAACTCAGGCATGCCGTTAGAATCTGTATCGGCATAGAGGAAGTCTGACTCGCCGTAATACATTACTATATCAAGAACGTCGCCTGCCTCAATGTCATCAGAAACGGTGAAGTTAAGTGTACAAAGAGCACCGTCCTCGGAAGTTATCTCGTCATATCTGGCGGGTTCAAAATAAATAGTTACAGAACGATAACCGCTTCTTGCGATAGAAGAATCGGCCTCCATAAGATCCTTGAAGCCCTGAGGCTGACGGTAATCGTCCAGACTAAGATCGGGAATACCGACAAGCATATCAGAATCATTCTCGTAAATCTCAAGAGGATTAATAACGTTATCCACATCATTAAGGCTGAGAGCCTCGGGATATACTACGAAAATACGTGTTGACCAAAGTCCGGGATTGTTTTCCAATACAACGTCCACACTGATTTCATTTGTTCCCTTAACAATTTCTCCATCAGAGGGAGACACGTATACTATAAATTCATCGCCTCCGCCTACAGGAGGTGCTGTAATGGAAAGACCACATCTTGTACAAGTACCGCTTACAAAGTTATGATCCAACGCAGGGATAACCTCAGATTTTGAAACATCTCCGCAAAGACTGCAATGTGTTGTTCTGGAGCCGGGCTCATCACAGTCGGGTTCGTCGACAATAACGTCACCGTCTTCATCATGGCCCCATGCAGGAACGAAGTCCCCAATCCTAGGCTCTCCGCATATATCACAGTATCTTGTAGTATAACCGTCCTCTGTACATGTGGGAGGAGTTATAATTATATTCTGAAGATTGAGATAGCTATGACCTGTTGCGGGAATCTCTTCAGTGCGCATCACTGTGCCACACATAGTACATTTGTAGACTATAGCACCGGCGTCGTTGCAGTCAGGAAGAGTTGATGTGCCGTTATCCTCAACGTGCACGCCTGTAGGAGCAATTGACTGTGTAGAAATAACTCTGCCGCATTCAGAGCAAACAGTGTTGATATAGCCCCACTCGGAGCAAGTGGGAGAAGCCTGCTCTGTTGTTGTATTTCCATGCTCGCAAAGACTGGAAACGATAGTAATATCAGAGCCAAATGTTTCGGGATAGTATGAAATAAATTCAGGATATCCACTGGGGGAAATTTCTGCATAAAGGAAGTCCGCATCGGAATAATACATCTTTATATCAAGAACGTCACCCGCCTCAACATCACCGGAAAGGGTGAAGTTGAGTGTGCAAAGAACACCGTTTCCATCGTTTATACTATCAACGGAAGAAGGCTCAAAGTAAATAGTTGTGGAGTGATAGCCCTCTTTTGTGATGGAGGGATCATTCTTCATAACATCCTTGAATCCCTGAACCTGACGGGGATCATCAAGATCAAGATCGGGAGTACCGACAACGAGGTCACTCTCACTCTTGTAAATCGCAAGGGAGTTAACAACGTTATCCTCAGAACCGAGAGTAAGAGCCTCGGGATATACGACATAAATACGGGTAGCCCAGAGACCGGGGTTCTGATCGAATCTGATATCTACGCTTACAGTGTCACTGCCGAGCATAACGTCCTTTTTATCGGGAGTCATAAATACTGTAAAATCATCGTAGATACCGACGTTGGGATCAGCTACGTAGCTGACTGTACCCTTTAAACCCACAAACTCAAAGTTGAGGGTATTACCCTCAATATCACAAGCCTCGGCAACTACCACTCTATAATTGTAATCGCCGTGCTCTTCTGCAATAACGCTGAGAGGAAGCTCAACAACAATTCCGTCTGCCGTTACTACATCAGTATCCTCAAGATTATCGTTATACTCACCGAAAAGATCGATCACGAATCCCTTTGAGGTAGACTGAAGGTCTGCGGGAATATAGTCCTTGATGTCTCGGTGTGAACCGATGCGCTCTGAGCCCACAGCGGAGTCCGCTTCACCGAATACGGAGTTTGCAAATGCATCAGCATCAGATTTTTCAAGCTCTGTCTTATCGTAGTAAACTACAAGCTTAAGATAATGGATGCCGGGATTGTTGGAGATTGTGATCTTAGGAGATACATCTGCTCCGCTGAGCATTGTCTGAACGTTTTCTGCCTCAAGGCTGGGAATGTTGCCGTCCGCCTGACCGCAATACTCACAGAAGCCGTCAACATAATTATGATCACACTCTACGATTGTAAGCTCAGATCCGTATATTTCGGGCTCATATATAATGAAATCGGGGGTTCCGTCAGGCTTTGTACCTGCATAGAGGAAGTCTGCCTCGGCATAATACATCTTTATGTCAAGAACGTCACCCACCTCAACATCATCGGAAATTGTGAAGTTAAGTGTGCAAAGGATACCGTTGCCGGAGTTAACCTTATCGAATGCAGCAGGCTCGAAGTAAACTGTTGTGGAGTGGTAGCCGTCTCTTACGATGGAAGGATCAGCTGCCATGAGATCCTTGAAGCCCTGAACCTGACGGGAATCGTCAAGAGCGATATCGGGGTTACCGACAATAAGGTCTGCAGGGTCATTATAAATCGCATATGAATTTACAACGTTGTCCGTAGAACCGAGAGTAAGCGCCTCGGGATATACGATATAAATACGTGTAGCCCAGAGACCGGGGTTCTGGTCGAATCTGATATCTACGCTGACTTCCTTTGTTTCGAGTGCAATATTCTTCTCATCGGGAGTCATGAATACTGTAAACTCATCGTAAATACCGATATAGGGGTCAGGTATGTAGTCAACTGTACCAACATACATATCGTTCTCAACGTAGATCTCGTTGCCTTCAGCATCGTAAGCCTCTGCAACCCAAACTGTGTAGTTGAATGAACCGACGTCATCTGCAATGATTTCAAGGGGAAGCTCAACTACGATACCGTCATCCGTAACTGTTTCAGTATCCTCAAGCTCTTCGTTGTAGACACCCACTGTGTTAATAACGAAGCCCTTTGAGTAAGCCTGAAGGTCAGAAGGGATATAAGACTTAATATCCTTGTGTGTACCAACACGCTCAGTGCCTATCTCGGAGTCTTCAGCACCGAATACGGAGTTTGCAAATCCATCTGCATCAGACTTTGCAAGCTCTGTCTTATCGTAGTAAACTACGAGTTTAAGAGAGTAGATGCCGGGATTGTCGGTTATTGTAACCTTAGGGGTTACAGTTGTGCCTGTTCCCTGCATTTTTTCAACGTTCTCCACCGCAAATACAGGTTCGGCTGCAGCAGCGGTAGGAACTGAAAATACAAAGGTGCTCAGTACGATTGCCGCCACAAGCACCAGAGATATCAGCTTTTTCATAATATCCTCCAAAATAAGTATATTATTTGTTCTGTTTTTAGTTTAACACCACCAATACGAAAAGTCAACGATTCCCCCCACTTGCCGTGGCAAATCATATGTGTGCACAATTTCTATATTATATAATTGTATAAAACAACTCAAAAAGCCCTCAAGGACGTGCCTTGAGGGCTTTTTTTATTCGATTGTCATATCAAGCTTAAAGCGCATGATTTTTCTGAGAGTGTTTTTAGGGAAATCCTCATCACGTACACGGAGAATCGCAATCTTCTTATAAGGCACGCAGGTCTTATTGTATTCATCAACGAAGGGCTGAAGATGAGCTTTAGCATCTGTAATGCCGTTTTTCTCAAGATAATCCTTATCGGGATAGATCTCCGCAACGATTGCATTGTGCTGGAGACCTCTCCTGGACTGACCCTCATATACGATAATATCCTGAACACCGGGGCAAGCCACAAGCTCGTTTTCGATCTCCTCGGGATATACGTTCTTACCGTTAGAAAGAATAATGAGGTTTTTCTTTCTTCCTGTGATATAAAGAACTCCGTTTTTATCTGTCTTGCCGTAGTCGCCTGTACGGAAATATCCGTGCTTAAAGGCCTCGCAGGTTGCCTCCTGATTTTTATAATAGCCCAGCATTACGTTGGGACCCTTTACGAGAATCTCGCCCTCGCCGTCCTCATTGGGCTCGTCGATCTTGACAGTGTCAATATCGATAACGTTACCAACGCTTCCGTCCACCACGTTTCTTGAATAGTTTACGGAAATAAGGGGAGCGCACTCTGTGATGCCGTAGCCGTTGAGAACTGTGATTCCGATTGCCTCAAAGTAATGGATGATCTCGGGGTTGATGGGAGCACCGCCGGAAATAATAGTCTTAACCTCGCCGCCGAAAGCCTCAAGAATTGAGCCGAAAATATGACGGCGCTGATCGATACCGATCTTTCTGAGACCGTTTGACACCTTTATCATATTGGCAACAAGCTTTTCCTTGCCCTGATCCTTGATATTTGCCTGTATTCTTCTGTAAAAGGTTTCAAGATAAAGGGGAACGAGGATCATATGACCGGGCTTTTCCTGCTTCAGCTCTCTCTGCACGTAACGAAGTCCGGAGGAAAGATACACCTCGCAGCCGATCATTACGTGACCGATAAACATAATAGTTGAGCCGTAGGTATGGTGAGGAGGAAGGACGCCAACCGTCTTTTTGGAGAAATCGATATAGGGGATAACTGTTGTCATATCCGCAAGGATAGCGTTCTGAGAAAGCATAACGCCCTTGCCCTTACCTGTTGTTCCCGATGTGAACACGAGAAGAGACATCTTAACGGGATCAATGGGGCACTCATAATATAATGAAGAATTTTTTCTGAAAATCTCTTTTCCTTCATTTATATATATAGAAACGCTGTTTTCCTCGCCGTCGAGATAAATTACAGGAGCTTCAAGCTCTGTTGCCGCTGCAACTGCCTCGCCCTTCTCCTTTATATCCTTATCGCAGAAAAGGAAGGATGCATCAGCAGTCTTTGCAGTTTCGGCAAGGTCCTGACCCTGCCAGTCACGGTCAAGGGGAACGAGAACACCGCCTGCAGAAAGGACTGAATAATAAGTGAGTATCCACTCATAGGAGCATTTGCCGATGAGAACACAGTGCTTTCCTGTGCATCCCATGCTTATAAGCTTAGACGTAAGCGCACGGACGTCATCTCGAAAGGCCTTATATGATTTTTTTTCAGTTTCTGTGCCCTTTCCCTTGAAGGAAAAAGCAATATTTTCACCGTGCTCCTCGCCTGCCCACTCGCAAAGCTCGCGAACGTTTGTGAATTCTCTCATATCGTGAATCTTATATTTCTTCATATCTATACCCTTTCTTATTCATCCTTTGCGCCGTCACCAAAGCTCTCGCACAAGGCATTCAGATTTTTATTTACAACAGCAAGACCCTTATACATGATAGCTCGCTCCTCTTCGGTGAGGCCGCAGCTTGCCACCTCGAGAACACGGTCTATCTTCTCCACAATAGCCTTGCCGATCTTTTTTCCCTCTTCGGTGAGGCGAAGGGGGCTCTGATAGCGCTTTTTTTCCTCGCTCTCGCAGAAAACGTATCCCTTTTCCTCCAAAAGCTTAACTGCTCTTGAAATATTCGCCTTATCCTCCTCGCAGATATCGCAAATCTCACGGGCTGTGAGGCTGCCCTGCTTATAAAGATAATAAAGGCAGGAAACGTGGGAGCTTCTCAGATTAAATTCTGACATCTCCTCGGTTTTTATTCTGTGTATTGAACGGCTGATGCCTGTTATCAGCACCGTAAACGCCTGAAAACGCTCTTCCATTTGTTAAACCTCCACTTGTTGTAATTACAACATCCGTATAATAACACAAACTTGTTGTAATGTCAACAAGTTTGTGAAAAATTATTTTATTACTTCGCTGAAATAGCTCAAAGCAGCACTTTTTATTCTATCGCAAAATTCCCGTTGACAATCAGGGCTTAAATCTATATAATTTTATAACTTGCAGAAATCCGTCCGAAAAATAATCAAAAAATTTTTATGTTTTTTGTGACCTTTGGGGTTTTTCGTTCGTATTGTTAATAGGAGGGCAGAAAAAGTGAGTATGTTAAAACGCAAAACGCCGAATTTCGATTCGGTGTATAACACCTATGCCGATCTTCTTTACCGCATAGCATTGGCAAAGCTTTGCAATTCTGCCGACGCTGAGGATGCAGTTCAGGACGTATTTCTGAAATACATGGCGAGATCCCCGGTATTTTTCAACGAGAACCATGAAAAAGCATGGTTCATCCGCGTGACAATAAATCAATGCTGCGACATTGCAAGACGCCGCTCATATCATCCGTCTCTTACCCTCGATGATATAACGGATATTGCCGCAGAGGATGAAGGCTGCATCAGCGAGCTGATGGACAAGCTGTCCCGCCTGCCCGAAAAATACAGAGAAACAGTCGCTCTCCATTGTCTCGAGGGATTTTCCCTCAGCGAAACTGCAAACATCCTCGGTATTTCTCTTTCGGCAACAAAAATGAGAATTTCACGGGCCCGTGAAATGCTGAAAGAGCAGTAAGGCTGAGAAATTACTATGAAAGGAAAAGAAGGATCATGTTTTCAGATAAAGAAATACAGGCATACAAAAAAATATCGGCACCTCCCGAGCTTTACAAAAAGATAAAAGGCTCCGTCTCTGCAAAAAACAGGCTTATTCCCTCCGTTGTGATCAAAACGGTTGGAGCTGTTGCCGCCTGCTTTTTGATCGCAGTAGCTGTACTGATATTCGGTGCAAAAACCTCTCCGGATATCGTCTGCAACGGTCAGGAGCTGCAATCAAGCGTGCTTTTTTACGATATTTCCCCTGCCACCGACAAGAGAGAATCGACGGTGCTCTCCGTTCCCTTCGAGCTTGAGCTCAGAGAGGATACCGAGCTCATCCTTTCCTACGGAAGAGCAGTAACCTCCGAAGGGGAGACTGTTGAGGGTATTCTCAAGGAAGGAAAGCTGGAAATATGGTGGGAGATTCCCAAAGGCGACAAGCACGTAAACTGCGAAATGGTGCTGAAGGGCGAAAAGACAACGACCGTCATCACCCTGACCTATGACAAAGCTGAAAAAGCAGTAAGAGCAACAAAAACAACAAAATAAAATATTTAATCAAAGGAGATCTGAAAATGAAAAAGATCATCACAATCGTACTCGCATCCGCTATGCTTTTTGCATTTGTTTCCTGCGGCAAGGCAGACAATGAGCAGCCCAAGGACACAACAGACAAGATCGTTGAAAACGAAAACAAGGACACAAACGAAAATACAAGCACTGAAGGCACAATCGGCGAGCTCCTTCTCGCAGACTTCAAGGCAAACGCAAAGTCTCCCGCTCAGGACATCGCAGACGCAGTTCTTGCTAACCCCGCTCTCGGCTTCATGCCCGCTTCCATGCCCGTAGAGGAAGGCTACCTCACAGGCTTTAACGAAGAGATTAAGGGCTTCAAGGAAGGCATCATGTTCGGACCTGCAATCGGCACTATCCCCTTTGTTGGCTACGTATTCGTTCTCGAGGACGGTGCTGACGTAGAAGGCTTCAAGACAACCCTCAAGGACAACGCAAACCTCCGCTGGAACATCTGCACCATGGCTGAGGAGATGGTATGCGAGAGTGAGGGCAACACAGTATTCTTCCTTATGTGCCCCACAGCATTTGAGCAGCCTGAGGAGGGCGACGATGCAGGCATCGGCGATATGGAGATTCCCGAAGAGGACGGAATCACTCTCGAGTAATTCTGCAATAACACCCGATATCAGCAAAGCGGATAACCTCTGTTTTGCTGATATTTTTTGAAAATATACTCAGGAAAGGAAAAGGCCGTGCTATTTTCAAGTATTCCCTTTTTGTTCTACTACCTGCCTTGTGTTCTTTTGCTCTATGCAATCACACCCAAGGCTCTTAAAAATACAACTATCCTTATTTCAAGCCTTGTTTTCTACGCATGGGGAGAGCCGAGACTTGTTATCCTCATGATGCTCACCGTTATGACAGGCTACGTTCTCGGACTTCTTACGGAAAAGGTGCCGAAATACAGAAAGCTTTTTCTTATAATTGCAATAGTAGTCAGTCTCGGATTCCTGGGCTACTATAAGTATACGGATTTCTTTATAGAAAACATCAATGCGCTGACAGGGCTTTCCATACCTCTTCTTCGCATCTCCCTGCCTATCGGTATCAGCTTCTATACCTTCCAGATACTCAGCTATAATATCGACGTTTACAGAGGAGACGTTCCCGCACAGAAGAACCCCATCGACCTTGCGGCATATATATCCTTTTTCCCTCAGCTGATTGCAGGTCCTATCGTTCGTTACAGCGATATTGCCCTCCAGCTTAAGAGCCGCACCCATTCATTTGAAAAGACAGCGCAGGGAATTCGCCGCTTCATCATCGGTCTTTCCAAAAAGATTCTTATTGCAAACGTTCTCGGTGAGCTCTGCGATACCTTCAAATCAAGCGACGAAAAGAGCGTTCTTTTCTACTGGATGTACGGCATTGCCTTCTGCCTCCACATTTATTTCGATTTCTCAGGCTACAGCGATATGGCGATCGGCCTCGGAAAGCTCTTCGGCTTTGACTTTATCGAAAACTTTAACTACCCCTATATTTCAAAGAGCATAACCGAATTCTGGAGAAGATGGCATATGTCTCTGGGAAGCTGGTTTAGGGATTACGTTTATATCCCCCTGGGCGGCTCAAGAGTGAAAAAGTGGCGAATGTTTTTCAACATCTTCGTCGTATGGATGCTTACAGGATTTTGGCACGGTGCCGCATGGAACTTTATCCTCTGGGGTCTGTTCTTTGCAGTGCTGCTCGTAATTGAAAAGGTATTCTTCCTTAAAAAGCTTGATAAACTCCGAGTAGTTGGCCGCATTTACGTGCTTTTTGCCGTGATGATAAGCTTTATTCTCTTTAATGTCGCATCTGTTAGCGAGGCTGTATCTTATATAGGCGGACTTTTCGGCGCAGGAGATGCTCCCCTCGTTTCCGCTGAAGCTCTGTATTATCTGAGAAGCTACGGCTTTGTATTTATCCTCGGCATCATCGGAGCAACACCCATACCCAAAATTGCAGCATCCAAGGTAAAGGCGCTTCAGTATGCAGAGCCCTTGTTCCTTGCATCACTTCTCATCATCGTCACCGCATATCTTGTGGACGGATCATTCAATCCGTTCCTGTATTTCAGATTCTGACGGGAGGTAAAATTAATGAAAATCAAAAATATAATATCAACCGTTCTTATGGCATCGCTCATTCTCAGTCTCAGTGTGTGGTGTGTTTTCGGCAAAAAGGCAGACTTTTCCGAAAGCGAGCGCCGAGCCCTTGCAAAATTCCCCGAGCTTTCCTTTGAATCTGTAATGTCCGGTGAGTTTGCAAAGAAATTCGAGGAATATGCAACAGATGCTTTCCCAAAGCGTGATCTCTGGAGAAGCATAAAAGCATATACAAGGCTTTACGGCTTCATGCAGAAGGATAATAACAAGATCTTTATTGAGGACGGACATCTTTCAAAGCTTGAATATCCCGCAAACTATGAGATGGCAGACCATGCGATAAATCTCTTTAATAAGATAAACGATAAGTATCTCAACGATACGAATAAGGTCTATTTTGCAATGATCCCCGATAAAAACAAGTATCTTGCCGATCTTTCCATCGATTACGATGCATACGAAAAGTATATGGCAGAGGGACTTTCCTTTGCTGAAAGCATCAGTATCGGAGACCTTCTCAGCGCCGACGATTTTTACTATACCGACACTCATTGGCGCCAGGAAAAGATAATTGACGTAGCAGACCGTATCGCCTCTGCTATGGGAAGCAGTATTTCAAAGGATTACGAAACTGTGACTCTCGATACCCCCTTCAACGGTGTGTACGTGGGTCAGTCTGCAATGGCAGTAAAGCCCGACACTCTTTCCTATCTTACAAACGAAGCAATAGAGGGCTACCAGGTGCAGGGCGCTGCGGCAGTATATGACATGGCAAAGGCAGAAAGCCGTGACCCTTATGAAATGTTCCTTTCAGGAAATCAGGCACTTGTGACCATCAAAAATCCCGCTAACACCGACGGAAAGAAGCTCATCGTTTTCAGAGATTCCTTCGGCTCATCCATTTCACCTCTTCTTGCGGAGGGCTATTCCGAAACTATCCTCATCGACCTGCGCTACGTTTCCTCCGATTACATCGGAAGCTTTGTAGACTTCAGCGATGCAGACGTGCTCTTCATGTACAGCACACTCCTTCTCAACAGCTCCCTTGCGCTGAAATAATGCAAAGGACTTCAAAAAGGGAGTTCCTTGCAGTTATAACAATCATTTTAAAATAACACGACCCCCGAATCATAAGATTCGGGGGCTGTTTTATTTCAATACCTTTTTGCACCAGGTGCGTTTTTTGCAATTTGGGCACATAAGATGACGGGTGAAGCCTCTGTGAAGCGCCTTCATCGCCTCGGAATAGGTAGGCACGATCTCGCATCCGCACTTTTTGCACTTATATGCGCCAACGCTCACCTCAAGCTTTACCGCATAAAAGCAAGGAATCAAAAATATAACGCAGGCACTGAGAATCGTGACAAGCTGCCAGATACCCTCGGGTATCAGAAATGCCGCAGCGAAGATACAGGCAAGCAGCACAGACATACTGATTATCATAATGACCCACATGGAGGTCCATATGGTTTTATTCTTTCGTTCCATTTCCTTTGCCATTTCAAGCAAAAGCTGTTCGTTTTTCTTATTTGAACTTTCCATATCGATTTTCTCCCCACTTAATAATTCGTCAACTCTGATTCCAAGAAGCGAGCACAGTGAAAGCATAATGGAAGTATCGGGCATAGTAATACCCCTTTCCCATTTAGATATCGCTTTATCAGTGATCATGAGCTTATCCGCCAATTGAACCTGAGTCAGCCCCTTCTTTTTTCTGCACTCGGCAATAAATCTTCCGATCTTGATCTGGTCCATAACACCCCTCCTTTGCTCTCATTATATCATTTTTTGAAAAAAATCACACCTACCGTTGGTTTAGTTGGGGGGATAAGTAGAATGCAAAAGACTTTTTTGTAAAATCCAAGAAAACATGGGCCTTCACATTTTGTGAAGGCAGAGCGGACACAAGAAACAATAAGATTTATATATCTCAACGTCCGCGGGCACACGAACTAAAACAAAAGCCTCCACCTCTCACCGCGAATATGAAGATAGCCAAAATCAAACTTTATCTTATTCGCTCTGCATTCGTGAAACGAATGCTAAAGGCTATCGTAATATCGAGGTGTGAGGGGGAGGTGGCATCGGTGCAAGGTGAATATAGGTTTTATAATCTCTTTGGCACCGATGACGGAAGGGGTGTCTTATCTGCACGAGAGCTATCTGACAGTTGTAGTTAAACTATCATTTAACAGAACACAAAATAATCAAGTTTGGTTCGCGTGCTGATGTGGCAACCCTTCCACCACTTCGTGGTCCCCCTCCCCTTCACAGCTCTACGCGCTGAGAAGGGGAGGCTTGTCTCAATCTGCACAATAACTATCCATATTATACTACCAAAACAAGTATGACTCAAGCTGATCGCGGGAATATTGAAACCCAAAACAATTTATGATATAATGTAATCAGTTCAATAAACTTAAATTTGGAGGCTAAAAATGAAAAAGCTTGCCTTTGTTTTTATACTGGTGATTATGATGAGCGCTATACTTTCTGCCTGCGGCACAAAAAATGAAGCTGCGGGCGACTCTTCCACTGCAGATACCACATACACTCCGGTCACCACGGACATCGCTGACACCACGGCTTCGCAGAACAATATATCTGAAGAAATGGCCTACAACGGAGTATATAATTATTGTCACAGCACCTATGATTGGAGCATTGCAGAGGACAATCCTGATATTATGTATTTAAAAATGGGAGAGGAGACAGAATCAGAGTATCAGGTGATATTCCGCAGCTATACAGGTACGTTTGTTTATTTTTACGTTGACAAATCAAACGGAGCTACACGATTGATAGAATACGTTCCGAATCTTGAGATCGAAGAAGAAGCAGGAACCATAAATCTATACGATTATCTGGAATCAAAGGAAAAATAATTGAAAAAAGAAATATTCTTTACTCTTTTGTAAGTCACATAACCCTAATTACTCTATGTTTAAGACAAAAACTCATAATACTTGTGTGATTTTATCAAAATATTGTAATTTTCTTGAATTATGTTATAATTAAATCAAAAACCGGAGGTGTGAATAATGGCAAAAGAAAAAATCAACTTGAGAGACGAGTTGCGCGCTCACAAATTTGAATTTGATTTACTTCAAAAAATTCCCTGCACAAAACAAGAGAACAAGGAATACCAAAAGTTATTGAAAGACGGCGGCACTCTTCCGGAAGGTGTTTATGCTTTTGTTTTTAATAGTTACGATACACCAACAGAATTCTATACAATTTACGAAACTGACTTAACAGAATCTGAAATAAGAGAGTATCTTGCTTATAAACAATTAAGTCTGATTAAAACAATAAGAAATTGTATTATGTTCTTTACCATTTTGAGTATAATTGGAATGATTGCATACTTCTTTATTATGATGAATGCTTTTTGATTTGAACATCACATACAAAAAGGACTATGACGTTTTGTGGTCATAGTCCTTTTTGTATTAATAAAATATCAAAGCATAAAGCCCCCCCGAATCATAAGATTCGGGGGTAAAGATATAATTAATTATTTTTCAAGCTACATATGCTTTTTAATACTATTTATAAAATTACTTTTTATTTTTGATATCATTTAATAATTTTACAATCTCTGCAAGACCCATCATCATTGTTCCAATTATAAAAGATGAAGCCCAATATGCAAGAGCAATTGCAAATGAAAATTCGGTATCCGTATAAGTATTATAGAAAGTCGATTTTGTAACCTCAACATTACCTAGCACAATACCCGCAATAAAGCCGCCACCCCAAATAAGCCCGGCTACAACCGACAAAGTTTTTGCAACAATATTTGATTGGCTCTGGGATTTTTCACTATCGGCGCAAGCGATTTTTTTTATTTCTTCATATTCTTCTTCGCTAACATCAACAGGAACTTTCTTGTAATATCTTGTTTTTCCCGCTTCCTCGTCCCACTTGCCCAAATTATACTCGCTTGTCTGCTCACCGTCTGGAGAATACTCTACTTCATAAAGACCTAGCGAAATTAGAGTTTCTACCTTATTCTTCTCTTTTTCAGCTTCAATTTTTTGACGCTTTTTTTCTAAGAACTCTCTAACCATTTCGTGCATTTTACTGCCCTCCTTAGACTTATAAAAACTCATGCTACGATTGTTCACAAAATTTAACTGTATAGCATAAATATGATAACACAAAAACTATCAAAAAGCAATAGGTTTAAAATAACGGTAGGGAATGGCGCCCTCGACATCCCGACATCTGCACGCGAACGAAACGATATTTGCCGTGAGTCGTTGTGTATGTAGCGGGAGCACCAAGGGGCTCCCCTACGACTGTATCGTTCTTATCTCCTGCTGACGGATGAAATAATAAATAATAAAAAAACAGCACCCACAAAAAGTGAGTGCTGTAATTTTTTCGAATATTCTCTGAAATAAGAACTTATCTCTTGGAGAACTGGCTCGCACGACGAGCTGCCTTGAGACCGTACTTCTTTCTTTCCTTCATTCTGGGGTCTCTTGTGAGGAAACCTGCCTTCTTGAGGGATGCACGGAATGCATCGTCAGCAAGGAGGAGTGCGCGGGATGCGCCGTGACGGATAGCGCCTGCCTGACCGGAGAAGCCGCCGCCCTTTACGCTTGCAACGATGTCGAACTTGCCCTCAGTACCAGTTACCTGGAAGGGCTGGTTGATGATGAGCTTCATGGTCTCGAGACCAAAGTAATCGTCAATGTCACGACCGTTGATTGTTACAACACCGGTACCGGGATAGAGACGAACGCGGGCAACAGAACTCTTTCTTCTGCCTGTGCCGTAGAAATAAGGCTTTGCACTTGTATACATTTTCTGTTATCCCCTTTCTCAGATCTCGTAAGCCTCAGGCTTCTGAGCCTGCTGCTTGTGTGCCTCGCCTGCGTATACCTTAAGACGAGTGATTGCCTTGTCGCCGATAGAGTTGTGAGGAAGCATGCCCTTAACTGCGTGCTCCATTGCAAACTCGGGCTTTGTAGCCATAAGGTGCTTGTAGGAAACTTCCTTAAGACCACCGATGTAGCCGGAATGACGACGATAGAACTTCTGCTCAAGCTTCTTACCTGTGAGAACAGCCTTGGAAGCGTTGATGATTACAACGAATTCGCCGCAGTCAACGTGAGGTGTGTACTCAGGACGGTGCTTGCCGCGAAGTATAGTAGCCGCTGCAGCTGCAGTCTTACCGAGGGGCTTACCAGCCGCGTCGATAATGTACCACTTGCGCTCAACGGTTTCTTTCTTTGCCATATAAGTAGACATAAGATTATCCTCCGATTTAGCTTTAATGTGTTATTTTCAGCAAGTGAGATTATAGCAGACTATACCGCCCTTGTCAATACTTTTTTTGAAAAAATTTTTCGGAAATTAATTTAGTATATCAAATGCTCTTAAATGCTCGTTTTTTCTCTCGTTTCCTCGCTTTTTCTAATTTGCGAAGAACGAAATTATTTTCCTAATCTGGCCTCTTCTCTCTCTTTTTCTCGTTTTTTCTCTTCCTCTCTTGAGCGCTCACGGGCATCTCTGTCGCAGATAAGCTCAAAGTCGCGGCTACGAAGAACCTCCGCAAGCTGACGCTCGCTTGTTATAGGCTCCTTTGTGAGAATACCTGCATCGGGATACATATTATCGTCGTGATGGTCGCCGCCGGAGGTGAGGATATAACCCGGATAATCCTTTGCAAACTCCCGTGCTATACGGTTATGATTCTTCTGGAAGGGGTGACCGTTCCATACCTCGATGCCGTCAAGAACGAAATCCTCGGTTACGGCACAGTTTGTTCTGAAGGGGTGTGCCTGGATGAAAACGCCGCCGTTATTGCGAACGAGGCTTGCGGTCCAGTATTTATTCTGAGTATAAACGTCGGGACAGCGGTGGTAGAACTCCTCCTCAAGGCCGTAGATCAGATAGTCGGTGCTGAGAGTTCCTGCAAAGTTTACCTCAGCGCCCATAAGGACGTGAAGTCTGCCATTTGCCGCCTTTTTCACCTCACGGTAGCCCTGAACGAAATGCTCCATCTGCTCCTCGAGGGACTTATCCTGCATATTAACAAAGGTTCCCGCCGCAAGATGCTCAGTTATAACGATCGAGGTATAGCCTGCCTCAAGGTACATATCAACGATGCCCTGTGCATCGTGACCTGCACAGCGGCTGACGTGCTTTGTATGGCAATGAAGCTCGGTTTTATATTTGTAGGACATAATTCCCCTCCATATTATATATACTGCTTTGATTATACCCCTCGGCACAGTTTTTGTCAATGATTTGTGGGGGCTTCAAATTCGGGTTTATCGAACAGTTTAATAATGTAGGGGCGTGCATTGCACGTCCTCACATCTGCACACGAACCAGAACAAAATTTGATGAACAAACGAACGATTGCATTACACTTTGTCGTAGG
>JAZRRC010000100.1:0-15862 GCA_045650355.1 Candidatus Avispirillum sp. | reverse complement strand
AAATCGGAGCTTGTAAGTGATGCGAGAGATTTAGATACTAAGCCTCCCCTTCTCAGCTCGCTGTGAAGGGGAGGGAGACCGCTTGCGGTGGAAGGGTTGCCATATCAGCACGAGAACCTAACTTTATTGTTTTGTGCACTGTCAAATGACAGTTTAACTATAACCATCAGCTAGCTCTCGTGCAGATAAGACACCCCTTCCGTCATCGGTGCCAAAGAAATCATAAATTCTACATTCACCTTGCACCGATGCCACCTCCCCCTCACAGCCGCAAGCGTCTGAGAGGTGGAGGCTTTTGTTTCGTGCAACATTCGCTATACCAATTTCAGCTCCATTTCAAACTTCGATTTATAGATCTGTTTATATAATCATCCCTTTTTTGAAGTTTTTTGGGAGTGCAGAGGACTTTTTTACAAAAAAGTCCTTTGCATAATTCATTAACATTTATACCTCTGGAAAGCAGAGAGTGACTTTGAAAAGGTCGCCGTCAATGGTGATGTCCATTTTGCCGCCTTGAAGCTCGGTTAAGCTTTTTGCAATGGAAAGACCGAGACCGTTTCCTTCTGTTGTACGGGAAGAATCTCCGCGGACAAATCGCTGGGTCAATTCCTCAGCTGATACGCAAAGCTCGTCCTTTGAGGTGTTGCGGAAGGTGATAACAACGTCACCTGCGTCTTTTTCCAGGGTCAGATATACTCGGGAGCCGGGGAGTGAATACTTGCATGCGTTAGACATAAGGTTTTCGAAAACTCGCCATATTCTTCTCGGATCAGCCATTATATAAAGGGGACGGTCGGGGAATGAGCAAATAAAGGAAAGATTTGCCGATTCACACTTTTCTCTGAATTCTCCCTCTGCCTGAGCAATGAGAACTGCAGCGTCGCAGGAGGAAAGGGAAATTTCAAGATTTCCAGTTGATGCTTTTGATATTTCAACAAGGTCATCGAGCAGTCTTTTTAAGTGCTCGGATTTGCGAAGGAGCACCTCGGAATATTCGCTGTGCTTTTCGCAGCTGCAAGCGTTTTCTGCTATCAATCTTGAATAATTGATGATGGATGTGAGGGGAGTTTTAATATCATGAGAAACGTTTGTTATAAGCTCTGTTTTCATTCTCTCGCTCTGCAGCCTTTTTTCTACTGCAGCTGCCATACCTGCCGATATGCTGTTGAGATTGTCTCCGTGCTTTTTGAAATTTCCAAACATTCTTGTTGTGTCTATTTCCTTGGAAAAATCGCCCGAAGCCAGTGCCTCGCCCCCTTTTTCAAGTCTGCGAAGCATCAGCGCACAGTATATGAGAAGGGGAACTACAACGAGAGTTTTCAAAAGCCACAATAAAAAGCCAAAGTCATTCCCGTTACCAATCATCGGGAGAAGGAAAATGTCGATAACGATATTTGCAATAATGAAAAGAGAGGTTTTCCAAATAAGAGGTATCGATCGGAAAAAGAAACCGATAAAACGAAAAACAGATCTGAAAAGCTTAAATATCAGCTTGCAGACAATCCAGACAAGAGTGTTTGAAAAAAGCTTTTTCTGCTTTATTCTGACAGCAATGGTGATGCAAAGCCCAAGGAGAATGTTTGCTGAAATTAAAGCAAGTACGATACTCAGAACGGCAGCAACTACCTCTCCCGTATACCAGACATCCCATAAGAGATAAAAGAGAAGCCACACTCCGCAGGTCATAAGAGTAATAAGAAGGTCAATGGGAACGGCTGTAAATATACCCGAGTGTATCTCGTCGCTGTCAGGTCGCCTTCCTGCAGTGCACATAAGAACTATAAAGCAGGCAACACAAAGGGCAAGAGCTAAAAGTCCTATCGGATATACCCAGTAGAGAAGAGCATAAGCCGCATTTATTAAAAAATTATAGAAGAAATATTCGTCGTTAACGGGAAAGTCTCTGTCAACAGACATATTTACAGTATAAATATCTGCGTTTTCCCGATTTTCATCACCGTCGAAATAGTAGTCTATCTCAGAATAGTTGCCATCCGCATCCTTGTAAAAAATCCATTTAAAGCTGAAATCATGACTTTTCGATTCGGAATTTGAACCGATGATCTTACCGTCCTCAGATACAACGTTGTATCTGATATTTGTAATATCACTGTCGTAATCATAGATGTGATAATAATGATATTCCTCATCGGGAATATGATGCCAAAGTATGTTGTTTGAGGCGCTCTTCAGCATTTGTTCAAAGGTAGAATCGATCATATATTCCTTCGGAAAAACGTAAAAACCTCCCGAGATAAACAAAGCAGCACCCACAACGCTTGCCACCGTAATACAAAGGCAAACAACGCAAAGAATAAAGCAAATAATCTTTGCAGATAAGCTCCTTATCCAATTTTTCATAAAAACTCCTTTCAATTAATGAAATCGCCAAAAGCGATTTCCACCTTCACTTGCGCCGCGGCGCAAACATCACTCGCAAAAAGCGAGCATCACGTCCGAAGGATGCATCACGTTTGCCGAAGGCAAACACATCACTCAAGGATAAACCCGAAAGGGTTTATCCTTGAACCATATACCCGTGTCCCCAAACGGCTTTAAGGTATCGCGGCTCTGCGGGGTTAAGCTCTATTTTTTCCCTTATGTGCCTTATGTGTACTGCAACTGTGTTTTCCGCAGTCAGAGGGTTTTCCCGCCAGATAGCCTTGTATATTTCCTTTGGGGAAAATACCTTGTTGCGGTTTTCCATAAGAAGCTTCAGAATTTCGTATTCCGTGGGTGTGAGGGAAACTGCATTGCCGTCAACCGTCACGGTCTTTGCGGAATCGTCAAGCTCAATAGTGCCGACACAGATTGTGGTATCCTTTGGCTTTCCCGCACCAAGCTGCATATATCTGCGGAGCATGGAACGAACTCTTGCCGAAACTTCAACGGGGTTAAAGGGCTTTGTTATGTAGTCGTCTGCCCCCACGTTAAGGCCCAGTATCTTGTCCGAATCCTCGCTTTTGGCAGTAAGCAAAATGATGGGCACGTTTGAAAATTCCCGAATTTTTACCATGGCGGAAATTCCGTCAAGCACGGGCATCATAATGTCCATAAGAACAAGGTGTATATCGTTTTCTGTAATGACCCTTACGGCTTCGCTGCCGTTGTATGCCTCGAAGAGGGTATATGACGGATCCTGCAGATAGATTTTAAGAGCGTTGACGATGTCGCGGTCGTCGTCGCAGATAAGAACGTTGTACATAGGCGCCTCCTGTAATTACTGTAATAATTATACCGCACAGCCTATGAATATAAAAGGCTGTAATTCATTAAGATTTGATTAAGGATGACCCATTTATAGCCCTCCACATATACTATACTACAGAAGGAGGAAAATCTATGGAGCTATTCCTTGAAATATTTGTTTCTGTTTTCTTTTTGTTCGGTCTTTACTGCGCTGCCGTTGAAATATATAAGCTCGCTGTCCGTATATACAGAGCTTTGAAAAAGCGCAGGGAGATTGACAAAAAGAGAAAAAAGAGTTAAAATATTATATCTTTTTGAAAGGAGTCTGCCATATGTTCAGAGAAGAAAAGGAAACGGTCTGCGGTACGGTGGACTCCGTTATTTTTCAGTCCGAGGATACGGGATATACTGTTTGCGAGATAGAGGATGAAAACGGATTTCCCGTTGTTCTTGTGGGAACAATGCCCTATATATGCGAGGGCGATACTATAACTGCCGCAGGCAAGTGGATAAACCATCCCACCTACGGAAAGCAGTTTAGGGTGGATATGTACGAAAAGACTCTGCCCACAGGTGAGCTTGATATCCTTCGCTACCTTTCATCGGGAAGCGTTAAGGGCATCGGCCCCAAAACTGCAAAAAAGATAGTTGATCGCTTCGGTGAGGATACCTTTGACGTTATCGAAAACCATCACGAATGGCTCGCGGAAATTCCCGGAATCACTCCCCGAAAGGCTGCGGATATCAATTCAAGCTTTATTGAGATGTCAGGGGCTCGAAACGTTATGATGTTCTGCGCCGATTTCTTCGGCAGCGCAACATCGATGAAGATATATAAAAAGTGGGGCGGAAGCGCAGTTGAGCGAATCCGTAATAACCCCTACAGCCTTTGCGATGCCTTCAGCGGTATCGGCTTTAAAACGGCAGACAGCGTTGCGGAATCCTTTGGTATTTCAAAGGATTCTGCCGCCCGTGTCCTTGCGGGTATCTACTATACTCTCGAGTCTGCCGCTCATAACGGAGGCCACACCTGCCTTCCCGAAAGAACTCTTATTGCAGAGGCGGCGAGAGTCCTTTCCCTTGAAGAGGCTAAGATCATTTCCGGTATTTCTGAGGGTCTTTCCCAAAGAAAGCTTGCAGAGCGGCTTATCGGTGCTGAGAAATATATCTATATGGACAGATATTACAGGGCGGAGAGCTACTGCGCTGCAAAGCTTCTTAAGCTTGACCGCTCCTGCCCGAGAATCGACCCCGTTGATATTCAGGGCTTTATCACAAGAGTAGAGCTCAGCTCAGGTATTAAATATGCATCCCTTCAGCGAGATGCCATTGCATCTGCCCTCGGCGGCGGTGTAATGATTCTCACAGGCGGACCCGGTACGGGTAAAACCACCGTTATTAAGGGACTTATCTCCATATTCGAAACAATTGGGCTTGACGTTGCTCTCTCTGCCCCTACGGGAAGAGCTGCAAAGCGAGTCAGCGAGTCTGCGGGCTGCGAGGCAAAGACAGTTCATCGTCTTCTTGAAATGGAGCATTCCGATGATAGAGAGCCCAGATTTCTTCGCAACGAGGGATGCTATCTTGATGAGGACGTTATTATCGTAGACGAGTCCTCAATGCTTGATACTCTCCTTCTTGAGGCTCTTCTTAAGGCAATGAAGCCGGGCTCCAGAATAGTATTTATCGGAGACAGCGATCAGCTGCCATCTGTCGGTGCAGGAAACGTTCTTGCCGATCTTATCAATTCCCGTGCTTTCCATACAGTCTGCCTCACGGAGGTATTCCGTCAGTCCGAGGAGAGCAGGATCATCACAAATGCCCACCTTATAAACGAAGGCAGAATGCCCGTTATTGATAATAAATCAAAGGATTTCTTCTTCCTTGCGAGAAGAACGGATGCGGATATTGCCCATACTGTTGCAGACCTCGTTGCAAACCGTCTGCCCAAGGCATACGGTGAGCTTCTTGCAGGCGGTATTCAGGTCATAACCCCCTCGAGAAAGGGACAGGCAGGAACAGAAAGCCTTAATGCGCTGCTGCAGTCTACTCTCAATCCCCCTGCAAAGGGGAAGCTTGAAAAGCAGGCCCACGGAATCATCATCCGTGAGGGCGACAGAATAATGCAGATCAAAAACAACTATGACGTTGAATGGGTGAAGGACGGCTACGAGGGATACGGAGTATTCAACGGTGATATAGGTACCGTTGAATCAATATCCCCCTCCGATGAGTCGGTTATCCTTGACTTTGACGGAAGAGAAACCTCCTACGATTATTCCGCTCTTGATGAGCTTGAGCACGCCTTTGCAATAACCGTTCATAAGAGCCAGGGTAGTGAATATCCCTGCGTTATTATCCCCTTGTACAGCTGTGCCCCCATGCTTCTCACAAGAAACCTTCTCTATACAGCAGTGACCCGTGCATCAAAAATGGTGGTTCTTGTAGGAAAGGCGGAGGTTCTTGAAACAATGGTAAATAACGATATGCACACCACCCGACATACAGGTCTTTTGAGCCTTCTTCTGAGCCATGAGTGATAAAATTCCGATTTTGGACAGAATCGGGCAGGGACTTTCATATATACTGCGTCTTTTCTTTCCTCCCAAATGCGTTATCTGCTCCGACCTTCTTTTGAAGGAGGGCGAGATGTGCGAGGAATGTCTTGGCATATGGGAAAGGGCGAGGAGAGTAAAGTGTCCCGTCTGTCAGAAGACGGCAAGGGGATGCACCTGTCAGACCTTTCATATGATGGATACGGATTCCATCGGTGAAAGAAAAATTTCATGCCTTGCGTTTTATTCAAAATTCGGCTCCGATGACGTCAGAGACAGGGCTGTGCTGAGGCTTGTCTATGCTGTTAAGACCTCTAGTGACCGCACTTCTGTTCGTCTTTGTGCAAGAGAGCTTTCGGCGCAGATACTTAAAACCATGGTTCTCGACGGTGAAAGACCTGAGGATTGGAAAATAACCTATCCGCCCCGAAACAAAAGCAGAATAAAGAAATACGGCTTTGACCACGGAAGAGACCTTGCAAGGCTTATATCCGAGTTTACGGGAATCGCCTTTGAAGAAACTCTTGAAAACCGCGGAAAGAAGGCGCAGAAATCCTTGAACTCTTTTGACAGAAAGGTGAATGCTGAGAAATCCATTGTTCTGAAAAAGGGTGTTGCTCCTAAGGGAAAATATATCATTGTGGATGATGTTATCACAACCGGTGCAACCGTAAATGCAGCGGCAAGGATACTGAAGCAGGGCGGTGCTACGGCAGTTTATCCTGTGGCAATTGCCCGTTCAAAGAAAAAGAAAAGAAAGCTCCGCCGTCCAAGCGAGCGTCCTTGGTTCAGGAGTGCAGGGGGCTAAGGAGAAAATTATGAAAAGAAAAATTATATCGGCCATATTGGCAATATCTGTCCTTGCGGCAATGCTTATGCTAAGCACGCATACTTTTGCTGCCGAGGAATGGCAGTACAGTATAAGTGACGGCACTGCAAGGATAACAAAATATACGGGAAGTGCCGAGACTGTTGAAATTCCAAAAACTCTTGGGGGAGCTACAGTCACTGTTATCGGAGACGGCGCTTTCAGATTCAATACTAAGATTCGGGAAGTAACAATGCCCGACAGTATCACAAGGATTGAAACAAGAGCCTTTGATTATTGCTCCTCTCTTTCAAAAATTGAGTTTTCCAAAAACGTTGTATATATTGGCGAGTTTGTTTTCAATTCTTGTGCATCCCTTGAGACTGTAAGCCTTCCCGACAGTATTATGACAATGGGAAGCTGTACCTTTTTCGGCTGCACTGCACTTCGTGAAGCGACGTTGCCGAAAAGCCTGGGCAAGGTGCCGATCTCAACCTTTTCCGGATGTAAGGTCCTTGAAAGCATAACTATCCCTGCAGGATATACCTCCATCGAGGCGGGAGCCTTCGGTAACTGCGCATCTCTTAAAGAGGTAGAGATTCCCAATGGAGTAACAACAGTCGGTAAGAACGTGTTTAACGGATGTACAAACCTTGAAAGGGTTATCATTCCCGAAAGCGTAACGTCAATAGGTGTTCCCGCTTTTCAGAACAGCAGCCCCATCCTTGCAGGTGCAGCGGGAAGCTACGCTGAGCAATATTCTTTTGAAAACGGCTTTGTTTTTGAAGCAATTGAAAAAGATGAGGATACTGTCACAGGCGACCTTGACGGTGACAAAAAGCTTACCTCGATGGATATAAATCTGATGAAGAGAGCCCTTGCGGGAGCAATCAATTTAACAAAGGAGCAGGAGAGAGCAGCCGATGCCAACGGTGACGGACTTGCAAACAGTATAGATTCAAACGTTCTCTCAAGACTGCTGGCAGGACTAAAATAAATACATATAAAACAAAAAACGGAGCCTTCGGGCTCCGTTTTTATTTTCGTTTCTTTGGTTTGTTACACAAATTGATCCGTTTGTGAGGTTTTCGGGAAAAATCGGAGTCCAACTGATTGTATGGGAAAAAGTGGTGTGCTAAACTTTTCTTGTAAGGAAAGGATGCCGAATTAAATGAAGCATCCGAAGAAAGTTTTCAAACCAAGGATGAGCATTTAACCGCTCATTAAAAATGGAGGCAAAAAATGAAAAGAATCATTAGTATGCTTTTGGTCGTATTGCTGGTTATTTCAATGGTGCCCAGCTTTGCTGTCGTCGAAACAGAGGCGGCAAGCACAGGTCTCACGTTGCAGCAGTTACGCGAAAAGTTCCCTCACGGCAAATATTGGAATCACGCCAATAATCCCGGAGGATCAAATTCCGTTAACAATCAGAACGGATATACCTCAACCCCCTGCTCAAAGCACGGCGGTCTGATCGGTACGTCATCTCAGACCTGTAA
Source organism: Candidatus Avispirillum sp. (assembly GCA_045650355.1). GTDB lineage: Bacteria > Bacillota > Clostridia > Oscillospirales > CAG-272 > Avispirillum. The sequence goes on along the minus strand of JAZRRC010000100.1, from coordinate 7,811 downwards.
CGGCTTCCAGCCCGGAAGCTCTCAGCTCAGCTGGCAGTGTATGGGATATGCCGAGAAGCTGGGATATGATGCTACAGGCTATAACCCCAGAAACAATGCCAACGGCTGGCAGACCTACACAAGCTCCTCCGCTCTTAACAATCTTAAGCCCGGTGATATCGTTCGCTACAAGACATCAAGCTATTACCACTCCATTTACGTAATCGGTGTTAACGGAGACACAGTTACATATACAGACTGTAACAGTGACGGTAAGTGCGGTATCCGCTGGGATAAGACAATCTCCAAGTCAACACTCAAGAGTAATTTCACTCATCTGAGATCCGCTCCTTCTTCTGCAACTCCCGGCTCCCAGTCCTGCTCCTGCTCCACATCTCATGCAGGTGAATACGTATGTGTGACCTCCGGCTCAAGCCTTAATATCAGAAACGGTCACGGTACAAACTATACTGTTATAGGCTCTATTCCCAACGGTGCAACAGTTCAGATCAGCAAGGCAACGGGAACAGGCAACAACGACTGGGGACACGTTACGTATAACGGTGTCACAGGATACGTTTCAATGCAGTATCTGAACAGGAAGGGTTCGGGCTCCAATCATGCTGATACACCCAATATCAGATGGTGGCTTTCTGATTCCGAATACGGTGATTCAATTGATAGCGCTGATATGAAGGTTGGTAACCGCTACTACTTCTGCTACAGACTTTATGACAGCGTAACAGGTAAGGATTGGGACGAGGTTCAGTCCGATAATTACTCTGTTAAGCTTGCAATCTACAATCCCGACGGCTCGCTGAACTATGAATATACCAGAAGCAGTGATACCGGCTGGATCAGCATCTTCTATACTACTCCCGGTACGTATACAAGAAAAGTAGTCGTTAGCGGTGACTATGTGTTCGAGGGTAGCAGAACGTTTGACGTTGCTGCAAACCCCATGAAGATCCACTCATCTGACAGCACTGTTAACCTGACCTTAGGCAGCAGCAGCTCCAAGGACATTATGGTATGGACAAGCGGATACCATGGTACCTCAACTGTTCTTAACTATTCCTGCAGCAACAGCAACGTCAGCTGCTCATGGGGTGATTGGAACGATGAGGATATGGTTCCTCTTACCATAACAGGAAACAGTACAGGCTCTACGACTATTACCCTGAGCGTTAAGGATAAAGCAACTCAGACAGTGCTTCATTCAATTAGCGTAAAGGTTAATATAACTTCAACAAATTATACTGTAACCTATAATGCAAACGGTGGCTCCGGTGCTCCTTCAAATCAGACAAAGCAGAACGGCTCTGATCTGACTCTGTCAAGCACAGTGCCTACAAGAACTGGTTACAACTTTATGGGTTGGGCAACAAGCTCCTCAGCAACAAGCGCAACATATCAGCCCGGCGGCAGATATACAAATAACTCAGACGTTACTTTGTATGCGGTTTGGAAGCAGGAGACAATCTCCACATTCACAAAGACAAGTAAGACTGCAAATATTTCCTATGCAGGCAAGGGTGTTTACTTTAAGTTTACTCCCTCAGCAACAGCAACCTACAGATTCGTCGGTACAGATACTGTTGATAACAAGATCACAATTTACAATGCAAGCGGCACAGCACTTGTAAGCAATGACGACGGCGCATCAAACCGCCAGTTCCTCGTAGACTACGCAATGACCGCAGGTACAACGTATTATATCTACGTTCAGTACTATTCAAGCTCCACAACAGGCTCCTTCACGTTCGATACAGTAAGACATTATAACGTAAGCTATAATGCCAACGGTGGTACAGGTGCTCCTTCGGCTCAGGCAAAGCTGCACGGTACGTCTCTTACTCTTTCATCAACACAGCCCACAAGAAACGGATATAGATTCCTCGGCTGGGCAACAAGCTCTTCTGCAACAAGTGCAAGCTACAGCGCAGGTGCAAGCTTTACATCTGATGCAGACACAACACTTTATGCTGTATGGAAGCAGAATGTGACCACATATACTATCACATACAATGCAAACGGTGGTACAGGTGCTCCCTCAGCTCAGACAAAGACTCACGGCACAGCAATAACTCTTTCATCAACACAGCCCACAAGAAGCGGATATACGTTCCTCGGTTGGGCAACAAGCTCTTCTGCAACAAGTGCAAGCTACAGTGCAGGTGCAAGCTTCACATCTGATGCAAACACAACACTCTATGCTGTATGGAAGCAGAATGTGACCACATATACTATCACATACAATGCAAACGGTGGTACAGGTGCTCCCTCAGCCCAGACAAAGACTCACGGCACAGCAATAACTCTTTCGTCAACACAGCCTACAAAAACCGGATTTGTGTTCCGCGGCTGGGCAACAAGCTCCTCTGCAACAACTGCAACCTATAGCGCAGGTGCTACCTTCACAGCAGATGCAAACACAACTCTCTATGCAGTATGGGAGATGGATGTGATTACCTATACTGTCACATACAATGCCAACGGCGGTACAGGTGCTCCCTCAGCTCAGACAAAGATCCACGACGTGGCACTTGAGATTAGTCCGACTGTTCCTTCCAGAAGCAACTATACATTCATGGGTTGGTCCACCTCCGCTACAGCAACAACAGCTGAGTACAATGCAGGATCAAGCTTCAGACTGAACGCCAATACAACACTCTATGCTGTATGGCGCGCAAATGAAAAGACTCTCAGCTCCATTCAGATCACAAGCAATCCCACAAAGACCTCATACGTTATCGGCGAGTCCCTTAACACAGCAGGTCTCAAGCTCAAGCTGACATACAGCGACGGCAGCACAGAAATCGTTACAACAGGCTTTACAGTAAGCGGCTTCAGCTCTGCTACAGCAGGCACAAAGACAGTTACTGTAAGCTACGGCACAAAGACTGCAACTTTCACAGTTACAGTAACAGCTCCCGAATCTGAAGGAAGCGCTCCCAAGGTTTCCGTAGGCAGAGTAAATTCCGCTGCAGGCGGCACAGTAACAGTTGACGTAATGCTTGAGAACAATCCCGGTATCTGGGGCATGGCGCTTACCGTTAACTTCGATCCCTCCAAGCTTACTCTCGTAAACGTTGAGAACGGAACAATCTTCTCCGATAACGAGTGGACAGAGGGCGTTATTTCCGGCAGCAGCTATATCCTCTACTTTGAGGAAAGCGCATTCAGTGATAACACCGCAAACGGCGTTATTGCAAGACTTACCTTTACAGTTAATGAAAACGCACGTCAGAATGATTTCTACGACATCAGCGTAGATTACAGAGTTGGCGACGTTATCAACATCTCCTTCGAGGATATTATCCTCGAAGTTGAATCCGGCGGCGTTGTGATTTCCAGTGTTCTCTACGGTGATGCAAACGGTGACGGTGTGATCAACGTAAAGGACTCCCTCATCCTCAAGATGTACATCGCAGGCGGAGCAGCAGATATTGATGATCAGTCTGCAGACGTATATTATGACGGAGTAATCAATTCCAAGGATTCACTTCTTCTCAAGAAGAGCCTTGCAGGACTTGGCGCAGTCCTTGGTCCTCAGTAACTTAAGGTATTAGCTTTAAGCTGAATAACAAATAAAAATGTCCCTTGAGGATGCTCTACAGCGTCCTCAAGGGACATTTTCTTGTAAAGAAAAAGGGGCTTTCAAAAGCCCCTTTTATTAGTTTTAAAATCAGAGAGCAGCCTTGAGAACTTCTACAAGGTCTGTCTTCTCCCAGGGAGCATTCAGGTCCTCACGTCCCATGTGGCCGTATGCTGCAAGGTCAGCATAGATGGGTCTTCTGAGGCCGAAGCGCTCGATGATTGCTGCAGGGCGCATATCAACGTTTGCAACGAGAAGGTCTGCAATTGCGCTCTCGCTGATAACGCCTGTGCCGAATGTATCAACCATTACGGATACGGGCTTTGCAACACCGATAGCGTATGCAAGCTGGATCTCGCACTTCTTTGCAAGGCCTGCCGCAACAACGTTCTTTGCAAGGTATCTTGTCATGTAAGCTGCAGAACGGTCAACCTTTGTGGGGTCCTTACCGGAGAAGGCACCGCCGCCGTGACGGGAGTAGCCGCCGTATGTATCAACGATGATCTTACGTCCTGTAAGACCTGTATCACCTGCGGGACCACCGATAACGAAACGGCCTGTGGGGTTGATGTGGAGGATTGTTGCATCGTCCATCATATAGCCTGCGATGGGCTTGATAACGTGCTCTGTGATGTCAGCGCGGATCTGCTCGAGTGTAACCTCGGGGTCGTGCTGTGTGGAAACTACTACTGTGTCAACACGAACGGGCTTGTCACCGTCGTACTCGATTGTAACCTGAGTCTTTCCGTCGGGACGGAGATAGGGAAGTGTGCCGTTCTTTCTTACCTCTGTAAGAAGCATAGCCATCTTGTGAGCAAGGGAGATGGGAAGGGGCATAAGCTCAGGAGTTACCTCACAAGCAAAGCCGAACATCATACCCTGGTCGCCTGCGCCTGTATCACCGAGGTCAGCATCGCCGGCCTTGGACACAGCGGAGTTGTCCACACCGGGAGCGATATCTGCAGACTGCTCGTGGATAGAGGAGAGAACGCCGCATGTGTCGCAGTCAAAGCCGTACTTTGCACGGTCGTAGCCGATCTTACGAACAGCCTCACGAGCGATTGTGGGAATATCAACGTATGCGCTTGTTGTGATCTCGCCCATTACGTTGATAAGGCCTGTTGTTACGAATGTTTCGCAAGCAACACGTGCAGCAGGGTCAGCTGCGATGATGGCATCGAGAATAGAATCGGAGATCTTATCGGAAATTTTGTCGGGATGTCCTTCAGTTACGGACTCGGATGTAAAAAGTCTTTTCATTTTATTTATTACCTTTCGTTTCTTTTTTCTTCTTAAATATATCTGTGATCTTTTTAAAAGTTCCTGATTCCTTTACGGTGAGAGGCTCGGGAATATCGTCCTCGGCTGTTATCTCAGGGATGAGGGTATCCTTATCGATGATTATCTGACCGGGGTCAAGCTCGTCCGTAATGGGAGGATCGTTTTTATAAAACTCAGTGCTTTTGGGCATATTCTTCTTTTTCAGCTTTCGCTCGCAGCCCTGCTTAACAAGGGTGTAGATGACGGCAACACCGGGTACTCCAAGAACCATGCCTGCAAAGCCGAAGAAGCCGCTGGCAAGAATGATGGCGATAACCACCCAGATGGGGCTGATGCCGATGGAGTCTCCGAGAATGTGGGGGCCGATAACGTTTCCGTCAAGCTGCTGAATAAGAAGCACGAAAATAATGAAGATCAGGAGACTTTCGGGTGCTACGATAACAACGATAACGCTTCCTATGATTCCACCGAAGATGGGACCGAAGGTGGGAACGATATTGGTGATACCGATGATCACTGCCAGAAGGGGATAATAGGGCATCTTCAATATCCAGAGAACTATAAAGGAAAGAACTCCGATGATAGCGGAGTCGATAAGCTTTCCTATAAGGAAGCCTCCGAAGGTTTTGTGAGTGTGTCTTGCAACACGGATGGTGTTGAGATAAGCCCGTCTTGAAAGAAGAGCAGCCAGAAGCTTTTTGAACTGAGCGCAGAGCTTTTCTTTGCTGACAAGGAAATAGACAGCAAGGAAAATACCCATAAGTATGTTGATGATCTCGCTCACAAGCCTTGAGCCGATGGAAAGGGCATGGTCAAGTCCGTCCTTGAAGAAAACGAAGGAATTGGAAATGACGCTCTTAAGATCGAAATTGATCTCATGGTCGGAAAGCATCTGTGTAACTGATTCGTATTCCGTATTGAGGAAGATGGGAGAATACTTTACAGTCAGCTCGTCTGCCAGTCGCTGGAGCTCCATAAGATAGGTGTTAAGCTTGCTGCCAAGGTCGTTGATGCTCGCCAGTGTCTGAGGGATTACGGCATAGGCAAGAACTGAAAGAATTGCAAGGGCCGTAATAAGGGTGAGGGTAAGGGAAAGACCGCGACGCAGCTTTGTCATATCCTTTTTCGCTTTTTTGAAGGCGAATAAGTGCTTTTCGTAAAAATTAAGTATGGGATTGCAAAGATATGCAATGATGAATCCGTATATAAACGGTGATAAAACTCCGAAAAAGTCATTAACTGCATCTGCAACGGCGGAGAAATTGAGAATTCCCATTATGATGAGAGCCGCTGCAACTATAACTGCAAGAGAGTATATTGCAATGGTTTTGTACTTTTCGTTGTGCTTGAAGTTGAACATATATCTCCTTTCACGTTTCTTCAGGAAATCACTATTTACTACATTTTATAATAATATATCATGAAGGTCAATAGGGATAGAAAAAAAGGAATAAAAAACCTCCCGGCAAAATGGGAGGGAAGAGAATATTCCGTCCATCATTCAGCCTTTAGCACCTTGCCCGTAGAGTAGGTTGCTGTGCGGTCCCAGGGGCTGTCCCTTGCGCACTCTTTATGGTGGAAACATTTTACCACGCAAAAAAGCCGTTGTCAATGAAATAGTGTAACTTTTTGTAAAGATTACAAAAAATCACATTTGTGGCTAATTGTACAAATAATGACAAAAAGTACATAAAACGCGAAATTTGCACATATTTTTGAAAGGTTGCACAAAAAAACGGTTATAAATTTGTTATATTTTATTCTCAAAATAGGCTACATTTTTCGCAGAAGAATGGTATAATTATATAAAGTATTCGGGTTGGGGTATTTATGCCGATTTACCCGTTGCAACGGCAATTTTTTCTAAGGAGGAAGCACTGTTCATACAGTGCCGCAGAGCGATGTTTGAGAAACTTTGGGAATACCTTTCACGCCACATCAAGATAGCATTCAAAAGCGTATTCTTCAACTTTAAGCAGTATTGTTGCTTCTTTGCCGCAATATTCATCATCCAGCTTTTGTTTGGTATGATGGCGATTTCGTCAACTAACAACAATAAAGTTGCTTACGATCAGATTGCAGAAGAATATAAGTACCATTATGTTATTCGCAACCTGACACAGGGTCAGTACAATTTCCTTGTGGAATACGGTAAAGATGAGGCCTACACAACAGACCGTAACAGACAGACCTATTACATCCTTACAGAGGAAGACGGTCACGCTCCCATTGAGCGTTACAACACATCCGAGCAGAAGTACGAATATGATATTTTCATTCGTTTCGGTAAGCTCGACCGTGAGACCGGTGCGATTGCAGATTCCGAGACAGTTAAGAAGTATTGTGAGCGTTTCGAAACATACTTCGTATCAAAGCTCGCATCTCTTGAGCCCGGATATTCCTATCAGAACTTTACAACAGAGAGAACTCTCCTTCTCCAGTATGAGAACAGAGTTGCTGCAAACAACGTAACCTTCTGGATTATCAGTGCAGTTCTTCTCGTTCTTTCTGTGTTCCTTCTGACATCTATTTACAATATCAGACTGAACCAGTATAAGTTTACATACGGTGTATATATGACCTTCGGTGCAGACTTCAAGATGCTCTTTGTAACTGCATTCTGGGAAATGTTTGTAATCATGCTTTCAACATTTATCCCCGCAGCTCTTGTATCTACACTCGTTGTATTCCTTATCTACCTGCCTTCCGGCTTCAAGTTCGCCTTTGACTTCACAATGATTCTCTGGCTCTTCCTCTTCGGATTGCTTGTAGTGTTTATCTCTGTAGTAACCCCCATGAGAGTTACATCTATGCGTAACCCCATGTCCCTTATCGTTACAGAGGATAACTCCAACCTTGTAACATCTCCCAGAAAGTCCTTTAACCTTCTCGGCAAGACCTTCCCCGGTCACTACGAGATGTACTCTCTCTGGAGATTCCGTAAGTACAACGT
>JAZRRC010000099.1:0-14457 GCA_045650355.1 Candidatus Avispirillum sp. | reverse complement strand
CTTTTCCTCGTGAACGGGGCACATAAGCTCAAGAAGATTCTTAACCTTCTGGAACTGTGCCTCGGAGATACCCTTCATTCTTCCCATGTGGAAGGAAAGGCTGTCGGGCTCGCTTGTAAGAGAGCAGACACCGGGAGCTGTAAGGGTAGCACCCCATTCAACAACGCATCCCATGGTATGCTCAGGTCCTACGATCTCGGCAATGCCCGGCTCGGGGAGACCGTTCTGAAGAGTTACGATAACGCCGTCCTCTGTGAGAAAATCGGCAAGCATTGTAACAACCTCACGGTTCTGAAGCTGCTTTGTGAGAAGGAGGATGACCTCGTATTTGCCGCACATTTCATCGGGAGTGATAGCGCGAACGGGAACTGTCATATCAACAGTACCTGTAATGCGGGCACCCTTTTCGTTAAGTGCAGCAACGTGATCGCGGTTGCGGTTGATAAGGTCGATGTCACCGCCGTTTTTTGTTATATAAGCGCCGAGGATCGTGCCGAGAGATCCTGCGCCGTAAATTGCATATCTTGCCATAAAATTACCATTCCTTTTTGAATTTCGTCATATGGAATATTTTAGATGACGATATTATAACACACTTTTGTGAATTTGTAAAGTCGGCAAAATAGACGAAGAATTAGATAAAACTCCTTGAAGGAAAAAAGTGAAGATGGTATAATAAAGCATATCTGGAGGTGCTTATGCCGATAATTATTGCTTTATCTGTTTTATTTATACTTGTAGCTCTTGCTTTGATAACAGCGCTTATCTGCTTTTTTCGTGTATTTTATTTCAAAAATCCCGGTCCTGTGAAGGAAGGGACCTTTGATTATCCGGTTGGCAAAATATATGAGTCCTATCGGGAAGAGATGAAAGAATGGCAGATACGCCTGAGTAAGATACCCTACAGACTTTTTGAAATCGAATCCTTTGACGGTCTTAAGCTTTGTGCAAGATACTACGAATGTATGCCCGGTGCCCCTATCGAGCTTATGTTCCACGGCTATCAGGGAAATTCCATAAGAGATCTTAGCGGCGGTGTTTTCCGTGCCTTTAAGCTTTGTCATAACGTGCTTCTCATTGACCACAGAGCTGCAGGCGCAAGCGAGGGAAGTGTTATTACCTTTGGTATTAACGAGCACCGTGACTGCCTTATGTGGATCGACGTTGCAAGAAAGACCTTCGGAGAGGACGTCCGTCTCATACTTACAGGCGTTTCCATGGGAGCTGCAACAGTAATGACAGCGGCAGGCTGCGACCTTTGCGAAAACGTTCGATATATCCTTGCAGACTGCGGATATTCCACAGCAAAGGATATAATCAAAAAGGTTATCCGTGAAATGAAGCTTCCCGCTAATATACTTTATCCCTTCGTAAAGCTGGGTGCACGAATATTCGGAAGATTCAACCTTGAGGAAACATCCCCACTTAAAGCTGTAAAGAAAAGCCGAACTCCTATTCTTTTCATACATGGAGATGCAGATGATTACGTGCCCTGCGATATGAGCCGTGAGCTTTATGAGGCTTGTGTTTCCGAAAAGAAGTTCGTTATAAGCCCCGGTGCGGGTCACGGACTTGCTTATTCGGAAAACAAAGAGCTCTATCTTTCAGCTCTTCGCGAGTTCGACGAAAAATATCTGTGAAATGACATGCAAAGAACTTTAAAAAGGAAAATAATACATAAAAAGAACTGCAAAAGACAAGCTTTTGCAGTTCTTTCTTTTTTTAGTTTTCTACTGTTGCTTCCTTTTTTCTTCTTCTTGCGGGACGCTTTGTGTTCTTGAGAGCGTTCTGATAGATGATCTCAGTTGCAAAGGCAAGCTTTGTAACAACGTTTTCCTTTGTGGGATAGCAGTAGAAGGAATCGTTTTCTGTTGAAATATCAAAGCAGTCAAGAGGCTTTAAGTAGCAGTAATCGTATTCAACGTGAAGGCTGTTATTATCGAGAGGCTTTCTCTGAATACGGTAATCCTCACCGTTATAATGGCCTGTGAGAACGAATCCGTTTTCGGGATCGTGGGTGATCTTTGCATTTCCAAGCTTCTCAAAGCGCCAGCAGCGGGGCATAGAATAAACGTCTACCTCATCCTCAAAGGAATATTCGCCCTTTTCGATCTGCATTGCAACCTGACCTCTTTCCCATTCAAACCAATCGGGAACGTGGGAGAATTCCGTTTCGCCCTCGAGAGCGGAAAGTGTTCCGTCCTCGTTAAGATTCCATCTCTTGCCGCACTCTGAGCAGAATATCTCGGTGCCCTTTGATGCCATCTTGGATTCTGTCATGCAGTGGGGGCACTGATAAAGAACCTTGTGAAGTCCCTCTGCGCGGAAGGGCTCGGTTATAAGAATACCGTTTTCCTTCTGGTACTTGTATTCGTCATACTTGAGGGCTTCTCTGATAACCTCGTTGATCTCTTCAGCAGACATGGATTTTACCTGCTCTGCGGTAAGCACCTGAGTCATAGTCATGTGAAGGGGAATGTTCTTTCTGGGCTTTCTGAAGTTCCAGAAGGGTGTGTGGAGGTGGTTACCGTGGTGAACAACGCAAACAACGGGAACCTTATTCATTTTTACGAGCATACCGAGAGAATCGGGGATATAGGAATCAGTGCCGCAGGGAGAATATCTTGCCTCGGGATACATGGAGAGAATATCTCCGCGCTTGAGGACCTTGTTGATGGATCTGATAAGATGAAGGTCTGTTGTGAACTTACGTGTGCAGATAGCACCGATCCATTCCATAAGCCAAGGGCGGCGGTAATATCCGTCGATGCTGACTACGTTGTTAACTCTGTAGGGAAACGTACCCTGAGCACAAAGCTCGAAATCTATGAAATACTGGTGGTTAGAGAGAAGCATGTAGGGAGGCTTGAGGCCTTCCATGTTGATCTTCTCAACCTTATATTTTTTGCCGATAAGGAGAATTTTTGAAAGGAACCAAATGAGCCACATAAGGTAGATGGGCTGTCTTATAGGATATTTTGCTGTTTTGTAGCGCTTTTTATTTTTATAATTAACGTCGCGATTTTCTTCCATTTTGATAACCCTGCTTTCATTAAAAATTTAGTGTAATATTTTGCCGAATTTTGCACTAACTTTTTAATTATAAACTATTTTTAAAGAAAAAACAATGTTTTTATTAAATAAATGTGAATAAACCTTTGTTGACGAAATAACGGTTTTTTGGTATAATACTGTCAATAAATGAATATATAAAATACAAATCTGAAGTAATATAAGGAACGGTTGTGCTTATGTGGAATAAGTTTAGTAAGCTGCAAAAGATACTTTTTACAGCAACAGCAGTGATTGCTGCTGTTTGTATACTTATGATAATATTGAATTTGATCCCCGATAAAAAAGCTGATCCGGTTGCAGGTGATACGCAAACACAGGTAACTACCGATAATACACCGGACACGGGAAATAATCAGGATAAAACTGACGGCGACGGTAATGAGAAAACTCAGGAGTCTGATACGTCGGTTGATAATATTCCTTCGGAGTTACTTGATCACGCGTTTATTGCTCCCAAGTATCTGGGCAAATGTACTGACCTTAAGGGAAAGCTTCTCTTTGCTTTGTTTTTTGTTGACGACAGCGAAAGCAGTTGGTCGGAAGCTGACAGAAAAGAGATGAAAAAAGAAATTCAAGAGCAGATAAACGCTGTTAAATCTGAGGCTGAGGGCTTCGGTGTGAGCCTTGAAACGAAAGAGACATACTACAATGCAAGTGTTTCCATGGATGTAGCGGAGTGCTCTTCCAATTATGAATGGATAAATGCTGCCGTTGCAGATGCAGGTCTTGAGGGCATTGCCGGTGTTCAGAATAAGCTGGAAGAAGAGCATAAAGTGGATAACGCAGCGATTGTGCTTCTTTTAAACAGAGACGGAAGAGCTTCAGCTAAAAAAAGCAAAACCGATGCTAACGACTATGAGTATTTCATACTTTATAATGATGTTGATTCATTCTGCCATGAGCTTTATCATTGCTTTGGAGCGACTGATTTCTATTATCCCGATGAGGTAACTTCTCTGGCAAATGAATATTTACCCGATAGCATTATGATGAACAGCCGCGAAGGAAAAGTTGATGATTTGACAGCCTTTGTTTTAGGTTGGAAGGATAGTCTTTCAAAGAAAGCCATCGAATTCCTTTATAAAACAGATCATCTTACTTTAGAAGATTTAAACGAGGCTATTAAGGCAGAGACCTTTACGGGAGATGTTGAATCCTACAGATACGGTGATGTCGGCTATTATACAGGCTATCTTGAAGACGGAATTCCCAACGGCTACGGAAAGCTTGTATATGACAGCGGCAACGTATATGAGGGAGAGTGGTCGTACGGAAGCTATAACGGAAAGGGAACCTATAAATGGTCAAGCGGTGACAGCTATAGCGGTGATTATAGAGAGGGTAAGTGCCATGGAGAAGGAACGTATATATTCTCAAATGGAGACGTTTATACCGGCTCTTGGGTATCAGGTGTAAAGCACGGCATCGGAACTTATACATGGGCCAGCGGTAGCTCATATGTCGGAGAATGGAATATGGGAAAAAGAACCGGTGAGGGAATATTTACATGGGCAAGCGGTAACGTATATTCCGGATCATGGGTTGACGGTAAAAGACATGGCTTTGGCAAATTAGAATGGACATCAGGTGATGTTTACCAGGGCATGTGGGAAAATGATAAGCGTCACGGAGACGGAGTACATACATATGCTGACGGAACTGTGCTTAAGGGCAAATGGGAAAACGATGAGTATGTAGGATAAAACAGAGCATATATGTTAAAAAAGCCTTGCAGAGTAGATGTTACTGCTCTGTGGGGCTTATTTTAGTTTAAAAATCAATTGTCTTTTGTTGACGGAAACGGTCGGATTTGATATAATAAAGCAAAGATATTGTAATGCCGAAAGCGGCTGAACGGAGATTATATGAAAAAGAAGATCCTTCTCATATATACAGGCGGTACTATCGGAATGGACAGATCGGAAAAGGGCTATGCTCCGAAGCCGGGATTTTTTCAGGAGGTTTTGAAAAAGATCCCTGCGCTGTACGACAGCTCTATGCCCGATTGGGAGATATACGAGCTTGATCCCATACTTGATTCCTCCAATATGACTGTTCTTGAGTGGAACCTTATAGGAAGCGTTATTGAGGAGAATTATGATAAGTTTGACGGATTCGTTATCCTCCACGGAACAGATACCATGGCTTATACTGCATCCGCACTTTCCTTTTCCCTTGAAAATCTGCGCAAGCCTGTTGTTCTCACAGGCTCTCAGATCCCTCTTTTTGAGGTTCGTAATGACGGACTCGATAATCTGCTTACATCCATAATGATAGCCGCAGAAGGGAAAATATGCGAGGTTTCTCTTTGCTTCGGTAATGAGCTTTACCGAGGAAACCGTGCAACAAAGGTCAGTGCAACAGATCTTCATGCTTTCGGCTCTCCCAATTATCCCCCTCTTGCAAAGATCGGAACAACCATTGCATATAACACAATGATTCCTCAGCGAGTTCATGAGGCTCCCTTCAGAGTGCAGCAGCTTGAAAAGATACCGATCGGCATCATCAAGGTGTTCCCCGGAATCCAGTTCGAGCTTTTCGAGGAGATAATGAGCGAATCTCTCCGTGGAATCGTTCTTGAAACCTTCGGCGCAGGTAATATTCCCGGTTCTGCCGATGCAATTCTCCCCATTGTCAGAAAAGCCCATGAGAACGGAACTGTTCTTGTTATCTGCTCTCAGTGTCAGCAGGGATCAGTTTCTCTCGGTACATATGAAACAAGCGCCGCCCTCAAGGCTGCAGGTGCAGTTTGTGCATATGATATGACAACCGAAGCGGCAGTTGCTAAGCTTTATTATCTGTTCTCCTGCGGATACGATGCAGACACTGTAAAGCAGAAGATGGAAGAGGACCTTTCAGGCGAAATAAGTAAATAAAAAAACTCCCCCTTTTAGGGGGAGTTTTATGTTATATTCCATGTAACGCTTTCGCATTCAAATGCTTCGGGGATTTCAAGCCTTGAGAGCATTTTTTCAATTACAGGTACGGGCACAGAATCCTTTCTCTGTGCATTTCTTTTGATTTCCTCATCGAAATCTGTTTCAAGAAAGACAGCTTTTACTGATGCACCGTATTGTTCAAAGAGTGATATCTGCTTTGATCTCAGATCGTAGGTTATGCTGGTAGCATCCCACACGAAGGGCTGCTTTTTGCGAAGATATTCCCGGGCTTTTTCGTGGGCAGCCGCAACTACGGGTCCCTGCTTGTCTGTTGGGGAAATACCCAGCTTTTTGCGTATATCGTCAAGAGAAACTATGGGAAGGTGAGGGCAGTTATTTTCTATCCAGGTGCTTTTTCCCGTGCCCGGAAGGCCTGACATGAGAATAATCTCTCCCCAGCTGCTATTATAAAGCTGCTGCTCGGGGCGGGACGTCTGCTTTCTGAAATAAGCTCTTTTTGAATAAGCATCAGGGAAGGGATAGGGCGAATGTAAGCATCCCGTATCCTCAGAAAGAAGCTTGCAATAAGCAATTCTTTCAAGATAGTCGTCCTTGCCTTTGCTGATTCTGCCGAGCACGTCTGCTTTTTCAAGAATACACAGCTTGTCAAGGGAAAATCCCTTTGCCAAAAGCCCGTTGGATGAGATCTTTAACAGCTTGTAGGGAGCATTTTCGTCCTTCATTGCAAAGGGAGGATAGGAGTGATATCGAACAAGAAATGAGACGGCCTCTCTGAGAGCACGCTTTTCTTCGCTACCGCAAAGACCGAAAATGCGCCAGAGAATTTCTCTTGTCATAACACCGCCAACCGCTGAATGATGGGGAGAAACTATCTGTCCGTCCTCGGTTTTTGTGCAACGGATCTTTCCTACGTCATGAAAAAGGGCAGAGAGAAACAATATCTCCTTGTCTTCCTCAGAGGCAGTCTTGTACTCATCCAGCTGAATTAAAGCATTGCACACGGCCTTTGTATGAGAAAGAACGTCTCCCTCGCCGTGATATTCCGGGTTTTGAGGTGTATCTGCCATTTTTGAAAGGTAGATTCCAAATCCTGTATCGAAAATTCCGTTCCAATCAACAGACTCGTTGTTTTTCGGAACAAGGGAGAGAAGCCTTGTTATATCGTTTTTCGGATTCATTGATTTTCTCCGTAATCCTTTGCAAGCTGATTGGGGATGATAGGTCTCTGCTGCCAATGAGACTTTGCTTCGTTTACACACTGCAAAAAGGAAGCGCGAACAAACTTAACGCGGTCAGCAACGATTCCGTTTTCCTCGATCTTGATATAAAGACCCTCCATAGTTGTTGAGGGGTCTGTCTCTCTCAGCTGACGCTCAACGTCAAGTCCCTGTCTCTCTGCAAGAAGTGCAAGTACCTCGGTGTGATTGTCCGTAATATAATTTGAAGGTCCGAGAAGGGAAAGAACCTTTTCCTTGGAGGTATAAACTCCCTCACCGAGGACCGGTACTGATGAGATTATTCCCATTTTCTCGGTAATCAGGCGTCTTTGATCAGTTGAAAGAAATACGTCTCTCTCTCTGTCGTAAATATCAAACTCCATGAAATAATCGGGGAGCGCATCGTAGAATACGGTATGCTTTGCATACATCCATTCTCCGTACATGATGTATCTTGAGCCGAGGGCACTGTATAAAATATCTGCATTGATATTTGCCCACTGCTTCAGAAGGTTGTAATGGCGCTCCTTATAGCCACCGTAAAGATAATGTCCGCGGCTTTGTATAAGAAGTGTTTTTTTATCGTCAAAGGAGATAGCGGTATTTGCGCCGTCTATCTTTTCCTCGATAACAATATGCCTTCCGAGAATCTCAGAGAAGGGAACCTGGCTAAGGTCCTCATCACCCTCCTGGAGGCGGGAGCCCTCAAGATGGGGAGTTCTCGGGTATTTAACTATACTAAAATCCATATCAGATCCTCGCTATCATAAAGAGATGTCCCGGTACGCCGTCAAAGCTGAGCTTTGAAACGCCACAGGCGGTAAAATATTCTGTAAGCTTTTCCTTAGTCAAAAGATGGATATGCTCGGGGTTGGAGTCCTCCTTTGAGGGGACTGTAACTATAATATAATTCTTTGCAATGCTTACAGCGGAGCGGATAGCACTTTCCACGTCGGGGATATGCTCAAGCACCTCAAGAAGTGTTACTACGTCAAAGGATTTTTCGGGGAAGGGGCAGTCGCAGATGCTTGCTTTTTTAACTGTCAGATTGTCAATTCCTCCGCAGCTCAGATCAGAGAGCATCTCTATTCTTTTATCAAGTATATCAACGGATGTAACGTTAATATAAGGAAATTCCTCCATGAAGGGAAGAAGAAAAACTCCGCGTCCGCTGCCAACGTCCAAAAGATTCTCAAAGGAAATGCCCTTGAGAAAGCCCAAAACCTTATGAACTCGGGGAAGTGTTCTGTCAGAGCGCTTGAAGCGATAAAGCTTTATACCTATATTTTCAGCCACAGACAGTATGCTTTCTGTCTCTTCGGCTGTCAACAGCGCTATATCTCTGTTCATCAGGTCATCGCAAAGAAGAGTGGTATTGCCTGTTCTTTTAAGATGCCCTCTAACGGTAGCAACTGCAAAATTATTATAGTAACGCTCATCCATAAAAATCACCCTGTTATTTTATATAATTCTTTTTGCAGAATTATAACATAAACATCGTAAAATTGCAATAAATCGATTCTATAAAAATCAAATCGTGTAGAAGTGTTGATTTATTAGGAAAAATGTTATATAATTAGTTACGTATATTTAAATAATGTTTTAATTTTGAGAAGGAACAGTAAATGAAAAATAATACTATAAAAAAGCCTTTTAATATTAAAATGTTCAGCAGGCAGATATTATTGATGCTGTGTGATGCTTTTTTGTTTTCACTTTCATCTTTTTTTGCGCTGTGGCTGAGATTTGAATTCAGCTTTTTTGATCTTGTTGAATCAGGCTTCCTTTATAATATGATGAAGCTTATTCCCGTAACAACGGTCGTTACCATCGTTATGTTTGCTCTGATGGGACTTTATAAAAGCTTATGGGCGTTTGCAGGAGAATCTGAGGGCTTCAGAATAATTATTTCCTCATTCTTTGCAACGGTATTTCAGACGTCGCTTCAGTTTGTTTGCGGATTGCCTGTGCCTCGCAGCTTTGTGTTTATCCATTTTCCTACATATCTGATTCTTATTTTAATCATAAGATTTTCTTACAGATTTTTCAGAAATCATAAAAATAATCATCAGGATACGGATTCCGCTTTAAGAACAATGATCATCGGTGCGGGTGATTCAGGAGCTACAATTCTTAAGGACCTCCAGCACAGCCGTTTCTCAAAGAACAACGTTGTGTGCATCGTAGACGATGATCCCGACAAAATCGGAAGAAATATGATGAATGTTCCTGTAGCGGGAAGCACAGCGCAGATTCCCGAAATAGTTAAGCTGTATGACGTTAAAGAGATCATATTTGCTATCCCCACAGCTACACCTGTACAGAAAAAGAAAATTCTGAGCGAATGTCAGAAAACCGGATGCTCATTAAAGACTCTTCCCGGTATTTATCAGCTTGTAAACGGAGAGGTTAATATCCAGAAGATCAGAAAGGTGCAGATCGAGGATCTTCTTGCAAGAGAGAGCATCAAGGTAAATATAGACGAGATTGTTGACTATGTTAATGACAGAGTCGTTCTTGTAACAGGTGGCGGCGGATCTATCGGAAGCGAGCTTTGCAGACAGATTGCCGATCACGGTCCCAGAAAGCTTATTATTTTCGATATTTATGAAAACAATGCTTATGCAATTCAGCAGGAGCTGAACCGCAGAAATCCCGATATTGATCTTGAGGTGCTTATCGGCTCTGTTAGAGATAAAAAGAGAATCGATATGCTTTTCGAGGAATACAGACCTGATATAGTATTCCACGCAGCGGCACATAAGCACGTACCGTTGATGGAGCATTCACCTAACGAGTCTATTAAAAACAACGTATTCGGCACATGGAATGTTGCCAATGCGGCTGATAAGTACGGTACTGATACTTTTATTCTGATCAGCACTGACAAGGCTGTAAATCCTACAAACATCATGGGTGCTTCAAAGCGCATTTGTGAAATGATCATTTGCAATTTCGCAAGCTGTTCAAAAACAAAGTATGCTTGCGTAAGATTCGGTAACGTACTTGGAAGTAACGGAAGTGTAATTCCTCTTTTCAAGAAGCAGATAGAGCAGGGTGGACCTGTGTCTGTTACTCATAAGGATATTATAAGATACTTTATGACCATCCCCGAGGCAGTATCCCTTGTGCTTCAGGCCGGCTCTTATGCGAAAAACGGCGAGATTTTCGTCCTTGATATGGGCGAGCCTGTAAGAATAGATGATCTTGCAAGAAATATGATAAGACTTTCCGGCTATGAGCCTGACGTTGATATTCCTGTCGAATATACAGGTCTGCGTCCCGGTGAGAAGCTGTATGAAGAGCTTCTTATGTCTGAGGAGGGACTCTCAAAGACCGCCAACGACCTCATCTTTATCGGAAAGCTTGAGCAGATAGACAAAGAAGCATTTGAGGAAAAGCTTGCATGGCTTGAAGCTGCTTGCGAAAGCAATTCAGAGGATATCAGAAAGCTTGTAATGGACATTGTACCTACATATAAGCCTAAAAAAATGTAATAAAAAACACCCTGCGAAAGCAGGGTGTTTCTTTTGTTATTTTTCAAGGTCGTAGAATGTATCAACGATGAGCTTTTTGAGTGCGTCCTTATCAGGATGGAACTCAAGGTATTCTGAGCCTTTTGCAAACTCACCTTCAATTGTGAGGATATCAGAAAGCTCATAATCTGTTATCTTGTTGAAAAGCTTTTGGAGCTTATTGACAGAGCAATCAGAAACCATGTGGTCTGAAAGCTTAAGAGAAAGATCTACAATGAAATTTTCATCGTTGTTAGCATATTCTGAACACTTTTCGTAGAGTGCATTGAGATACTGACGCTGACGAACCATTCTGTTCTGGTTTGTATTATCATCCATGCCGTATCTGGAACGAACATATGTAAGCGCCTGCTCGCCCATGAGAGTCATGGTTGAATCCTTTACAAGGGTATCATCGATACCGCTAAAGTCATCAAGAATTGTTAATTCAACACCGTTGACTGCGTCGTTAACGATTGGAACTGCATCCATTGTAAGAGAAACATAATGATTGATCTTAACGTTATTGAGCAGATTGGAAACCGCATCCGCTGTGTTGCGGCAGCTTACCTGCTGGCCATTGCCGTAGGTGTGAGAGAGTGCGATCTGCTGGTTTACTGTATCGATCTTTTCACCGGCGACACCAAGAACGTTGATATCAGCCATTGTATCTCTGTTTATCTGTATTCCAATATATGAAGATGATTCGTTGTCAATAACAAGAAGCATCAGAAAATCTGCCTGCTGGTCATTATTGTATGAGCTGTTGTTAACTGCTTCACCAAATTTATCCTTACCGATAAAAAGAACAGTTTCCAGATCATCCTTCAGCACATATTTCTTACCGTCATATTCCAAAAATGTTTCAAGCTTGTTTTCGCCGGAAGCATCATATCTGTTCTGCGTGATTTCCCAAAGATTAATAAGGAACATTCCTGCAGAGAAGAGCAGAACCAACAGTAAAAATACTGCTAACACTGTCAGTATTTTTTTTCTGCTGATATTTGCCTTATTCATATGCTAATATCAGTTCTTCTTCTTTCTCATAGAAACGCAAACTGCAATAAAGCCTGTTGCAGAAGCTACCATAAGAGCTACGTAGATCCAAGAGAATGTATCGCCTGTCTGGGGAGCATCGCTTGCTGTATTTACAACGATTGCAAATACTGTGAAGCCGGAAAGCTTTGCAGAGAAGGAGATCTTGTCACCGGAAACGGTAGCATCAACGATTACCCACTTCTCACCGTCAAAAGCGATAAGGCTGTTGAAGTTCTTAGCGGAGTCAGATGTGATGTCGAGGGTTGTTTTGCCGTGCTTGTCATGATCTTCGCAGGAATTAAAATCTACAGCGAAGAGGTCGCCAACAGCAAGATTGTCACCATCAAGCTCGGGGTTGATGTCGCTGAGATCGTCAGCATTTACGATGGAATCGTAAGCATCCTCGAAGAGATTCTTTTCTTCCTCAGGAAGCTTATCCTTGTCGCCGTAGGAGATGATGTTGAGATCACCTGTACATGCAGGATCCTCGTGCTCAAACTTATCAAGTCCGGGAGCGAGATCCTTAGAGGGGCTTTCGAGAAAATCTGCTGCTTTTGCGAAGCTTGCAACGCTCATGGAAAGAACCATTACGATTGCAATAACAAGAGTAAGAATTTTTTTCATTTCTAAATTTCCTTCCGTATTATAGAAAATTATTAAACGTATATTTTTGAAAAAAGTGAGTTCCAGTATTCAGCCATGTCGTTGAGATACTCAGTTCCCATCTTCTTTTCAATCAGATGTAGAGCGTTACCGATAAAAGGAGGTCTGTCGGTAACATTGTGGCAATCAGAGCCTATCAGGTGTATGTATCCGTTCTTCAAAAGCTTAAATGCTTTGCGCCTTGTTTTCAGCTCTGTGAAGAATGATGCATTGACCTGCATCGTAATGTCATTAGACAAGAAGTTGTCGAAAACACGCATGCTGTGGTAACACATGTATCTTTCAATGTGCGCAAGAGCGATTTTGAAATCACCTCGGCAGGAGAGCTGTATTACCTCATTTATTGTATATTCAGACCACTTTGTAAAGGGCATCTCCAGAAGCAATATATTTGTTCCTTCAATACAGAGAGCCTTGAGGTTTTCAAGCCTGCTGATTCCTTCATAGTAAAAAACTTCTGCACCGAGTCTGATCTTTGGTGCATCCTCCGAAAGAATAGCGGACAGGCTTTTGTATGATGACTCACGAGCGGTGAGAAATTCATTTACAGTCATGCGGTTTGCATTGAAATGCGGTGTAGCACAGACTGTAGTAATTCCTTGATCGGAAAGCATCTTTAGGAGGGCAACGCTTTCCTCAACGTCACTGCTTCCGTCATCAAGTGCCGGGAGTATATGACTGTGAAAATCGACCATATACACACCTTAGGACTTTTCCTTGTAGTAGTATCTGTAATATTTGTAATACTTTCTGTATTTACCGTACTTTCCGTAGCGGCCGCCACCTGTTTTTGTTTCGTTAAGAACGCAACCGAGGACGTTTGCTCCTGAAAGCTTAAGCTGTCTGAAGCATGCCTCAAGCTCCTTCTTTTCTGTGTAATCCTGGCGGATAACTACGATCATACCGGAAACGAGAGGAGAAATAGCAAGAGCATCGGAAACGAGGTTAACGGGAGGAAGGTCAACTACAATATAGTCGAACTTCTCCTTGAGCATATCGAGAAGTCTTGCCATCTTACGTGATCCGAGAAGCTCGGAAGGGTTAGGAGGAATATCTCCTGCAGGGAGAATAAACCAGTTATCAAAGAGCTCAGACTTAAAAGAAGAAAGCATCTGAGGCTCAAATCCCATAAGGAGGTTTGTAAGTCCGGGAGAGCCGCTGATCTCCATCTTCTTTGCGATACTGGGGATACGAAGGTCTCCGTCGATAAGAAGAACCTTTTTGCCCTTTTCGGCAAGTACGTATGAAAGGTTAACAGCTGTGGTACTTTTACCCTCACCTCTCATTGAGCTTGTTACACCGATAACGGGGCACTTTTCATCGGGAAGGGTAAAGGAAAGGTTTGTACGAAGAAGCTTATACTGCTCAGTAGCAGTAAACTCAAGGTTCTTATGCAGAGTTTTGGAAAGCTCTGCAGCGGCAAATGCCGGATTCTTTTTCTTTTTAAAGGGCATTTAACTCACCTGCTTTCCTTTGATGAAGTCTTGTAGGTCTGGGAGTAGTAACTACGACCCTTGGTTCCTGTGTTAACAAGATTGGGAACCTTTGCAAGAATGGGATAGTTATAAGTGTTGATAATATATTCCTCGTCGTGAATTGTGTCATCCATAAGATCAAGGATAACAAGAATCACAACACAAATGACAGCACCAAGCATGAATCCCAGGGCTGTGTAGTTTGTGATACTGGGAGAAACCTTCTGGGTGTTAGCTACAGCAGAGTCAACAACCTCCATGGAGCTACCCTCGATGATTTCAGAGATTCTCTGAGGAAGAACCTCTGCGATGCAGTTTGCTATTTTTTCGGACTCATACGGGTCCTCTGTTGTAACTGTGATCTTTAATACCTCAGTATCATTTACGGAGTCTGCGGTGATCATTCCACCAAGTGCTTTGTAGGAATAGTCAACTCCGGATCTTTCCTTAACCTGCTCAAGAGTAGTGCGGTTCTGGAGCATTACGATATAAGTTTTAACAAGGCTCTGTGCAGCATTGATTTCGGAAGCTGAAATGCTGAAGCTGGTGTTACCCAGGGAAAAAGAGCTGTTAT
>JAZRRC010000098.1:0-2670 GCA_045650355.1 Candidatus Avispirillum sp. | reverse complement strand
ATCACGAAAAGGCAGTTCAGAACATCTTTACAAAACTCTACGAGCAGGGCGATATTTACAAGGGCGAATACAGCGGATGGTACTGCACTCCCTGTGAGTCCTTCTTTACAGACACTCAGGCTGAGGGTGGCAAATGCCCCGACTGCGGCCGTCCCGTTGAAAAAGCCAAGGAAGAGGCCTACTTCTTCAAGATGTCCAAGTATGCTGACCGCCTTATCAAGCACATTGAGGAAAACCCCGAGTTCATCGAGCCCGAATCCCGTAAGAAGGAAATGGTAAATAACTTCCTGAAAGCTGGTCTTCAGGATCTTTGCGTTTCCCGTACCTCCTTCAAGTGGGGTATTCCCGTTCCCTTTGACGACAAGCACGTAGTTTACGTTTGGCTTGACGCACTCTTCAACTATGCAACTGCTCTCGGCTACGATCCCGCAAACGAGACTCAGCCCGAGCTTTATGAGAAGTACTGGCCCTGCAACGTTCATATGATCGGTAAGGATATTCTCCGCTTCCACACCATCTACTGGCCTATCTTCCTCATGGCACTCGGTCAGCCTCTTCCTAAGAAGGTTCTCGGTCATCCCTGGTTCAACTTCGGTGCAGACAAGATGTCCAAGTCCCGCGGAAACATTATTTATGCTGACGATATGGCCGAGCGTTTCGGTGTTGACGGCGTTCGTTACTACGCTCTCTCCGAGATGCCCTACGCAAACGACGGCTCCATCACATACGAGAACGTTATCGCTCGCTACAACAACGATCTTGCAAACAACCTCGGTAACCTTGTTTCCCGTACTGTTGCAATGACTAAGAAGTATTTTGACGGTGTTATCCCCTGCCCCGCAGGTGAGGAAGGCACAGATGCTGAGCTCAAGGCAGCTATCCGCGAGGGTATCGACGGATTTATCTCCAACATGGATACTTACCACATCGCTGATGCTCTTGACTGCGTATTCACATTCCTCCGCCGTGCAAACAAGTATATCGACGAGACTATGCCCTGGGCACTTGCTAAGGATGAATCACAGAAGGCTCGTCTCGGCACAGTTCTTTACAACCTTCTCGAGGCTATCCGTATTGCGGCAGTTCTTCTCACTCCCGCAATCCCCGCAACCTGCGAGTCTATCTTTAACCAGATCGGCACAGACCTTACAACATACGAGACAATCGACAGCTTCGGTGCTCTCGTTGCCGGTAACTCTGTTGGCGAGAGCGTAATGCTCTTCTCCAGAATTGACGAAAAGAAGATGATGGAAGAGGTTCAGGCTGAGATCGAGGCGGCAAAGAAGGCGGCTGAGGCTGCAGCAAAGGCTAGCGAAAGACCTGCAAAGCCCGAGGGTATCGCACAGATCGGTATCGAGGACTTTATGGGTGTTGAGCTCAGAACAGCACAGATTCTCGAGGCTGAGCGTGTTCCCAAGGCAAAGAAGCTTCTCAAACTCAAGGTTGACCTCGGTTACGAGGAAAGACAGGTTGTTTCCGGTATCGCAAAGTTCTACGAGCCCGAAAGCCTTATCGGAAAGAAGATCATCCTTGTTGCAAACCTCAAGCCCGCAACACTTTGCGGTATTGAGTCCAACGGTATGATCCTTGCATCCGGTGATGATGAGATCCGCGTTGTATTCCTTGATAAGGACACACCTCTCGGACAGAGAGTTCGCTAAATAAAAACAAAGGGGCTGACATCAGCCCCTTTTTGAATAAGGTACATTATGAGAATTTTTGACACACACGCACATTATAACGACGGCCGCTTCAACGATTACGAGGGCGGCATGGACGGAGCAATCCGTGATTCCTATGAGGCAGGCATCTGCGGCTTTATCAACTGCGGCACCTGTCCCGAATCCTCCCGCCGTTCAATTGAGATCGCAAGACAGTACGAAAATGCATATGCGGCTGTTGGTATTCATCCCGAGTCCGCTGAGGAGCTGAGAGATAATCTCAACTTAGCATACGACGAGATCATTTCCCTTCTCTCCGACGAAAAGGTGGTCGCCATCGGTGAGATCGGTCTTGACTACCATTGGGATATTGAAAAGGAAATTCAGCACAAGGTGTTTGAGGACCAGCTTGCAATTGCTGAGCAGTATAAGATGCCCGTTATCATCCACGACCGTGAGGCACACGGACCTATCTTTGATGCAGTTAAGCGCTATCCCGACCTTGTGGGCGTTATGCACGGCTACAGCGGCAGCGCTGAGATGGCAAAGGAATATGCAAAGAAGGGCTGGTATATTGCCTTCGGCGGTCCTGTTACCTATAAGACTGCAGAAAAGGTGAGAGAGGCTTGCCGCGCAGTGCCCCTGGACAGACTTCTTATTGAAACAGACTGTCCCTATCTTCCTCCCGTACCCCATCGAGGAGAGATCAATCTTTCCAAGAACATGATCCACACAATTAAGATCATGGCAGAAACAAGAGGCGAGGACGTTGAAGCCCTTGCGGCAGCAATGATCGAAAATACAAAGAGACTTTTCAAGATAGAGTTTTAATAGCAATAAAAAAGAAGCACGAAGATTCGTGCTTCTTTTTTATTCATTTACGCTATCAATAGGATTTTCAATTTCCTGCGATTCTTTTTTAATTAACTTTATAACGTTATATACGCCGTAAGGTATGTACATAAAAAAGCATGCATAAAAGCAACAAGCAAAAGTAATTGGCCAAAGA
>JAZRRC010000097.1:0-13933 GCA_045650355.1 Candidatus Avispirillum sp. | reverse complement strand
GAGGACGTCGACCCCTACAGTGGTGCATCAATCTACCCGACAAACCCGAATTTGCAGGTATGTTTCCAGGAGGCGGGGATTGATTGTACGTCCTTTCTTCAATTATATTCTCAAAACGTCTTGCCGAAAGTTGACAGCATCCCTTCCTTGTGATAAAATATTTATAACTTAATTCGCACCTAAAGGAGAAATAACATGGCAAATCTTACAGATATTCTTCAGAAATACGTAAATACCGATTACGATACCCTCGTTGAGGTGGCTCAGAAGGCACTTACAGAGCTTCTTCCCGCCTGCAAGGAGGTTGACCCCGATAACGACGGCTTTCTCATGGTTTCCGGAATAATCCTTTCCGCTATGGCAGCAGACGACATCCTCACATCCCTTGAAAGAAAGTTCGTTTGCGACGTTCTCGGAATCACAAACGAAACCTTCGATAAGTTCCTCAAGCTTTACAACGACGGACTCTCAGAGCTTGTTGACAAGTTTGCAGACACTCTCGACGGAGACGTTAAGGCCAATACCCTCACTCTCGTTGCCTGCGTTGCCGCTTGCGACGAGAAGATCACCCTCGAGGAATCTGCATTTATCAGAAAGATCCTTGACTGATTAGTACATAATTATCACAATTTTGCGAGAAAAACTCCCATACAATTACCATTTCTTCTAATTGACAAAGTTTTATAAATATTGTATAATAATTGTAGAGCTTTTACATGACTGACGGATTTCGCGGACGACCGCGGGGGAGTGTAATTGCAATACGCCGACCGTCTGGGCAAACTCAGTTCATTAAGAGCTGGTTTGCCCTTTTTTGCGCAAATCAGCACCATAGAAAGGATTCGGTATTATGACACACACAAATTGGAACGGATTTAATGCAGGTATATGGCAGGACGAGATCAACGTTCGTGACTTTATACAGACAAACTATAAGGAATATACAGGAGACGAGAGCTTCCTTTCCGGCGCAACAGAGCGCACAAAGGCTCTCATGGCAAAGGTTCAGGAGCTTTTCAAGCTTGAAAGACAGCGCGACGGCGTTCTCGACGTTGATACTGACACAGTATCCTCCCTCTGCGCATATGCTCCCGGATATATCGACAAGGACAGCGAGCTTATCGTTGGTATGCAGACAGATGCTCCCCTGAAGCGCGGTGTTAACCCCTTCGGCGGCATTCGTATGGCCCGTCAGGCTTGCTCTGCTTACGGCTATCGCCTCTCCGACAAGGTTGAGGACGAGTTTAAGTACAGAACAACTCACAACGACGGCGTTTTCCGTGTTTATACAGACGAAATGAGAGCGGCAAGAAAGTGCCACGTTATCACAGGTCTTCCCGATGCTTACGGCCGTGGCCGAATCATCGGTGACTACCGCCGTGTTGCTCTCTACGGCGTTGACCGCCTTATCGAGGAAAAGAAGAAGGACAAGAAGGCTCTCGCTGAAAACAACTTCAACGTTGAGGATGCACGCCTCTCCGAGGAGCTTTTCCAGCAGATCACATTCCTTGGCTTCCTCAAGGAAATGGCGGCTATGTACGGCTACGATATCAGCCAGCCTGCAAAGGATGCACGCGAGGCTGTTCAGTGGACATATTTCGCATACCTCGGAGCTATCAAGCAGCAGAACGGCGCAGCTATGTCTCTCGGCCGTGTTGCAACATTCTTTGATATCTACTTCGAGCGTGATATCGCAAATGGCATCCTCACAGAGGAGGGCGCACAGGAGCTTATGGACGATTTCGTTATCAAGCTTCGTATTGCACGCCACTTAAGAACTCCCGAGTATAACGAGCTCTTCGGCGGCGACCCCATGTGGATCACAGAGGCTGTAGGCGGTATGGGAAAGGACGGACGTACTCTCGTTACAAAGAGCTCCTTCCGTATGCTCAACACTCTCTACACTCTCGGACCCTCTCCCGAGCCTAACCTCACAATTCTTTGGTCAACTGCACTTCCCGAGGGCTTCAAGCGCTTCTGCGCAAAGGTTTCCTCCGATACAGACTCCATCCAGTATGAGAACGACGATATTATGCGTCCTCATCACGGTGACGACTATGCTATCGCTTGCTGCGTTTCCGCAATGGAGATCGGTAAGCAGATGCAGTTCTTCGGAGCACGTGCAAACCTTGCAAAGCTTCTTCTCATCGCCCTCAACGGTGGCTACGATACCACAACAGGTATCCACAACGGACCTCAGATGCCCGTTATGGACGGCGAAACTCTTGAATTTGACGCAGTAATGGAGCGCTTCAACATTTACATCGAATGGCTGAGCCGTCTCTACGTTAATACAATGAACCTCATCCATTACATGCACGATAAATATGCATACGAAAAGACTCAGATGGCTCTCCACGATACAGACGTTGACCGTCTTATGGCATTCGGTATCGCAGGTCTTTCCGTTGTTGCAGACTCTCTCTCTGCTATCAAGTACGCGAAGATCACTCCCGTTAAGGATGCTCTCGGCTATATCGTTGACTTCGAGCGCGAGGGTGACTTCCCCAAGTACGGTAACGATGACGACCGCGTTGACCTTATCGCTCGTGATATGACTCACAAGGTTATCACAGAGCTCAGAAAGACTCCCACACACAGAAACGCAACACATACTCTCTCCGTTCTTACTATCACTTCAAACGTAATGTACGGTAAGAATACAGGAGCTACTCCTGACGGACGTGGCGACGGCGCACCCTTCGCCCCCGGCGCAAACCCCATGCACAACAGAGAGGAGAACGGTGCTCTCGCATCCCTCAACTCCGTTGCAAAGCTTTGCTATGAGGACTGCCGCGACGGTATCTCCAATACATTCTCCATCACTCCCGATGCACTCGGAAAGTCTGATGATGAGCGTATTACAAACCTCGTTTCCATCCTCGACGGTTACTTCGCAAAGAAGGCACATCATATCAATATCAACGTTCTTAGCCGCGAAACTCTCATCAAGGCATATGAGAATCCCGAGGATTATCCTAACCTCACTATCCGAGTTTCCGGTTATGCAGTTAACTTCAATAAGCTCTCCCGTGAGCAGCAGAAAGAGGTTATCTCCAGAACATTCCACGAGTCTGTATGATAGGAAAGATCCATTCCATACAGAGTCTCGGTACAGTAGACGGCCCGGGGGTACGCTTCGTAGCGTTCCTTTCGGGCTGTCCCCTCAGATGCAGGTGCTGCCATAATCCCGATACATGGGACCCTATGGCGGGAACTGAGTATACTGCCGAGGATATAGTAAAAAGAGCCGAAAGATACCGTGAGTATTTCGGCGAAAAGGGCGGCATCACCTTATCCGGCGGCGAGCCCCTCATGCAGACTGAATTCTCTACTGAGATATTCAAGCTTTGCCACGAAAAGGGAATCAATACCTGCCTCGATACATCAGGTATCGTCCTTAACGATAAGGTAAGGGAGCTTCTCTCCCATACCGACCGGGTGCTCCTTGACGTGAAATACACAAACGAGGAGCAGTATCGCGAAAACGTTGGCTGTTCTATGGAGCCTACCCTTGAATTTCTCGCATATCTCAACGAAAAGAATATCCCCACAACTGTAAGACAGGTCATTATCCCCACGGTAAACGATACCGAGGAAAATGCAGTCGCCCTTCGGGAGATTATAAAAAAGCATCCCTGCATCGATAAGGTGGAGCTTTTGCCCTTCAGAAAGATATGCCAGACAAAATATGATAATATGGGAATGGTTTTCCCCTTCGGCCACCTCCCCGAGCCTGAGCACGAGAAAATGAAGGCGCTTGAGGGAATAGTGAAAGGATAAAATCATGAATTTTAAGAGATTTTCTTCCGTTTTTGCAATTTTTCTTGCTTTAATACTGACCCTGGGGCTTCTCAGCTCCTGCTCTGCAAGCACAGATACTATCGTTTCCGTAGAGAGCAGCAAAGGAGAAAATACTGCAGTAAAGGATACCGAAGCAGAAGAAACTACCGGTGTCCCGGATACAACAACGCCCCCCGCAGGGTCTGCACAGATAGGATTCGATAATTTAAATCCTGCAGATACAACAAAAGCACCTGAAACAACAAAGGCTCCCGAAACAACAAAAGCCCCCGAAACAACAAAGGCGCCTGAAACAACGGTGCATACCCACAATTTTGTCCTTGCTACCTGCACAGCCCCCAAAACCTGTCTTTCCTGCGGACAGACAGACGGCACAGCAAACGGACATAATTGGAGCAGCGCAACATGCACAAGCCCCAAGATCTGCGCCTCCTGCTCCGCAACTGAAGGTTCAGCAACAGGTCACAGCTGGATGGATGCAACTTATTCCGCACCTAAGACCTGTACGTCCTGTAACGCTACCGAGGGCAGCTCTCTTGAAAAGCCCGGTGCTGCAAACTATCACGGACATGTATACACCGGCGGACAGTATAGCAAAAAATTCCATTATGAAGCACACTGCGCAGGCAAAAACAGCCATGAAATCACATGGGAAGAGGTAGAAAGAAGAAACCTCGGCCCTTGCGGCACTTGTGTATTGAAGTAAACAAAAAGGCTTGACCGAAACGGCCAACCCTTTTTAGTTAGTATTTAGTGATGAGTCAGCTTCGCTGACGTGATGATACCCTTCGGGTAACGATGATTTCCCTTTGGGAAAGTGATGATATGATTGCCTTTGGCAATCATAACTGTTTTAAAACCTCACACGTGAGGTTTTAAAACTTCCCCGCGGGGGAAAGGGCGCCCAGGTCCTCGAAGGAAAGAATATCCGAAAGAATATGATTCGATATAAACATACCCGAGGGGGTGAGGGCAATTCTGTCTCCCTTATGGGTCATATAGCCGTATTTGATATATTTATCCGCTTTCTTTCCGTAAAGCGCGGCGAAATCTACGCCATAGCGTCTTGCAATCTCGGAAAGGGAAATTCCGTCACTCAGTCTCAATCCAAGCATGATATATTCGCCAAGCTGCGCTCTGCCGCTGATCTCCTCAAGGCCGACAGTCAGATTAACTCGGCTCTGGGGGTCGGCAACGCCCTTGATATATGCCTCGATATTGCGGACAAAGGAGAATCTCGTTGAATTGAAATAAGAATATGCGCCGGGGCCGAATCCAAGATATTCCTCGCAGTTCCAATACTTTAAGTTATGATGGCTCTGCTTGCCGGGGCGGGCAAAATTTGAAATTTCATACTGCTTGTAGCCACGTCTCTCAAGAAGATTGATGGCATTTACGTACATCTCAAACTCCGTATCCTCATCGGGGAAGGAAAGCTTCGGAGCGATGCGGGCAAGAGGTGTGCCCTCCTCGATCTTCAAATCATAAAGGGAAATGTGATCGGGATGAAGCCTTGTTACGTAGTCGATAGAAGCAAGAAGGGTCTGCGAGGTCTGATTGGGAAGACCGAACATCAGATCAACGCTGATATTCTGGATCTTCGCCGCTCTCGCATCCATGAAGCACTCCTCAAAATCAACTCTTGAGTGAGTACGGGTGAGGCTTTTCAGCTCTGCGGCATCCGCAGACTGAAGACCGATGCTGATTCGGTTGACTCCCGCACGGCGAAGGGCACGGAAGGTCTTTATATCTGCAGTTTTAGGGTTCACCTCAACGGTAAACTCCGCATTTTTTGAAAGCTTGAAGTTCTTTTTGACAGCTCTCACAATTCGGAGAAGCTGCTCTATGGGCATAGCCGTGGGAGTGCCGCCGCCGATATAGACAGAATCGGGAAGATGATCCTTTGCCGCCTGACGGTACGCCTCCATATGGGCAATAAGGGCATCGGTATAGCGCTCGTATATACCCTCGCTTTTGGGGATGAATGAATAGAAATCGCAGTAAGCGCACTTGGTGCGACAGAAGGGAATATGGATATAGATACCCAGCTTTTTCTGCAATTCACCGTACATACGAACACCTGCCTTTCTTTAGATTACCCTTAATAATAACATATTTTCATCATATGTGCAAGTAGTAAGATAATACGCACGCTATTTTATTTTTAATTACTTAGGATCAACGTCAATCTCCCCGTTTTCCTTTTCAAACTGCTCAACACAGCATTTTATCATATACCACACCTGCTTCGGGAGGGATCGTCCCTCGAAAACACAAACGACCTTGAACTTTTGGAGAAGCTCCTCCTCTATACTGATTCCGAAATGTTTTTGCTTTTTCATATGACAACCTCCTTGTAGACTATTACATTATATAATGCATTAGTCTATATGTAAAGAGGTAAAATAAGATATTATCTAACCAATACATATATTATGTTGAGGTATCATATGTTAAAGTTAAGAGTTCTCGAACTTTTAGAGAAAAACGGCAAAACAAAATATTGGTTGTATAAGCAGTTAGGAATGAGCTATCAAAATTTCAATAAAATGGTAAATAATGAGACTCAGTCTATCAGATATGAAAATATCGAAACACTCTGCCTTATATTCAACTGCACTCCGAACGACCTTTTTGAATTTACCGATGAAATATAATCTTAACCCTTGCGAATATTCGCAAGGATTTTTAAAATTTGATAATCAGTCTATGGGCACAAAACAAAGCCTTCCCCCATGATTCGGGGGAAGGTGGCGCCCGAAGGGTGACGGAAGAGGGTTGCTACCCGGGAAAGAACCAAACGCTAAAATTTTCGTGTATCTGTATAATGATAGAACTAACAATATTGTATGCTCTTTAATTTCAAGCTTAACTGAATTTAAAGATAGTTCCCGTGCAGATGTCAACCCTCTTCCACCGCAAGCGGTCCCCCTTCCCCCGAATCATGGGGGAAGGCAAAACACCGATAAACCCAAATTTGTTTATTCGATTTCAAATATTGTCATTTTATTCGTATCTACTGAAAAATAATGAATAATTCCTTTGGAAATCGTTCAAAATTCACCTGTTTCTATTGAAAAACCAAAAAGGCAGGTATATAATGTATAATGTATAGCTATAAAAAGAGAGGTCTCTTATTATGAACAACTACAAGATCGAAACAAAGTGCATTCAGGAAGGCTACAAGCCCGAAAACGGTGAGGCAAGAGTTCTTCCCATTTATCAGAGCACTACATATAAATACGAGTCCGGCGAGCATCTCGGAAAGCTCTTTGACCTTTCCGCTCCCGGTCATATGTACTCCCGTATCTCCAACCCCACCGTTGATTTCGTTGAGAAGAAGATCGCTTCTCTCGAGGGTGGCGTTGGCGCAATGATGGTATCCAGCGGTCAGGCAGCTTCTACAAGTGCTGTTCTCAACATCGCAAGCTGCGGAGACAACTTCGTTTGCTCCTCCTCCATCTACGGTGGTACAACAAACCTTTTCGCAGTTACCTTCAAGCGTCTCGGCATTGAGGTACGCTTCGTTACTCCCGGCATGACAGACGACGAGATCCACGCACTCTTTGACGAACGCACCCGTCTCGTTTTCGGTGAGACTATCGCAAACCCCGCTCTCGACGTTTTCGATATCGAGCACTTTGCGGCTATCGCTCACAGCCACAACGTTCCCCTCGTTGTTGACAACACATTCGCAACTCCCGTTTTCTGCCGCCCCTTCGAGTTCGGAGCTGATATCGTTATCCACTCCACAACAAAGTATATGGACGGCCACGCAACAGTTGTTGGCGGTGTTATCGTTGATTCCGGTAAGTTTGACTGGGCAGCAGCAGGCAAGTACCCCGAGCTTACAACTCCCGATGACTCCTACCACGGCGTTATCTACACAGAGCAGTTCGGCGAAGCAGCTTATATCACAAAGGCTCGTGTTCAGCTTCTCCGTGATCTGGGTAATTCTCCTCAGCCCATGGCGGCATTCATCCTCAATCTCGGTCTTGAGACTCTTGCACTTCGCATGGAGCGCCATTTTGAGAACGGCCTTGCAGTTGCAAAGTATCTCCAGAATCACGAAAAGATCAGCTGGGTAAACTATCCCGCTCTTGAGTCCTCTCCCGAGTACGAAAAGTGCAAGAAGTACCTTGGCGGCAAGTCCTGCGGCGTTGTTTCCTTCGGTGTAAAGGGCGGCAGAGAGGGCGCTATGAAGTTTATGGACTCCCTCAGCCTTGCAAATATCGTAGTTCACGTTGCAGATGCACGTACCTGCGTTCTCCATCCCGCATCCACAACACACCGTCAGCTCACAGACGAGCAGCTTGTTAACGCAGGCATCGGCGCTGACCTTGTTCGTATGTCCGTTGGTATCGAGCATATCGACGATATCCTTGCGGATATTGAAAACGCACTTTCCAAAGTAGATTGCTAAGGAGGACTCCCCCTTGCCTATCAAGATTCCAAACGCTCTCCCCGCCACACAGACTCTCCTCGGCGAGAATATCTTCGTTATTACGGAAACGAGAGCTATCACTCAGGACATCAGACCCCTCAAAATTGCAATCCTTAACCTGATGCCCACCAAGATCACCACAGAAACACAGCTCGCCCGCCTCCTCGGAAACACTCCTCTGCAGGTGGAGCTCGAGCTTCTTCATACAGCATCCCACGTTGCCAAGAATACTGCCGCAGAGCATATGCTCTCCTTCTACCGCACCTTCGAGGACGTGAAGGACGATTATTTCGACGGACTTATCATCACAGGCGCACCCGTTGAGCAGATGCCCTTCGAGGAAGTAACATATTGGGATGAGCTTTGCAGTATTATGGAATGGTCAAAAACCCACGTTACCAGCACCTTCCACATCTGCTGGGGCGCTCAGGCAGGTCTTTACTACCACTACGGTATTAAAAAGCTCCCCCTTGAGGAAAAGATATTCGGTATTTTCGATCATAAGAAGGATAAAAAGGATTCCATCCTCCTTCGCGGATTCGACGATATTTTCCCCGCACCCCATTCCCGCCATACATATATCAAGCGCGAGGATATCGAGGCTTGTCCCGAGCTGAAGATACTTGCATCCAGCGAAAAGGCGGGAGTTTACGCAATATCCAACCACGGCGGAAGCCAGATTTTCATCACAGGCCACTCCGAGTATGACGCAGACACCCTTAAGAAGGAATACCTCCGAGATAAAAACGCAGGCCTTCCCATTAAGGTGCCAGAGAATTACTTCCCCGATGACGACGATACAAAGGAGCCCCTCGTTACGTGGAGAAGTCACGCAAATCTTCTCTATTCCAACTGGCTCAACTACTTCGTATACCAGACAACCCCCTACGACCTTTCTACAATGAAGTCTAAGGGAGAGTGATTTATTTGCAAAGAACTTTTTTGTAAAAAATTTCTCTGCACTCTCAAAAAACTTCAAAAAGAGGATAATCTTTTTAAAGTTTTACTCGATTTTTTTCAAAAAATCGCAGGTTTTTAGGGCAGCGCCCTAAATCGCCCCTCGCAAGGGGCGAAACACCTTTTGCCTTCCCGGATTCCAAAGGTGAACCTGGAAGAATCGAAGATTCTTCGCGTAGAAACCGAAGGTTTCTACCTTGGTCGGCATCCGCTTGTGGGCGAAATCCGAGAATCCCGCACCCAACCTTAACCTAACAGACAACCTCAAAATCTCTTCCCTAAGAAAGGAATCATAAAAATGACTGAACAGCACGCTAAAACACAGAAATTCTCTCTCCACGACGATAAGAATCAGGAGATGCACGCAATAGTTGCAGCAGTTTACCAGGCTCTCAGAGAAAAGGGCTATGATCCCATCAACCAGCTCGTTGGCTACATCCTTTCCGAGGACCCCACATACATCACAAACCACAAGAGCGCAAGAGCTCTCATCTGCCGTATCGACCGTGATGAGCTTATGCGTGAGCTTGTTAAGAACTACCTGGGCATATAATTTCCCAAAGGAGACGTAGTCTTGACTATTTATAAGCTTCCCGAGCTTACACCCGTTTCCGCTCTTCCCGAGGGAGCGGTGCTTTGTCTCGGTAATTTTGACGGTGTTCACCGTGGCCATCAGCAGCTTTTTGACTGCGCCCGTGAGATGAAGGACGCAAAGGGTGCGTCCTGCACCTGTGCGTGGACCTTTACTGCCGTAGCAAGACACGGCGATAGCGTGCCTTGCCTTACGGATATGTCTGCAAAGCTTCAGCTTTTTGCCGATTACGGCCTTGACTTTGCAGTTTTTGAGGAGTTTTCAGACGTTTGCGATATGAATTGCTCCGATTTCGTTTCCCACTACCTTTGCGAAAAGCTTGGAGCCTCCGGCGTTATCTGCGGCTTCAATTTCAAGTTCGGCAAGGGCGGTGAGGGTGATTCCGGCCTTCTTTGTACACTGGCTTGCGAAAACGGCATCAATGCTTCCGTTGTAGATGCAGTTCTCAGCGACGGAGAGGTTATCTCCTCAACTCTCATCAGAGAATATATCGCAAAGGGCAACATTTCAGGCGCATCAAAGCTCCTCGGCCACCCCTTTTCAATTGAATTTCCCGTTCTCCACGGCAACGAGCTTGGCAGAACTATGGGTATCCCCACGATCAATCAGTCCTTCCCCGAGGGACATATCATCCCTTGTATGGGTATCTATGCCTGCACCTGCTACGTTAACGGAGAGATCTATCTCGGTGTTGCTAACGTAGGCGTTCGTCCCACCGTCAGTGACGAGGGAACAGTAAACTGCGAAACTCATATCATCAACTACTCCGGTGATCTTTACGATAAGAGGATCAGAGTGGAGTTTTATGAGCGTCTTCGCGAGGAAATGAAGTTTGACTGCGTTGATGCACTGCGCCGCCAGATCAAGATCGATATTTCCGAATGCCTCGACTATTTCGCTACCGAATACGGCGAATAAGCACTTTCTGTGCAAGTAAAAGGTAATAAGTAAGAGTGAATAGGTAATGAAGATTTTTGCCAAGGCAAAAATCAACATCAATTATTCATTATTCACTATTCATCATTCATTATTCATTAAATTTTTACCGAAAGGAGACACCGGATGAAGAACATAAAAGGCAAGATTTTTGCCATTATCCTCACATTTGCCCTCACCGTACCCATGCTTTTGTGGCTGCCGGTGTCGGTCAATGCCCTTGAGGACCCCGAGGTTGCTCATGCTTCCTCAGTTTACCTCTATAACCTTGAAAACGAAAAGGCTGTCTATAAGCTCAATGCGGATGAGCAGGTTTATCCTACTTCAACAGTTAAGCTTATGACAGGAATCGTTGCTCTTGAAGTCCTGAAGGACCGCCTTGATGAAACCGTTACCGTTACTGCGGAAATGATGTCCTACGTTTCGGGTAACAACATCGGTCTGAAAACAGGCGAGAGAGTTATAATCCGAGATATGCTGGGAGCTATGCTCGTTAACGGTGCAAACGATGCGGCATATGTCCTCGCTCTCACCGCCGCCGAATCTCTTGAGGACTTCATCCTCCTCATGAACAAGCGTGCAAATGAGCTTGGCGCACATAATACCCGTTATACAAACCCTACGGGTATGCACGACGAGAATATGGTGACAACTGCCGCTGATACGGCCCTTATCGCTCTCCATGCATATAATCTTGAGCAGTTTATGGATTTTGCCGCTCTTCTTCGCTATACCGTTTCCGAAACGAATATGAGCGATGCCATGACGGTCTATAACCGCAACTGCCTCCTCTCACTTTATTACGAAACCGACTATTACTATAAAAATGCCCGCGGTATGAACGCAGGTAGCACCTATGAGGGCGGCTATTCCGTCGTTACAACTGCTTCAAACGGTGACCTTACATACCTTTGCGTTGTCCTTGGCGCAGAAAAGGTGGAAAATACCATCTATTCCTACGTCAATGCCGCAAATCTTCTCGACTGGGCATTTGATTCCTTCCTTTATCTTGACGTTCTTTCCCCCGAGCAGATAATGTGCGAGATTCCCGTTTCTCTTGCTACAGGTGTTGACCACGTCACCCTCGTTGCAAGCGATTCTCTCACCGTTTATCTCCCTGCGGATACGGATATAGAAAAGGAAATAACCTTCAGCTGGACAACAAACACGGAGTCGCTGCAGGCCCCCGTTAAAAAGGGCGACCTTGTGGGGCGAGTGACCGTCCTTTACAACAACGACCCCATCGGCAGCTCCGACCTTATATCGACTGCTGACGTTGAACGTAGTGATATGCTCTACGGCCTTCACAATATCAGCGAATTTACAAAGAGTAAATTCTTTATAGCAACCCTTGTTTGCATTGTGGTATTCTCAATTGCTTACGTTTTCGGCAAGGCATTCCTTCTCGGAAGACGCCGCAAAAACAGATACCGCTGATGGTGAAAGGTACGGTTTAATTATGAAAATCAAAAATATTATCATACGCATAACAGCCGCCGCAATTGCCGCGGCTTTATGTGCCTTTTGTCTCTTTTCGTGCGCTCCCAAGGATTCATCCGTACCGGGAGATTGCAACGGAGATAAGAAGGTTAATGCCCTTGACTCCAATATTCTTGCCCGTCTTGTTCTCGGTGAGAGCATTATAATATATAAAAATAATGCCGACCTCAACTCAGACGGTCTTCAGAACGATGCCGACAGAGGTATTCTTCGCTCCATGCTTTCGGGAGAATATCAGCACGGACACCGATTCTCCGCAATTTTTCTGAATGACGTGCCTATTGAGGATTATTCTATCGTTATCGGCAAAGATTCCTCGGACTTTGAAAAATGGACAGCTCAGATACTTTCGGAAACTATTGAAAGCTTATCAGGTATTTCCCTTGAAATACGTACTGACGATAAATCCGAAAAGGAGCATGAAATACTTATCGGCCTCACCTCCCGAGGCGCAAGCTCTATGGCAGAGCCCTCTGTGGGAGAATATCTTTGCTACACCTTCGGCACGAAGATCGTTATCAAAGGCGAAAACTACCGTGTCGGTGCCGGTGCAGGCTACATCATTTCCATTCTGGAGAACTCAAACACCGAATGGAATACGGATAAGTATATAACAATTTCCCAAGAGGTCAACTCTATGGCTGTTGAATGGGAAACTCCCGAAAACGTATTTTTATTTATCGGTGACGGAATGGGTCTCAATCATTCAAAAATGGCGACAGACCCTTCAGTTATCGTTGAATATGCGGGCGGAAATATCGAAGCCCCCGATGAGAAGGCAACAAGCGTTTTCTGGCCCTCAACCTTTGTAAATATAGGCGAGGCCATCACCCTGAATGCTCAGGCGAGCACCACAGACTCCGCTGCAGGCGCAACTGCACTTTCCACAGGATACAAGACCCTGAACGGAGCCCTCGGCATGGTTCCCGCAGACCTTAACGGCGACGGTCAGGAGGATGAATTCCGCTCCGTGCAAAACGTCCGCGAGGCAGCAACCCTTGCAGGAAGAGCAACTGCGGTTATATCAACGGATAAAATAACGGGAGCAACTCCCAACGCATTCCTGACTCATCATTATACGAGAAAAGACAGAAATATTCTTCTCGAGCAGCAGAAGGCTCTTGAAAAGAGCCGTCTTGCACCTACGTATCTGTGGTGCAGCTACGACAGCGACGACGTGTTTGAAAAATTCACCGAGGCTGTTGATAAATGCGATGACAACCCCGGCGGCTTCTTTATTATGACAGAAGAGGCCATGATCGATAAATACAGCGAAAAAATGGATTACGATAACGTTATCCGAACAATGAAAAGACTGAAC
This sequence comes from Candidatus Avispirillum sp., assembly GCA_045650355.1. Lineage (GTDB taxonomy): Bacteria > Bacillota > Clostridia > Oscillospirales > CAG-272 > Avispirillum. Next base: position 379 of record JAZRRC010000097.1, on the reverse strand, counting down.
AAAATGACAGCATATGCCGCAACGTATGCCATGTGTCACAGAGATACCGTTGTCGTTATCACAGCAGACCACGATACAGGCGCACTGACCTACGGTGACGACGGAGTATGGCGCTGGACCAGCGACGGCGAGCATACCGCTCTGAACGTTCCCATTTTCGCAATCGGCTACGGCACGGAATATTTCCACGCCACAACAAGAGATAACACCGAAATCGCACAATTTCTTTTTAATGCTGTAAGAAAGTAAAAAATAGCTGTTGCAGTTATAAACTGCAACAGCTATTTTTATTTGTAATCCATAAAATTCGGGTTTGTTGGGGAGATGCAAACTATAATTTGATATGTTAAAGAGGCAATTAGCACCAAGTCCTTCCCCT